>URRN01000042.1 GCA_900550185.1 uncultured Collinsella sp.
GGAGAGGGGTGGCTTGTGCGGTGGGTGCGGCGCGGCCGCGCTTGGCCAACGGTGCCTTGGCACATCCTTGGCAGCTTGCCCTAGAGCTTGTGGTGGCGCTCTTCTTTGCGCTCCTCGGCTGCCTGCTCCTCCTGCTTAAAAGCGGGGTCGTCGGGGGTGACCAGCTCGTCCTCGTGCGTGCGCTTGTTGTAATGGTGGCGCAGTACGGGCTCAAACAGATGTAGATGCTTGGCAAAGGCCGCCGAGCCAATGGCGAGCACGGTAAAGATGAGCACGCGCATGGGCACCTCGACCTGGTTAATCGCGGCGGCGCCGGCCGAAAGCATAATGCACCAGGCATAGATGAGCAGCACAGCCTGTTTTTGGTTGTAGCCTTCTTGGATCAGGCGGTGGTGGATGTGGCCCTTGTCGGCCTGCCCGATGCTAATGTGGGCGCGCTTGCGGCGCACGATGGCGCTAAACGTGTCGATGATAGGCACGCCGGCAACGATGAGCGGGATGATAAGCGAGGTGAGTGCGGCGGTGCGGCTCACGTTGAGCAGCGAGATGGAGCCCAGCGCAAAGCCCAGAAGCAGCGACCCCGAGTCGCCCAAGAAGATGCTTGCGGGGTTGAAGTTGTAGCGCAAAAAGGCCAGACAGGCGCCAAAGAGCGCAATGGAGAGCGCGGCGGCGTCGATGCGGCCCGAGAGAACGGCCATCGAAAACATGGTGAACGACGCGATGCCGCAGATACCCGTCGCCAGGCCGTCAAGGCCGTCGATGAGGTTAATGATGTTGGTGAATGCCACCAGATAGATCACGGTGATGGGGTAGGCGAGCCATCCGAGCATGATTTCGCCGGGGGCAAACGGGTTGACGATGACGCCGATTTTTAGGCCGCCCATGCAGGCGATAAGCGCGGCGAGGACCTGTCCGGCCAGCTTTTGCTTGGGCTTGAGCTGGAAGACGTCGTCGATAGCGCCGGTCGCAAAGATGACGGTAAAGGAGAGCGCCAGCATGGGATAGCTAATGTGAAGGCGCGGGTGCGGCACCAAAACGGGCGGCCAGCCCAGGTACCAGGTGCCTAGGATTTGCACAATGCAGGCAACGACCAGGCCCAAAAACACCGCCGTTCCGCCCAAACGCGGGATGGGCTTGGTGTTGATGCGGCGCTTAGAAGGATAGTCGACGGCATCGAGCTTAATTGCCAAGCGCTTGACCAGGGGCACCGCGAGGAAGGTCGTGATAAAGGCCGCCGCTGCCACGCATAGGTACGGTATGTAGCTCGGGGATGAAGCCATGAATCTAAAAACCGCCAAGCGTCGAAGGAAAAGGTCAAAGGTTGCTACGCGGAAATGGCATAGCTGTCCCATGATACTCGACCGAGGGGGGTGCGGAGGTTTGCACCGTGCGATTATCACGCGCATACCAGATATTGGGATGTTGTCGATGGCTTGTCGGGATGCCGGCGGGGATCCATATGGACTGTAATGGTGATTTTCGGCAAAAGAAAACCACCCCCCACGTTACGAAAATGAACCCACCTAAAACAGGTGGGTGCCCTCATCGACTGTTCCAGCGTCCTTAACAACGAAGGATACCTGTACTAGGTACGACTGTGTGGGCTCCCTAAATAAACGCGACGGTTCACCCAGTTGCTCCGCGGGGGGCGGAATACCTACATCATAAAGCGGCACTTTATCGATTTCAGTCTTGACATTACAAAAATCGTGTCGGACGATTACGGCGCCTTAGGGACGGAGCCGTCTACCCGGTCTGGCCCTTTACGTTTGAGCTGCTGAATCGTTGTTTTGGAGCATTTTTTTATGCCGATGTCGTTGACCGAACTTTTTTCGCCCGCCTGCCATTTGTGTCCGCGCCGTTGCGGTGCGGCGCGCGATGAGGGCGCGCACGGCGTATGCGGTGCTAACGACACGCTCAAGGTGGCCCGCGCCGCGCTTCATATGTGGGAGGAGCCGCCTATCTCGGGCGAGGCCGGTTCGGGCACGATCTTCTTTAGCGGTTGCTCGCTTAAATGTATCTACTGCCAGAACCACGAGATCTCGACCGGCAATTTTGGCCTTGAGATTTCGCCTGAGCGCCTGGTCGAGATTATGCTGGAGCTGCAGGACCAGGGTGCCAACAACATCAATTTGGTGACGGCGACGCACTATGCGCACCTGTTGCCTGCTGCGATCGCCGCGGCACGGACGCGCGGGCTGGTCATCCCGATCGTCTACAACACGAGTGGTTACGAGCGCGCGAGTGCCGTGGCGGCGCTGGGCGACCTGGTCGATGTGTGGCTCACCGACTTTAAATATGCCGATGCCGGGCTTGCGCAGTCGCTTTCTCATATTAAGGACTACCCGCGCGTGGCCGTGTCGGGTCTGGCCCAGATGGCGCGCGAGATCGATCGCCGCGGGGGAGAGTTGGTGGATGACGACGGGCTCATGAAGCGCGGCATCATCGTGCGCCATCTGGTGCTGCCGGGACATGCAGACGATTCATGCCGCGTGCTGGACCTGGTGTGGCAGACGGTGGGCGACGTGCCGATCTCGGTCATGAACCAATACACGCCTAATGCCCTCATGCGCGAACAGGGCGGCGACCTGGCGCGCGCTGTGACGCGCGAGGAGTACGAGCAGGTGCTCGACCATGCCGACGACTTGGGCTTTACGACGATGTTCTGGCAAGAGGGCGGCGCGGTAGACGAGAGCTTCACCCCGGCCTTCGACACCACCGGCGTCCTCACCAGCGCAAAGTAGTGCGTTCGTCGATGATTTTTCTGGGACGGGGATTAAAAAATCATCGGGCGAATGGTAGTCAAAAAAGCTCCGTCCCAAAAAGACTGGTTATTGGGCGTTGACAGTTGGCGAGCCGTAGGTAAAATATCGACTTGTCCTGGGGACGTAGCTCAGTTGGGAGAGCGCTGCCGTCGCATGGCAGAGGCCGAGGGTTCGACTCCCTTCGTCTCCACCCTTGGATTTGATAAGCCGCTGACATTGTGTCGGCGGCTTTTTTTAAAAGAAAGGGCTGTACCATGGCCGAGCTTGAGTCCCAACCATTGTCCGACGAGGAGCGCGCTGAGTTGGAAGAGCTCCGCGCCGAGAAGGCCCGCCGCGAGGCTCGGGAAGAGGCCCGTCGCGAGCGTGAGGAGCTGGCTGCCCTGCGTGCCGAGCGTGCGAAGGCCGAGGAGGTCGCCGCGAACGCCGCATCCGCATCGGCGCCCGCGCCTGCACCCAAGCCCGCTGCTGCGAAGCCTGCACCTGCCGCGCCCAAACCTCAGCCTAAAAAGGCCGCTCGTCCCAAGTCCGACGAGCCCAAGTCGAGCCGTGACGAGATGACCTTTGCCCAGCGCATGGTTACCTCCAAGGAGCCTACGGGCGAGAACGAGATCCCTGGCATGGCGCCGGCTCAAAAAATCATCATTGTCCTTGCCCTCATCGCGTTTGTCATCTTTATGGGCTACACGATCCTGACCAGCATGGGCCTGCTCTAACCGATTTGCATCGGGCGTCATGTCCGCATCCTCTGCTCTCGTCTAACCCTCAAATTCTGTACCACACATCCGAAAGGTCGCCCCATGGCTTTGACCGACATCTCGCATCCCACCGACATTGCAATGCTCACCGATCTGTACGAGCTCACTATGGCCCAGGGCCTGTGGGAGAGCGGCAAGGCCAATGAGCAGGGTTGTTTTACCGCGTTTTACCGCGACCATCCCTTTGGCAGTGCCTATGCCGTCATGTGCGGCACCGCCGAACTGCCCGAGCTGGTCGAGAATCTGCGCTTTACGCCCGAGGACATCGACTACCTCGCCTCGCTCCAGGCCCCGGCCGGCGGCGCGATGTTTAAGCCTGCGTTCCTCGACTACCTGCGCGATTTTCGTGCGCATGTAAACATCGACGCCGTGCCCGAGGGCGAGCTCGTCTTTCCGCGCGAGCCCATGGTGCGCGTCACCGGCCCCGCGCTGGAGTGCCAGCTGCTCGAGACGGCGCTGCTCAACATCGTCGGGTTCCAGACGCTTGTCGCCACCAAGACGGCGCGCGTGGTGCTCGCCGCCGACGGTCGCCCCGTGGCGGAGTTTGGCCTGCGCCGAGCCCAGGGTCCCGATGGCGGCCTGGCTGTTGCGCGCGCGAGCTACGTTGCCGGCTGCTCCTCTACGTCCAATGTGCTCGCCGGCCGCCGCTACGGTATTCCCGTCTTTGGCACGCATGCGCACAGCTGGGTGATGAGCTTCGATTCCGAGCTCGAGGCCTTCCGCGCATTTGCCAAGTCGAGCCCCAAGAACTGTACGCTGCTCATCGACACCTACGATGTGCGCGAGGGCTGCGAGCATGCCATTACGGTTGCCAAGGAGATGGAGGCGGTGGGCGAGCGCCTGTCGGCTATTCGCATCGACTCGGGCGACCTCGCCAAGCTGTCCAAGTATGTCCGCGGCCGTTTTGATGCTGAGGGCCTGCCCTATGTGGGGATCTCGGTTTCCAACGATCTTGATGAGTACACGATTCAGTCGCTGCTCGACCAGGGCGCGCCCATCGACAGCTTTGGCGTGGGTACCAAGCTCGCGACCTGCTATGACCAGCCGGCGCTGGGCGGCGTGTACAAGCTTTCCGCCCGCCGTGCGAGCGAGGCAGATCCATGGACGCCGGTGGTCAAGCTCTCCGAGCAGCCCTACAAGCGCACGATCCCGGGTGTGCAACGCGTGCGCCGTTATTACGACGGCTTTGGCGGCCCGGTCTGCGACATGATCTACGACGAGGACCATCTGGCGGGGGAGGGCGCCGCGCGCGGCAATACCCTCGTGGCCGTGAATGATGCCGCCCTGGTGACCGACGTGTCCGAACTTGAGTATCGCGAGCTGCTGGTGCCGATCGTGCGCGATGGCAGTGCGGTGGCTCCGCGTGAGAGCATCCAGGACGCGCGCGAGCGCTGTGCTTGGGCGCTCGATCATCTGGACACAGCTTTCAAGCGCTTCCTGTACCCGCAGACCTATGTTGTGGGCATGGAGCAGGGCCTGGCTCAGGTGCGCGACGAGCTCGTGCGCAAGAACATGGCCGCGGCCTCGGCTTTCCCCTGGGCTCACTAATTCCTTGGGCGGTAGGGGCGAGTCACGCTCCCTTGGCCGCCAGCTCGGCCGTTCGCTGAACAGTTGATTGGTTTGACGTATGACGACTTCTTATAAAACGATGGTGGTAAAGATCGGTTCGTCCACGGTGGTGGGTGCCGATGGCAAGGTCAACCGCGCCTTTATCGGCGGACTTGCCGATCAGGCCGCAGCGCTGCGCAAGCTCGGCTGGCGTCTGGTCGTGGTGAGCTCGGGCGCTATCGCCTGTGGCTATCCCGTGTTGGGTTTCGACCGCAAGCCGGTCGGCGACCTGCCGAGCCTGCAGGCCTGCGCCTCGGCCGGCCAGTGCATCATCTCGTCGGCCTACGACGAGGAGTTCCATGCGCGCGACCTGCTCACCTCGCTCGTGCTGCTCACGCGCCACGATACGGCCCGCCGCACGTCCTACCTGCACGCGCGCGACGCCCTGCTGCGCCTGGTTGAGCTGGGCGTGGTGCCGGTCGTCAACGAGAACGATACCGTCACCGTCGACGAGATCAAGTTTGGCGACAACGACACGCTGGCGGCGCTCGTGAGCTGCCTGGTTTCTGCCGATCTGTGCGTGACGCTTTCGGACATCGACGGCCTCTACACCGCCAATCCGCATGAGGATCCGACGGCCGAGTTTGTCCCGGTCGTGCATAAGATCGATGCCAAGATTATCGCCTCGGCAGGCGATTCTTCGACTTCGGTGGGCACGGGCGGCATGATCACCAAGATTCGCGCGAGCCGCATTCTCATGACCGCGGGCATTCAGAGCGTGATTTGCTCGGGCGAGGAGCCCGATGCCCTCGTGCGTCTCGCCCGCGGCGAGAGCGTGGGAACCCTGTTCGATCCGCCGGCGGAGCGCCTGGACATCGCACCCCGCAAACTGTGGATCGCGCTGGGCGACAAGGCCCACGGCTCGGTGGCGGTTGATGACGGTGCTGCGAAGGCGCTGGTCAGCCGTGGCTCTTCCCTGCTTGCGGTGGGTATTCGCGAGGTTGATGGCCAGTTTGCCGAGGGCGATGTGCTCGATGTGTGCGATCCGAGAGGTATGGTCGTCGCCCGCGGTATCGCCGAGGCCGATTCGGACGTGCTGGAACTTGCCGCCGGCCGCCGCCAGGACCAGATCGCCAGCAACCGCCTGCTGGCAGACCTGGCCGAGAAGCCCGCGATCCATAGGGACAACTTGATAGTGTTTGCATAAAGAGAGGCAGCGCTGCGGCTCGTTTTGCCAGCAGTGCTGCCTCTCCTTTTCCGGCACTTGGGGACGTTCCTTATGTGCCGGCACTTTGGGACACTCCTTTGCTAGAAGATCTGGCGCAGGTCTCCGCGGTTGAGGGCTTCGTCGAAGAGGTGCTTGAACACCACGCTGCCGTGCAAGCCGTCGTGCTCGAACTCGTTGGTCACCCAGGCATGCGAGTTGCCCACGCGACTGAGCGTATCGAGCTGCATGCCCGAGTCCACGTACATGTCATCGAAGTACACCGCGGCCTGCAGGGGCACCTCGTTGCACGCCAGTCGCTGCGGGTCGTAGATCTTGTCCCAGCTGGTGTCTTCCATCAGCAGGTCCATGGCGGGCTTAAACGGCTTAAGCTCGGGCATCTGCTCGAACATCCACGGGAACATGGCCTCGCCGGTAAACATGAGCGGGCGCGCGAGGGTGTCGAACTCGGCGCGATGGGCCTTCTCCTCTGCCGCGGCCCAGCGAATGGGCATTGTGTCGCCGTCGGCGTAGATGAACTCCTGCAGTGTCCAGTACAGCGGGTTTGTACGCGTGTTGGTGCGCTCGAAGGCGCGCATCAAAAAGCTGTCAGATACCGAGGCGCCGCAGGCCAGCGTGCCGTCGCCGTCAACAAAAGCATGATCGATAATCCAATGCATGCGCTCAAAGCTCGGCTTCATGCCAAAGTCGCTGCCCATGAGCTGTAGGCGTTCGACCGTCATCGGCGAGCCGTCGGGTAGCACGGGCTTTTGCTCCTCGAGGGCATCTGCCAGGGCCGCCACGCGCTCGACGTCGGCGGGGTAGCGGTTGTAATACTGCTGCGTCTTGGCGGCCATGCGCGGGAAGGTGTGCGCGTAGACCTCGCTTGCGCTCGCCGGTACGTGGGGGATGCCGCCGCAGGTAAAGCTTGCCGCCACGCCCTCGGGGAAGAGCGACAGGTAGCTCAGCGTCAAAAAGCCGCCGTAGCTCTGCCCGAGCGTGACCCAGGGCCTGCCGCCAAAGCCCACCAGGCGCAGGTACTCAAAATCGCGCACGATGGAGCTGGCGAGGTGGCGCTTGAGGAAGTCCGCCTGCGAGCGGGCAGCATCGGAGCCGGCCGCCTCGGCGCGCTCGCCCAGTGCGGCAATCGTGCGCCCGTCTACACAGCTGCTGCGCCCGGTACCGCGCTGGTCGGGCAGCACGACGCGGAAATGCTTGACGGCCTCTTCGATCCAGCCATCGCTTGTGGGCGACAGCGGACGCGGGCTCTCGCCACCGGGGCCACCCTGCAAAAAGAGAAGGAGCGGCAGGTCGTCGTTGATGCGGTCGGGTGCGCAAACCACGCGGTAGAAGAGCTTGATGCTCTCGGGCGCGCCGGCGATGGGTGTCGGTATAGCGCCGCGGCGCATGGTGCTGCCGACGGCCAGGAGCATCGGCTCCAGGCCGCGCCAGTCGAGGGGGACGTCGATGCTGTGGTCCTCGACATACAGGCCGGGGACGTGGTACGAAGTGATGAGGGCCATGTGAGTCTTCCGTTCGTTGCGGTGTTTCGGGTTGACCAATTCTACCGCCGCGGGCGGGGTCATGCGCAAATCGGCTACCATGGTTGCAAACTTCTAGGAGAAAGGGCCGCCCATGTCGGTCGATATAGCCACGTATGTCCACGATCTTGCCGTTGCCGCTAAGGCAGCGTCGGCCTCGCTTGCCACGGCGAGCGACGAGCAGCGCCAGGAGGCCGTGCGCGCCATGGCCGCAGCGCTGCGCAACGGTATCGACTCCATCGTCGCCGCCAACGAGCTCGATATGTCCGCCGCGCGCGATGCGGGGACCTCGGCGGGGCTCCTCGACCGTCTGCTGCTGACGCCCGAGCGCGTTGAGGGTATGGTCGCCGGCCTGGAGAAGCTCGCCGAGCTGCCCGATTCTGTCGGCCGCGTGCTCGACCACCGCGTGCTCGCAAGCGGCGTGGACCTCACCCGCGTGAGCGTGCCGTTGGGCCTGGTCGCCATGGTGTACGAGGCGCGCCCCAACGTGACGGCCGACGCCGCGGGCATCTGCATCCGCACCGGCAACGCCTGCATTCTGCGCGGCGGCTCGCTGGCCTATCACTCGTGTGCCATGATTGCCGAACTGCTGGCCGATGCGCTCGAGGCCAAGGGCTTCCCGCGCGAGGCCGTGTCGATGATCGAGTCTACCGACCGCGAGGCCACCGGCGAGCTCATGAAGCTCCGCGGCGTCGTCGATGTGCTCATTCCGCGTGGCGGTGCGGGCCTGATCCAGCGCTGCGTGCGCGAGTCGCTCGTTCCGGTGATCGAGACGGGCACGGGTAACTGCCACATCTACGTGCATGAATCCGCCGACTTCGATAAAGCGCTCAATATTATCGTCAACGCTAAGACGCAGCGCGTGGGCGTGTGCAATGCCGCCGAGTCGCTGCTGGTCGACCGTGCCGTGGCCGATGCGTTTTTGCCCGCGGTCGTGGCCGTGCTGCATGACCACGGCGTGCTCATTCACGGCGACGAGGCAACCTGCGCCGCATGCGCCGATGCCGGGCTTGCCGAGGGTGATGACTACGTCGCCGCGACTGAGGAGGACTGGGGTCGCGAGTACCTGGCGCTCGAGATGAGCGTGAAGGTCGTGGCAAGCGAGGACGAGGCCATCGCACACATCAACCGCTACGGCACGATGCACTCCGAGGCCATCGTTGCCGAGGACACGGATGCTTGCGAGCGCTTCCTGGATGCGGTCGATGCCTCGGCCGTGTACGCCAACGCCAGCACGCGCTTCACCGACGGCGGCGAGTTTGGCCTGGGCGCCGAGATCGGCATCTCGACCCAAAAGCTCCACGCCCGTGGCCCCTTTGCCGCCGAGGCCCTCACCACCTACAAATACAAGCTCCGCGGCACCGGCCAGGTCCGCCCCTAACGACCGCGCAAGAAAAACCGCCACAAAGGTGCCTGTCCCCTTTGTGGCGGTTTAAGGTGGCGTGGGCGGTTAGGCCTGGAAGGTGTCGCGGTCGGGGGCGAAGGACTGCATGGCCGCGATGGTACGGTCGAAGAGCTCGGGGAGCTCCCAGCCCAGCATCTCGGCGCCCTGCGTAATCACATCGCGCGAGCAGCCGGCGGCAAAGCGCTTGTCCTTGAACTTCTTCTTGAGCGACTTGGTCGTAAAGTCCATGACGCTCTTACTCGGACGCATGATGACGGCAGCACCGATCAAGCCGGTGAGCTCGTCGCAGGCAAACAGGATCTTTTCCATCTGCAGCTCGGGCTTGGGCAGCGAGGTGTTGAAGTCCGACGTGTGCGTCTGAATGGCGCGAATGAGATCGGGAGAGGCGCCCTCGCCTTCAAGGATCTCGGCCGCATAGATGGTGTGGTTCATGGGGTCGTCCTCATGCTCCTCCCAATCTAGGTCGTGCAGCAGACCGACGATGCCCCAAAACTCCTCGTTCTCGGGGTCGAACTCGCGCGCAAAGTAGCGCATGGTGCCCTCGACCGTTTCGCCGTGGGTGATGTGGAACGGGTCCTTATTGTGCTCGTTGAGCAATTCGAACGCACGGTCGCGGGTGATTCCGGCGGAAAGTGGCTCTGCCATAAAAGACTCCTTGTGCTCGCAGGTATCGCTAAGAATGAATACTACTAGAACGACTAGAACGAAAAAACCACCACAAAGGTGCCTGTCCCCTTTGTGGTGGTTTTTGGCGCGGATGGGTTAGTTGAGGGCGGCTTGGGCTAGGCGGGCTTCGGCGGCCTCCTCGGTGACGCCCAATGCCACGGCGAACTCCTCGATGGAGCGGCGCTTGGCTTCCTTGAGTACACGCATATAGTAAGAGCTGGGCTTTTTATCGGCTTCCTCGGCCTGGCGAATGCGGTGCATCATGGTCTTTGCCACGCGGACCGTCTCGGGCGCGCCCAGCTTGAGCTGCTGCTTAAAGTGCGTCTCCTCAAGTGAACTGTTGCGCTCGGTAAAAGTGTCGCACTCCAGCTCGTCATAGTGGCTCAGCAGGTGCTCGGCATCTTGCTGCGAGATGGCGGCGTGCAAACGGTCGGCCTGCGCCACGGGGTACATGAGGATCGTCTGCGCATGTCCCTGCTTGGTCTCGAGCAGCAGCATGGGCTGCGGTGTGTCGTCCCTAAAACCGACGACGGTGCAGACTCCCTGGCCCGGATGAATGACGTGTTGACCGATTGAGAACATGCTACCTCCAACTTATACGAATTTACGTATGTCTAGAATAACACGCTGACGTGCGCAAACCCTTACTTTATGCAGGAAAAGCACACAACTCTGATAGGTAAGAGTATTCGATAACAGGCGCAGCTCATTCACACCTTTATGCATTTTCAACGCCTGCATAATCTGCAGGCAGACTGGCATCTTTGAGAGACTCCATACAAGCTGTAGTCAATTTTGTGCATATGCAATATCGATTGGCTTTACCCTGCGACAGTGCCCGTCGCTTGTGATAGAGTGCTACAAACTCTGGCTTTTGCCCTACGAGTGACCAAGAGCTCGGGGGCTTTAACACAAGGAGGATCTATGCCCGAGAAGATTGAAGAGCTGGTACGCGCTGCGCTTGCTGCGGCCCAGGAGGCCGGCGACCTTTCCGCATTTGAACTTGACGATTGCGCCATCGAGCGACCGGCTGACACTTCTCATGGCGAGTGGACCTCCACCATGGCCCTGAAGTCCGCCAAGCTGGCTCACTGTGCCCCGCGCAAGATCGCCGAGGCTGTCGTTGCCCATATGCCCGAGGACCCCGCGATCGAGAAGGTCGAGATCGCAGGCCCTGGCTTCATCAACTTCTACCTCTCCGTTGCCGTCAAGAATGCCATCTTTGGCGAGGCTCGCGAGAAGGGCATGGACTTCGCTAAGTCCAACGTCGGTGGTGGCCTGAAGACCCAGGTCGAGTTCGTCTCCGCCAACCCCGTCGGCCCCATGCACATCGGCCACGGCCGCTGGGCCGCGCTGGGCGATTCGCTCTGCCGCGTTATGGACCACGCCGGCTATGAGATCCAGCGTGAGTTCTACATCAATGACCACGGCTCTCAGATGAACACCTTCGGCAACTCCATCAGCACGCGCTATATGCAGCTTGCCGACATCATCGCCAAGCAGGGCGTGGATATCGATGAGGCTCACAAGCTGCTGATCGCCGACCGCGACGCCTTTGTTGCCGACGAGAACGACGAGCATCCCGAGACCCATCCGTACCAGGACAACTTTGCCGAGACTCTGGGCAAGGACTCCTACGGCGGCGACTACATCATCGACGAGGCCGCCGAGTTCTGGCGCACCGACGGCGATAAGTGGGTCAACGCCGATCCGCAGGAGCGCATGGAGAGCTTCCGCGAGCGCGGCTATGTAAAGATGGTCGACAACATGCGCGACCTTTGCCATGCCGTTAACTGCGACTTCGATCGTTGGTTCTCCGAGCGCTCGCTGTATGTGAAGGACACCGAGGGCGAGACCGCCGGCACCTCCGCCGTCGACCGCGCTTTTGAGAAGCTCGACAAGATGGGCTACCTCTACACCAAGGACGGCGCCCTGTGGTTCCGCTCCACCGACCTGGGCGATGACAAGGACCGCGTCCTGATCAAGTCCGACGGCGAGTACACCTACTTCGCCTCCGACGTTGCCTATCACTGGGATAAGTTCCAGCGCGTCGACCACGTCATCGACATCTGGGGCGCCGACCACCACGGTTACATCGAGCGCGTCCGCTGCGTCTGCGACGCTCTGGGTTACCCCGGCAAGTTCGAGGTTCTACTGGGCCAGCTCGTCAACCTGCTGCGTAACGGCAAGCCCGTCCGTATGTCCAAGCGCAAGGGCACCATGGTGACCCTTCAGGAGCTCGTCGACGAGGTTGGCTCCGATGCCGCTCGCTACACGCTCATCTCCAAGAGCTCCAACCAGATGGTCGACTTCGACATCGAGGCCGTTAAGAAGCGCGACAACTCCAACCCGGTCTATTACGTGCAGTATGCTCACGCCCGCGTGTGCTCCATCCTGCGCCGTGCCGCCGACGTTACCGCCGAGCAGGCCGACGAGATGGGCATGAAGGCCGTTGCCGCCAAGGCCATCGGTGAGAACGTCGATTACTCGCTGCTGACCGACCCGACCGAGCTCGCCCTTTCGCGCAAGCTCAACGAGCTCACCGACCTGATCGCCAGCTGTGCTCGCGATCGCGCCCCGTTCCGTCTGACCCACTTTGCCGAGGAACTCGCCGGTGACTTCCACAGCTTCTACGCTGCCTGCCAGGTGCTGCCGAGCGAGGGCCGTCCCGTCGACCCCGAGCTTTCGCGTGCCCGTCTGGCCGCTTGCGACGCCGTCCGCGTGACGCTCGCCCTGGTGCTCACCCTCGTTGGCGTTTCCGCGCCCGAGCAGATGTAAGCTACGGGTCATTTGACCGTGTAGGTTCGGCTTTGCTGAACCCTATAAGCCCGATCTCCATGTGAACTGCCTCCCATTTCTTGGACATGAGAAATGGGAGGCTTTCTTTATGCGCGT
>URRN01000043.1 GCA_900550185.1 uncultured Collinsella sp.
CTGGTGATCTCCGCCTTGAGAGGGCGGCGTCCTAAACCGCTAGACGAACGGGCCACATGACATCTGCACTGCCGTGCTGCGAGGACATATATTACGGGACAAAAAACATGAGCGCAAGAAGAAATTCCAAATTGCCGAAAAATTGTCGGCAGGTTATGGAACACGCAGGTAAAATGGGTAGCTTATTTGGGACGGGGCTTTTTTAGCTACCCTTGCCAAAATCACTATCGATTCGTCCGATTGACAGCTGGGGTAGCTAAAAAAGCCCCGTCCCAAATTAGCTACCCCAGGTTGAGATAGACCAAAAGAGCTTCGCGCTCGTTGGGAATGTTGTCTTCGATCACGGCGTCGAGGGCGGCGTTGAGTAGCTGGCCTAGCTCGGGTCCCGGTTTAACGCCTGCACGGATCAAGTCGCCGCCGTTGATGGCGAGCATCTTGAGCGTATAGGGCTCCCCCGCCTCCAGTAGCTCGTGCGCCAGCGCGCGCATTTCCTCGATTGTCTCGACATAATAGAAGCACGATGGGGCCTTGCCAAGCGTGTCAGCACGCTTGAGGTCCATGAGCTCGTCAATCAGGCGGGCCGTGTCGACGCCCTCACCCGAAAGCGCGCGCATCATATTGAGCAGGCAGGAGCGCTCGGGGCGCAGCGGCTTATCGTGATATTTGATGAGCAGGCACACGTCGTGCACCAGGTCGTGCGAGAGCGCCAGGCGATCCATAATGACGCGCGCTTTCTTGGCGCCGAGCTCGGGATGACCGTAGAAGTGTCCGCTGCCGGCGTGATCGACCGTAAAGCACTCGGGCTTGGACACATCGTGCAAAAACGCCGCCCACATAAGGCTCGACGAGGGCGCGACGCCGTCGCACAGCGCCAGCTCCCCTGCCACCGTCAGCACGCGGGCGATATGCTCGTAGACGTTAAACGCATGATAGACACTTCGTTGATCAAACCCGCGGCCCGCTGCCAACTCGGGCACGGCGGCGCAGATAAGCTCGGGGTAGCGCAGCATGGCGTCTCCCCCGTGGCCGGTCGAAAGAATCCCCTCGAGTTCGATACCCACGCGCTCGCGTGCCACGGCATCGAGCAGCGGCGCGCACTCGGCAAGCGCGCGCTTAGTCTCAGGCTCAATCATAAAGTCCAGGCGGCAGGCAAAGCGTACCGCACGCAGCATGCGCAGGGCGTCCTCGTTAAAGCGACGCTTGGGATCGCCGACAGCGCGAATCAGCTTGCGCTCCAAGTCACCCTGGCCGTCGTAGCGGTCGACAAGCCCGCGCTCGGGATGCCAGGCCATAGCGTTGACGGTAAAGTCGCGGCGCGCCAGGTCGTCCTCAAGCGAAGCCGCACGCTCCACACTCTGGGGATGACGGCCGTCGGTATAGAAGCCATCCAGGCGATAGGTGGTGACCTCGATGCGCTCGCCATCGCTAATGGCCGTAATGCCGCCAAATTTAATGCCCGACTCCACGACCGCGATACCGGCCGCTTCGAGGGCCACCTTAGACTCCTGCCACAGGCTGCTGCAGCACATGTCCACATCGTGGCTGGGACATCCCATCAGGGCATCGCGTACCCAACCGCCCACGTACCAGGCTTCAAGACCAGCCGCTTCGAGTGCGCGCAGTACTCGCAGGGAGGCATCGGTCGGCTGCGTACCGTTGAGCGAAACATTGCACATACCTGTGGCCTCCTGCGCCTATCAAATTGGTTGTCGATTGCGTCTGCCAGAAGTCTAGCAAGAAACAGCCTCCCCTGCACACGCAACTCCGATAAACAAAAACGCATCCGTCCTGTTCCCAAGACGGATGCGTAGTATTCAAAACGCTATGCCAGAGCTAGCAGACCTGACGAATGTCAATGCCCTTCTTGTACTCCTCCACCTTGGCAAAGTCGCCCAAGCCGGGGCACTCGACCACGTTGGCACCCGTGGCCATCGAAAGACGCAAGGCATCCTCGACTCGCTCGGGGGCGTCGTGCCACACGGAAAGGAAGGCGGCCAGCGAGGAGTCGCCCGCGCAGACGGTCGACAGCAGCTTGACGTCGAAGGTGCGGTTGGCAAACCAGATGTGCTCGCCGTTGGAGAAGTACGCGCCGTCGCCGCCGAGCGTCAGCAGTACATTCTTAGCGCCCTTGGCGTGCAGCTCGGCCATGGCGCCCTTGACGGACTCGTCGTCGCCACCGCTCACCTTAATGCCAAAGATGTCGAGCAGCTCGTCGTCGTTGGGCTTAATGAGCAACGGCTCCATAGCAATGAGGTCGGCCAGCTGATGGCTCGAGATATCGAGCACGAACTCGGCGCCCTTCGCCTTCACGCGACGCAGGACCTCTGCCAGAAAGCCCTCGGAGGTGTTGGGGGGCAGCGAGCCGCTGATAACCAGGCAGGTCATGTCATCGAGCGAATCGATAAGCTCAAACATCTCCTGCTCGTTGGCCTCGTTGATGGCGGCACCGGCGTTGACCATGTTGTACTCGGTGTCGGGGCCGGCATTGAGGAACACGTTGACGCGCGTGATGCCGTCGGTCCACACGGGCTTGACGGGCACGCCCAGGGCCTCGGCGCCCTTAACGATAAACTCGCCCGAGAAGCCGGCGAAGAAACCCAGGATCGTGGTGTCGACACCATAGTGGTCAAGCGTAAACGAGACGTTGAGGCCCTTGCCGTTGGGCGTGTAGACGGCATTGCGGGTACGCGTGACGGTATTGGCAGTAAGGCCGTCGCAGGCGATGTTGTAGTCAATGGCGGGATTTGCAGTGAGCGTGTAAATCATGAATGTTCCTTTCACGAAGCAACGTGTTAATGAAAGTATATTCCACGCTTCGGCAAAAGGCTACAACAACTCGGTGAACGGTGTGGAACGCGTGAAGCGCGGCTCCGAGGTTCGAGTGGGACAAAAAACGGCGCCCCGGTCGAAACCGGGACGCCGTATGCGCACGAGTTTGTCGTGTTTCGCTTACTTGCGATCGAGCTTGCGAACGGCAACGCGCTTGCTGTACTCGTCGACGTGACCAAAGTCGCCGATGCCGACGGACTCAGCAACGTTGGCGCCGGTGGCCATAGCGAGCTTCATGGCCTCCTCGACGTTGTCGCGATCCCTGTACCACTTGTGCAGGAACGCAGCGAGGGTGCAGTCGCCGGCGCAGACGGAAGAAACCAGCTTGATGTTGAACTCACGCTTGGCGTACCAGATGTCCTCGCCGTTGGAGAAGTAAGCGTCGCCGCGGCTACCGCGGGTGAGCAGCACGTTCTGAACGCCAGCGTCGTGAGCCATCTTCATGGCAACGCGGACCTCGTCGTCGGTGTCGACCGGCACGCCGAAGATAGCCTTCATCTCGTGATGGTTCGGCTTAATGAGCAGCGGCTTCTTGTGAGCGAGCTCCTTGAGCTTGTCGGAGGACAGGTCCAGGACGACGTCGGCGCCACGGGCCTGAGCGTGCTCCATGACCTGAGCCAGGAAGTCGGGCGTAGCTTTGGGAGGCACGGAGCCGGAGACGATCAAGCACTCAAGGTCGCCCGCGGTGTCCAGGATGTTGTAGAGCTCCTCCTGATGCTGCGGCGTGATCGGAGCACCGGGGTTCAGGATGCCGTACTCGTGCTGGCCATCGTTGACGTAGGTGTTGATGCGCGTGATACCGTCGGTCCAGACCGGGCGGCAGAGGCAACCCAGGTTCATGACCTCCTCGACGATGAACTTGCCCGTGAAGCCGGCGAAGAAACCGAGCGCGACGGTGTCGACGCCCATCTTCTTAAAGGCGAAGGACACGTCGAGGCCCTTGCCGTTAGCCGTGTAGCTGGCCGAGCCGGTGCGGACGTTCTCGTCGGGCTCGAGCGGAGAGCTCGAAACCGTCATGTCGACAGCCGGGTTAGCGGTTAGCGTGTAGAACATTTACAGTACCCCCTGTATATGTGAGGGCCGCGTGGCCGGCCCATTCCAACCACGCAGTTACCTCTGATACCAAATTAGCGAGCTGCGGACTCGAGCAGTGCCTTGACCTCGGCGGCGGTGTTGCAGGCGAGCGCCTTCTCGGCGAGCTCGTCGCACTCGGCCTTGGTCCACTGGCTGATGGTCTTGCGGGCGCGCAGGATGGACGGAGCGCTCATCGAGAACTCCTCCAGGCCCCAGCTGATCAGCAGCGGCTCGAGCAACGGATCGGCAGCGGCCTCGCCGCACATACCGACCATGATGCCGGCCTTCACGCCGCTCTCGATGATGTTCTTGAGCGAGCGGAGCACGGCGGGATAGTAAACCTGGTACAGGTTGGAGATGGTGTCGTTACCACGGTCGGCGCACATGGTGTAGCCGATCAGGTCGTTGGTGCCGATGGAGAAGAAGTCGGCGACCTCGGCCAAGCGGTCAGCGAGCAGCGAGGCGGCAGGCGTCTCGACCATGATGCCAACCTCGATGTTCTCGTTGAACTTGCGACCCTCTTCGGTCAGCTCGGCCTTGCACTGCTCGACGAGCTCCTTGACAGCCAAGACTTCCTCGACGCAGGTGACGAGCGGGATCATGATCTTGACGTCACCGAAGGCGCTGGCGCGCAGCAGGGCGCGGAGCTGGACCTTGTACTGGTCGGGGTTGGCCAGGCAGTAACGCACGGCGCGGAAGCCCATGAAGGGGTTCTCTTCCTTGACCATGTGCAGGTACGGAATCTCCTTGTCGCCACCCACATCGAGCGTGCGGATGATGACCGGAGCGCCCTTGAGCGCGCTGGCGACCTTACGGTAGGCGTTGAACTGCTCCTCCTCGGAAGGAAGCTCAGCAGAGTCCATGAACAGGAACTCGGAACGGAACAGGCCGATAGCCTCGGCATCGTGATCGAGCGCGTTGGGCACGTCATCGGGGTTACCGATGTTGCAGGCGATGATCTTCTTGATGCCATCGGCAGTCACGGACGGCTTGCCGCGGAAGGCCTCGAGGGCTGCCTTCTCGGCAGCGAAGGCCTCGGCCTTGGCGGTGTAGGCAGCGAGCGTCTCCTCGTCGGGATCGGCCTCGACGATACCCTTGCCACCGTCGACGACAACGGTCATGCCGTTGCGCAGTGCGGTGCAGCTGTTGGAAACCGAAAGGACAGCCGGGATCTCGAGGGCGCGCGCAATGATTGCGGAGTGCGACGTGCGGCCACCAGTCTCGGTGACGATACCGGCAACGTGGGCCTTATCGATCGTGGCGGTCATGGACGGCGTGAGGTCGTGCACGACAACGACGGTGTTCTCGGGCAGGACGGAAAGGTCGACGACCTCCTTGCCCAGCAGCTCGGCCAGAATACCGGTGCGGATGTCGGCGATGTCGGCCGCGCGCAGACGGAACATCTCATCGTCCATGGACAGGAACATGTTCTCGAACATGGTCGAGGTGTCCATGAGCGCCTGCTCGGCGCAGGTGCCGCCGTCAATGGCGGCGTTGATGGCGTCGGTCATGCCCGGATCCTGAGCCAGGACAATGTGTCCGCTCATGATCTCGGCCTCGGCCTCGCCCACCGTCTCCTTCATGTGGTCGGCCTGAGCCTGGGTCTTCTCGCAGAAGACCGAAAGAGCGGACTGATAGCGCTCCTTCTCTGCTGCCGAATCAGCAACCTCGTGCGGCTCAAACGTCAAGTCGGGATCGACGGCGACCATGACGGTGCCGATACCGATGCCCTCGGAAGCGTTGACTCCCTGATACATTCCCATTCCTCTCTCCGTGTCATGTGATAAAGCGTTTTGCCATATCCATGACAAAAGAGCGCAGCTACCTTAAGACAGGTCACTGCGCCCCCAAATATGAACTTAGTTGTTCAACATGCGACCCGTTTGAGTTCTACTCGCCAAGACCGCTCTTGATGAGCTCGATGGCAGCAGCCAGAGCCTCGGCCTCGTCGGCGCCGTCGCACTTGACCTCGACCTCGGTGCCGCAGGGGATACCAGCAGCCATAAGTGCCATCGGGGACTTGCCGTTGACCTCCTTCTCGGGGGTGACGACCGTCACGTCACAGGCGTACTTGCCCATGGTGGAGGCGAACAGACCAGCCGGACGCATGTGCAGACCCTGAGGATTAACGAGGGTAGCCTTCTCAGAAACCATAGTTGACTCCTTTTTTGTGTTTAACCCCTGTCATGCATGTGGCAGGAGTCAGATTCACGACGTTGTTTATATTAACTCACATCAAACGGTTTTTCATTGTGTTTCGCACGAATTGTTGGACAGATGTCGTTCGCTGTCCGCTCGCCTGCCGGGCGGGGCGGTTAAGTTTGCTGCTCTACAGTCCTGCGCAAGACGGAAAGCACATTAAGTGCTTTCCTTTGCGTGCAGAACTCGCGACAAACTTAACCGCCCCGCCCGGCGGGCGAGCTGCGGAAACTCGGTCGGTCCAGAGCAATATCGGCGGAACGGAATTCTGGCTGAGGATATGTTCGCGACAAAGACTCAATGGGCAGTTCCCTCTATGCCCTTCTGGAAGTTGTGGTGAAATAGGGACTGATTTTGCAGTTGAAACGTTTAAACAGTCCCTATTTCACCGCACCTTACAGAAGGGAATGAAAAAAAGGCGGGGGCCCCGAGTGGAGTCCTCGCCTTTGTTACAGGGGGCGATGTTATTCGCGTACCGTGGAATTAGACCAGGCGGGCGTTGATCGTCTTGGCGATCTCGGCGGCGTCGGTGGAACCCTTGACAGTGGCACGGAAGTCCTCGTCCATGAGCGCCTCGGCGACCTTGGACAGAATCTTGAGGTGCGTGGTGCCAGCCTGAGCACCGGGGATGAGCAGGGCGATAGCCACGTTGACGGGAGCGCCGTCCATGGTGTCCCAACCGGTCACGCCGGACTCGTCCTTGACGACGTTGACGGCAGCCTCGGTAATGGCGTCGGACTTGGCATGCGGGATGGCGAAGCCCTCCATCATGCCCGTGGTGCCCTCGGCCTCGCGAGCGAGGAAGGCGTTCATCACAGCATCGGCGTCGCTAGCGACACCGGCCTTGACGGCCTGGTTGGAGACAAAGCTCAGAGCCTCGTCGCGAGAAGCGAAGTCCTCGGCGACAAAGACATTCTCGACCTTCACGAAGTCGGCAGCATCGGCCTTAGGGGCCTCAACGGCAGCAGCCTTGGAAGCCTCAACCGGCTTGGCTACAGGAGCGGCCTTCTGATTCTTCTCGAAGTCGTACTTCTTGAAGGCCACGAACAGGATGCCACCGATCACAGCGCCGATGAGGATCGCGAGGACCCACAGCGGACCGTTCTCGACAACGGGCAGGACCAGGAAGCCACCGTGAGGCGCCGGATCGTGAACGTTGAACATGATGGTCAGGATCGAGGCGATGGAGGAACCGAGCATCATGATGGGCATGACGGGCCAGATGTTCTTGGTCATGAACGGAATGGCGCCCTCGGTGATGTGGGTGCAACCAAGAATGAGGTTAACGATACCGGCGTCATGATCCTCCTGGCTGAAGTACTTCTTGCCAACGACGACGGCGAAGGTGGTGATCAGCGGTGGAACGATGCAGGCGGCGGAGACGGCAGCCATGAAGTTGGTGCCGAAGTTGTAGGTATCGGTGCCAACGCCAGCAGCCAAGGCCTCGGTGAGCATAGCGGTACCGGTGACGTAAGCAGCCTTGTTGACCGGGCCGCCCATGTCAACGGCGCACATGCAGCCGATGGCAAGGCCCAGGACAATGGCGCCAGAGGCGGACAGACCCTTGAGGAAGTCCATCATGGCGGTGTTGATGGCAGCCATGGGGCCGGAGATGCCGAGCATGACCAGGCCGACGATGGCGGTCGAGAACAGCGGGTACAGGAAGATAGCCTTGAGGCCGTCCAGATTCTTGGGCAGCTTGGAGAAGACCTTCTCGAGCAGCAGGATGACATAGCCAGCAAGGAAGCCGCCGACGATGCCGCCCAGGAAGCCGAAGCCCACGCCGGCGCCGCCGGCGTCGATCATGCCGGTCTCGGCGTTAACGGGCAGGCCCTGGATGGCGATCATACCGGCAACGAAGCCGGGGACGAGCGCCGGGCGCTTGCCGATGGACTCGGCGATATAGGCGGAAAGCACGGGAACCATGAGGTTCATGGCGATACCGCCGATGATCTTAAGCATAGCGGCAAAGCTGTTGTAGTCAGACGCCGTCGAATCGAAGGACGTGATGCCCCACAGGAACGAAACGGCGGTCAGGACACCACCGGCGACGACGAAGACCAGCATGTGGCTGACGCCGTTCATGAGGTGCTTGTAGATGACGTGGCCGATGGACTCCTTCTCCTCGACCTCGTCCTCGACATCGGCATCAACCGCGTCGTCACCCTTGGCGACGAGTGCGCGGTCAATCAGCTTGCCGGCGGCCTCGACGGACAGGGCCTTGGAAACACCAACAGAAACCATGCGCTTGCCGGCGAAACGCTCCGCCTGGACATCCTTGTCAGCTGCGACGACGACGGCCTTAGCGCCAGCGATCTCGCTCTTGGTGAGCTCGTTCTCGACACCGACCTGGCCATGGGTCTCGACCTTAATGGTCAGACCACGCTCGGCAGCAGCCTTCTCCAGCGCCTCCTTCGCCATGAAGGTATGCGCAATGCCGGTCGGGCAACCGGTCGCGGCGATGATGTCAAACTTAGCCATGTGTCCCTCCTTCTTGAGATCTGCGCCCGCGGGCGCTCCCCTACACGCGCCTCGTAGCGCGCTTTTCCACAACTGAAAGATACCAACCTACCGTCTGCGTGAGAAGAGACAAGGCGCAATTCTCCGGTGAAAGGTTCTTTCATAACCGTAAACGGTAGGTGAAAGTTTATCATCATTGCTTGAATCGGCAAGGTGTATCTTGTAATTGAAAATGCCCGTATACTATGGCATTGCGAATCAAATTAGATTTTCATGCCAACCAGGAGCCATCCATGACCGATAGTAGCAAGAGCGCACTTTCCCTCATAAGCACCCATCAGGGATACAGCGAGTCCGAGCAGCGCATTGTCGACTATATATTGGAGCACCAGTCCGAGGCGCCGCGCCTCACGGCCGCTCAGCTCTCACACGCCGCCGCCACGTCCGAGGCGACCGTTTCGCGCTTCTGCCGCAAGCTTGGCTTTGGCAGCTTCCGCAGCTTTCAGTTTTCGTTGGCGAGGGATTTGGAAAGCCAGCGCAACGAGGGCCTGACTGACGAGGTCTCGCTCGACAATATGGAGCAGAGCCTCAAAAACATCCTGGCTGCCAAGGTGAGCGAGCTTAATGCGACCATCGACGGAATCGACCACGATACGCTGGCGGCTGTTGTGCACGCCCTTAAGCATGCAGGGGTTATTGAGTTTGCAGCTGTGGGCAATACGAACGCGGTCGCGCTCGATGCGACGTTTAAGTTTTCGCAGCTGGGCCTGCGCTGCATGGCGAGCACCATTAGCGAGACATCAATCGGCTTTGCGCTCACGTTACGCCCGGGTGACGTCATCGTGCTAATCTCAAACTCCGGCAAATCGCGCCGACTGAATCGCATGGCAAAAGCGGCTCGCAACTGCGGCGCAACCGTAGTCGTCATCAGCAGCGACAGCAAATCCCCGCTCGCGCGTCTGGCAGACTACACTTTTAATACCGTCAACCACGAAGCGCTGCTGACGACAGGCGACTTTGCGTTCTCTAAGATCAGCGCCACGATGATCATCGAAGTCATCTACAACTTCCTGCTGCCCGAGATTGAAGACGCTCGCGAACATATCAGCTACTACGAGGAGCTCATCCAGCCGGACAAGGTCGTTGAGTAAAACGCGTAGTGGGACAAAAATTTCAGTCTATTTTGTCCCACCAACACCGCAGATACGATCTAACCTCGAGCTTCTTCGAGCATCTGCTTTGCGTGGGCCAAGCTTGCCTCGGATTGATCGCCGCTCAACATGCGGGCAATCTCGGCGATACGCGCTTCACCGGTTACCTCGTCCAAATGCGTCTGGGGAACATCGCCCGGTTCCTTGCTGACAACATAATGCTTGTCAGCCATGACGGCGACCTGCGCCAAGTGGGTTACGACAATCACCTGATGCGTAGCGGCGAGATCTGCCAGCACGCTCGCGAGGGCACGTGCGGTAGAGCCGCCGACACCTGCATCGACCTCATCGAACACGAGCGTATCGACACCGTCCGCGTTACCGAGGACAACCTTGCTTGCCAGCATGACGCGGCTGAGCTCGCCGCCCGACGCAATTCGACGCAGGGGGCGCGGCGTCAAACCGGCACCGCTGCGGTATAGCAGCTCGTAGCTCGAAGGACCAACGGGCGTCCACTCAGCACGCGGAAGATCGCGCGACTCCCAGACGAGCTCGGCGCCACCCATCTCCAGGCGCGCCATCTGACGGCCGACCTCGTGGCAAAAGCGCGGGGCTGCGGTATTCCGCGCGCGCTTAAGTGCCTTGGCGGCGGCAAACAACTCGCGCTCGGCGCTCCCGAGTGCCTCACGCGCCTTTTTGATCTGTTCATCGCCATCATCGACCAGAGACAGCAACTCTTGCGAGCGTTCGCGCATGGCGAAAACATCGTCCATGGTGGGACCCCACTGACGCAACAGGCCCTTGAGGTCGGAATACCGCTCACGCATGCGAGCGAGCACGCGCGGGTCGAAGGCGACGCCATCACGATAGGCACGAAGCTCGTTCGCGCAATCCTCAAGGGAGATACAGGCATCCGAAAGCGCATCGGCAATATCGCCCAGTTTGCGATCGACGGTAGCCATTCGGGAAAGCTCTGCCACGGCGCTGTTCACGGCATCGAGCGCTCCACCTTCGGCAGCAAGCGATGCATGGGCATCATTAGCCGTGGCAACCAGTACCTCGGCATGTTCGGAGCGCGGCAGCAGTTGTTCGAGTTCCTCATACTCACCCGGCCTGGGGTCGACCTCGGCAATGCGCTCCAGGGCGAAGCGCGCCTCCTCGACACGACTCCCCTGCGCACGCGAGGCCTCCTCGACGCGACGGACCTCCTTGGCAGCCGCGCGCGAGGCTTTAAAGCAAGCACGGTAGTGCTCGAGTGCCTCGAGTGCCGGGCGCCCTGCCCAGGCATCGACCATCGCAACGTGATGCGCCGGATCGAGCAAGCGCTGGTGCTCATGCTGACCGCACAGATCCATCATCACGCCGACGCGCTCCGAGAGCTCGCGCACGCTGGCGATGCAGCCGTCAATCTTCACGCGGCTGCGGCCCTCGGCAGAAAGGCTGCGCTGTACCGTGAAGCCCTCCGTGTCGTGCGGGCCGTCAAACAGGCGTGCCTCGACGCTCGCCAGCGCCTCGCCCTCGCGCACCGTAGACGAATCCGCACGCTCGCCCAAAATAAGCTTAAGGGCGGAAAGCAGCGCGGTCTTGCCGGCGCCGGTCTCGCCGGTCAGGACAGTCAAGCCGGCACTCGGCACCAGCGTCGCCTCACGAATGAGTGCAATGTTAGAAACCTGCAGCTCATCGATCATGACGCACTCCATAGAACACGCGGCTCACCGAGTTATAGAAGCTCTCGGGGCCGTAATCGAGAAGCAGCACATCTCCGGGCCCGCGGCGCACAGCCACGCTCTCAACGGTGCCATCGCAGGTAATAAACTGTCCATCGATAGCGATCGCCGGAACGCTCGGACGGTCATCAGACATAAAGATCTCGACGACATCACTCGGCGAAGTCAGGAAGGCACGGGCCTGAATGGTGTGCGGCGCAATGGGTACGCAGACCATGCCCGTATAGTCGGGGCTCACGATGGGGCCACCCGCACTGAGCGCATACCCCGTAGAACCAGTCGCCGTGGACACGACCACGCCGTCGCCACGCAGTCGGTCGATATGGTGGCCCGACACCGTGATGTCGAACTCGACCATATCGGACAGCGGACCGCGGGTAAGCGCCATGTCGTTGAGGGCGAAGGTGCGCACGACATCCTTCGTGCCGTCTTCGCGCACGGACACGATATCCGCGGCGATGGTGGCGCGACGGCTCACGTGCAGCTCGCCGGAAAGGGCGTCGCTCACGACCTGCAGAATGTCGCGCTCCTCGGGGCTCGCAGCAGTTAAAAAGCCCAGATGGCCGTAGGAAAGACCGAGGATGGGAATCTCGCGATGGTTGAGGATGCGGGCAGCGCGCAGCAACGTACCGTCACCGCCGAGCGTAATGACCAGATCGGAGCCGTCAATATCAGGCGTGCTTTGAATCTTCGATCGCTGGTCGGCAGCCCATACGACCTCATAGCCCTGGCGCGTCAGCCAAAGCTCGAGCATCAGGCCGCTCTCGACCGCCTCTTGCTTGTAGTAATTGGGAACCAGAAAGACCTTCATAGCGTTGCAGCTTTCTCGCTCAAAACCGATACCTGGGATTGCAGCTCATCGTCGGTACGTTCACTGGGGGCAAATCTCGTGCCGTACAGGAAAAACTCAACGTTTCCCTTGGCACCATGAATGGGCGACACGCACACATCGACCGGGAACAGCCCCTTGGAGGCAAAGAGTTCAACTGCCGCAACGAGTGTATCGCGGTGCACGGCGGGATCGGTCACAATGCCGCCCTCGCCCACCAGCGCCGCCGGAGCCTCAAACTGCGGCTTTACGAGCGTGCAGAATGCACCCGTAGGAGCCAGGCACGCCAGCACGGCGTCGATGATATTCGCGATACTCGTAAACGACACATCGCACACGGCCAGATCGATAGCACCGCCGTAGCCGAGCTCGGGTAACTGCGTCACATTCGTGCGCTCGTGGAGCGTCACACGAT
>URRN01000044.1 GCA_900550185.1 uncultured Collinsella sp.
GCATTCGGCGAGATGCGTTTGCGAAAGTGGTCAATTTTAGATTAGCGCTAACAGCCTCGCGCACGGGCATCCCCAGCGACGCGAGGTGCCTGGTGAGGCCCGCCCCGTAGGACGACGTCCCCTCCATCGCGATGCAGGCCGGCTCCCCGGCCGCGGCGATCGCCCCGGCGAGCGCCTCGTAGCCCGCCGCGTCGGCGGGGAACTGGCGGGACAGGACCTTGCGGCCCCTCCAGTCCAGGACGTACAGCCAGTGCGAGTCGGCGTGGGTGTCGACCCCGCAGAAGACCGGCCCGCGGGCGTCGGGTATCGATTCGTTTTGCATGTCTCGCTCCGTTCTTTCCGTGCTCGCCTGGACCGGGCAGACGGCACACTGACGGGGCGCGATAGAATGCGGTTGTTCGGGTCCGCGGTATCGCTCCATGCTCCTATTAGGTCATGCGGCGGTCTCGGCTCGCCGCGGCCCGCGCGGGACATGTCAGGAAACGAGGGCAGCCCTGTGGGCGCCAGCGGAATGTGGGGTCACCGCGCGGTCCGCATCTGATGGTGTCGACGTCAATGGTATACGGGTGCATCATCGACGTCTTCAATACAGAAAATATCAGTGTGGAATGTTTTCAAAACCAAGCCCGACCCCGGCCTACGGTGACGTTGCTGGTGGTTCTTGGGCATCGCTTGCTGGCAGGGTTCCTTTGCTGAAATGGACTTGGCCGAAAGGGCCGCTGGTCCTAGTCGCTGGTTCGCGCTTTGCGTGAACTCCGCGCTACTGTGGGACAGTTAGGCTTCTGTTGTTGGACCCGCTGCATCTTCCCGACCCAACATCGCCCGTAGCTTCTCAAAGCTCTCCTCGCTCAGGCAGTGCTCCATGTGGCAGCCCTCTTGCGACGCGACCTCAGCCGAAACACCCGCATCCTCCAGCAGCCCCACGAAAAAGCAGTGACGCTCCCACATTTGACGAGCGACCTCCAGACCACGCTCCGTCAGATGAACGTCGCGCTTGCCCATTTCGACATAGCCGTTGCTTTCCAACGTCGCCATGGCCTTGGAAACGCTCGCCTTGGTTACGCCGAGGTACTCCGCAACGTCGATCGAGCGCACGATGCCCTGACGTTCCGATAGAACGTAGATCGATTCGAGATAGTCTTCTCCGGATTCACGCAGGGCCATGGGCCGCCTTTCGCGATGGCTTCTAGTTAGCCTTTGGATACTTTCCTTGGCTTACTTTACCGCAAAAGTTGACCATGTCTTACTGCATTGACCAAAAAGTTAGCCGCGTTTCACAAAACGTGCGAGATGAAAACAAAATGGGAACGCCCCGCAAGGAGTGTCCCCAGCTGCCGGCAGATAAGGAGCGTCCCCAAGTGCCGGGTCGCAGCTACACGAGGCCAAAGTGCTTCGCGGCGTTGTAGATGCCGTCGTCGTCTACGGCGGTCGTCACGTAGGTCGCTGCGGCCTTCACGGTATCCTGCGCGTTGCCCATGGCCACACTTGTGCCCACGGCCGAGAACATCGACAGGTCGTTCTCGCCGTCGCCAAAGGCGATCGCCTCGCTCGCGTCGACACCCAGGCGCTCCAGCGTCGCTGCCACACCCAGGTCCTTGCCGCCGTTAGCGGGAATAATGTCACAGAACAGGTCGCACCAGCGCGTGGTGAGCGAATGCGACACGGCATCGGTCACGATATGCTCGTCGTCAGGGTCCACAAAGGCGCAAAACTGGTAGACCGGCGCGTCAAAGGCGTGCTCAAACGGCTCCTCGTGGTAGACAATTCCCGCGTTGCTGCCGGCCGTCACCACGCGCTCGGACAGGCGGTTCACAAACGAGTTCTCACCCTGCATACACAGCGAGTCGTAGCGCCCCTGCGCCACCTGGTCCACAATCACCGCAACGTCGTCCGGGTCAATCGGGCAGCTACGGTAGACGCCCTCAGCATCAAAGCAGTGCTGGCCCGAAAGCGTAATGTACGCATCCCAGCCCAGGTCGAACAGCCAGTCCGGCATCTGGTAGGTCGGACGGCCCGTGGCGATCACGCACGCAATCCCCTGCTCGTGAAAGCTGTCGAGCACCTGCTGCGCCGACGCCGGAATCCGGTGCGTCTCAAAGCTCAGCAGCGTGCCGTCGATATCAAAAAACGCGGCCTTGATCATCCTCGCCTACTCCTCGCCCTCGAGCTTTTCACTCGCCTCGAGCCACGCCATCTCCAGCTCGTCCATGGCAGCGTGAGCCTCGTCGATCTTTGCCTGCTGCTCGCCGAGCGCCGTGTAGTTGGTGGGATCGACCTGGGCCATGGCGGCCTCGGCCTCCTCCACGCGAGCGCGCTGCGTTTCCATCTTGCGCTCGAGCGAGCTCACCTCACGACGGAGCTTTTGGCGCTCGGCATTGGAAAGGCCGTTGGGCTGACCGCTCGACTTGGGCTTTTCGGCCGCAGCTGCCGCGGCACCGGTGTCGAACGTGCCGGTCTTGGCGCTCGGCGCGCCCACGGGCTCGCCCTCGGCGGTAGCGTTGCACAGGCGCAGGTACTGGTCCACGCCACCGGGCATATGCGTCAGGTGGCCGTCGAGCAGCGCCCACTGCTGGTCGGTCACGCGCTCCATCAAAAAGCGGTCGTGCGTCACCAGAATCAGCGTGCCGGGCCAGCCGTCCAGCAAGTCCTCGACAATCGCCAGCATGTCGGTATCCAGGTCGTTGCCGGGCTCGTCCAGGATGAGCACGTTGGGCTCGTCCAGGATCGTCAGCAGCAGCGACAGGCGACGGCGCTGGCCGCCCGAAAGATCGCCGATGCGGCTCCAGAGCTGCTGCGTCGTAAAGCCCAGACGCTCGCAGAGCTTCTCGGGCGAAGTCTCCTTGCCGTCGATGACGTAGTACTTCTTATAGTTGCCGAGCACCTCGCGGATCGTGTCGCCCATGTAGGGCTTGAGCTCCTCGAGCTGCTGCGACAGCACGCCAAAGCGCACTGTCTGGCCAATCTTCACGCGGCCGCGCGTAGGTTCAATCTTGCCCTGGATCACGTCGAGCAGCGTCGACTTACCGGCGCCGTTCTCGCCCAAAAGGCCATAGCGGTCGCCCGCACCAATGAGCCAGGTCACATCGGTGAGCACCTGCTTGGGCGCGCCGTCGGTATCGGCATAGCCGGCATCCACGTCGACCACATCGATAACCTGCTTGCCCAAGCGGCTCACGGCCAAGCGCTTGAGCTCCAGCTCGTCACGCACGGGCGGCACGTCGGCGATCAGCTCACGAGCGGCATCCACGCGAAACTTGGGCTTGGTGGAACGCGCCTGGGCACCGCGGCTCAGCCACGCGAGCTCCTTGCGCGCCATGTTGCGACGGCGCTCCTCGGTAACGGCGGCCATGCGGTCGCGCTCCACGCGCTGCAGGATGTATGCCGAATAGCCGCCCTCGAAGGGATCGACCTGGCCGTCGTGGACCTCCCACATGCTAGTGCAGACCTCGTCCAAGAACCAGCGGTCGTGCGTGACCACGAGCATGGCACCCTGGCCGCGCTGCCAGCGGGCCTTTAAGTGACGCGCGAGCCAGTTGATGGTGCGCATATCCAGGTGGTTGGTGGGCTCGTCGAGCATGAGCACGTCGTAATCGCCGATCAGCAAGCGCGCGAGGTCCACGCGACGGCGCTGACCGCCCGAAAGCTCGCCCACCGTGCCCTCCCAGGGCACATCGCTGATGAGGCCGGCGAGGATCTGGCGCGTGCGGGGGCTCGACGCCCACTCGTACTCGGGGGCGTCGCCCACAACGGCATGATGCACGGTATCGGTGTCGACAAGCTGGTCCTTTTGGCCGAGCAGACCAATCGTGGTGCCGCGACGGTGCGTCACGCGGCCGTCGTCGGGCTCCAGCGTGCCGGCGAGCACGCTCAGCAGCGTCGACTTGCCGTCGCCGTTTTTGCCGACAATACCAATGCGGTCGCCCTCGCCCACGCCGAGCGTCACGCTATCGAAAATATGCTTGGTGGGAAACTCTAGGCTGACGGAATCGCATCCCAAAAGAATCGCCATATGCCCTGCTCCTTCGTAGAAATTCAACGTTGTCCATGATAGCAGCGAGCCCCACCCCAAACCACCACGAAGGCGCCTGTCCCCTTTGTGGTGGTCGTTTCGGTCGCAGAGTAAAAGGCGGGCCATCTCCCACAAGAGATGACCCGCTTCTCCAATCAGTCCCGCGGCAACCGTGGCCGCCGCGGGCCTCAAGCATGTCCCGGACTAGGAGAACATGCCGGTGAGGTAATCATTCAGCCGCTTATCCTTGGGCCGTTGGAAAATCTCGTCAGTCTCGTCGTACTCGACCATATCGCCCATGTAGAAGAACGCCGTGCGGTTGGACACGCGCGACGCCTGCTCCATGTTGTGCGTCACGATAACGATGGCGCGGTCGGCCACGATCGATGACATGAGGTCCTCGATCGCCAGCGTCGAGATGGGGTCGAGCGCCGAGCAGGGCTCGTCGAACAGAATCACGTCGGGGTTGAGCGCCAGCGTGCGCGCGATGCACAGACGCTGCTGCTGACCGCCCGAAAGCGCATAGGCGCTCTTATCGAGCTTGTCTTTGACCTCGTCCCACAGCGCCGCGCCGCGTAAGCTTTCCTCGACCATGCGGTCGAGCTCGTCACGGTCGGTGATGCCGTGGCGCTTGGGCGCAAACGTGATGTTGTCGCGAATGGACTTGCGGAACGGGTTGGGCTGCTGGAACACCATGCCAATGGAACGGCGCAGCTCGTAGGTGTTTTCGGTCTTGGTGTTCACGTTGCGCCCGCGATAGTTGATCTCGCCCTCCACGCGGCAGCCGCGAATCTCGCGATTCATGAGGTTGAGGCTACGCAAGAAAGTCGACTTACCGCAGCCCGAAGGCCCAATGAGCGCCGTGATCTCGCCCTTGTGGAAGTCGAGCGACGTATTGTGCAGTGCATGGTGGTCGCCATAGTACACGTTGACGTCCTTGGTGGAGAGCACAACCTCGTCGCTCACGGCCTTGCCGCTCACGCGCACGCGCTTCTCGCTCTCCCCCACGCTCGACAGGAAGTCCCGGGTGTCGGACGATGCCGCTTCGGTTGCGGGCGTTACATTCATCTCGCTCATTCGGCCGTCATCTTCCTTGCCAGTTGCTTGCCCACAATGCGGGCGATTACGTTAAACAGCAGCACGCAAATCATCAGCAGTGCCGCGGTACCCCAAACGATCTGCTGGGCCTCGGGGCTGCCTTCGCCATAGATCTTGTAGATATGCACGGCGAGCGACTCACCGGGGCGGAACACGTTCCAGGCGCAAGTAGGGCTCGACAGGTTAAGGCTCAAGAAGTTGAGGCGAACCGGCGAGCTCATGCCCGAGGTAAAGAGCAGCGCCGCGGCCTCGCCAAAGACGCGGCCGGCCGAAAGCACGATGCCGGTCACGATAGCGGGCATGGCCTCGGGAATCAGGATGTGCAGCGTGGCCTCCCAGCGGGTAAGGCCCATGGCCAGGCATGCATCGCGCTGGGCCTGTGGCACGTCCTCGAGCGCCTGCTGAATCACGCGCACCAGGATGGGGATATTGAACATGGTGAGCGCGACGGCGCCGGAGATGATGGAGTACTTCCAGCCCAGCTGCACCGAGAACACCAGAAAACCGAACATGCCGACAACGATGGAAGGCAGCGAGGACAGCGTCTCGATGGCGGTGGAGGCAATGTCGCGGACGGGTCCGTCGGGTGCGTACTCAACCAAAAAGACCGCGCCACCCAGGCTGATGGGCACCGAGATGATCAGGGTGATCAGCAGCAGGTAGAACGAGTCGAACAGCTGGTAGAGCACGCCGCCCTGCGTTCCGTTGGCGCGCGACGGCTCCGTGAGAAAGCCCGGCTGGAACAGCGTCGAGATGCCCTCGAACAGGATATAGGCCACCATGGAGACGACGATGAGCATGACGATGGCGACGATTGCCGTCAGCACGCCCGTGGCGATGCGGTCCTGCTTTTGGACACGCCCGAGTCTCGCCTCGTCGATATGGATGCACGTGCTAGCCACGAGCCTTCGCCCCCTTGCGGCCGATAAGGTGGATGATCAGGATGAAGATGAGACTCATGCCCATCAGCAGCAGACCGAGCGCCCACAGAACATCGTCCTGGGCCGAGCCCTCGGCATAGACCGCCATAGACGTGGTGAGCGTGGTGGTGATGGTGGACGCCGGCGACAGCAGCGACGTCGGCATGGCCTCGATACCGCCGATGACCATGCGCACGGCGAGCGTCTCGCCAAAGGCGCGGGTCATGCCCAAGATAACCGCGGTCATGAGCGACGGCATGGCGGACTTGAGCACCACGTGCCAGATGGTCTGCCAGCGGGTATAGCCCAGCGCGAGCGAGCCCTGTCGGTAGCTGTCGGGCACGGCGCGCAGGCCATCGACCGAAAGCGTGGTCATGGTCGGCAGGATCATGACGGCCAGCACGATGGCGCCGGGCAAGATGCCCAGGCCCGTGCTCACGTGGAAAACGCTCTTCATAAGACCGACGACCACGTGAAAACCGATCAGGCCAAAGACGACCGAGGGGATGCCGGTCAAAAGCTCAATGAGCGGCTGAAAGATCTTAGAGCCAAACTTAGGCTGGATCTCGACCGCAAAGATGGCAGAGCCGATGGCGATGGGCAGCGCGATGAGCGTGGAGAGCACCATGACCGCAAACGAGGTGACGATCAGGGGCAGGGCGCCGGTATAGGGCAGGCCGTTTTCGGCTGTGTTGGCCAGGTCCCACTTGGTGCCGGTGAAAAACTCGACGACCGAGACGCCGTCCTTGACAAAAGCCGAGAGGCCCTTTTGGGCGACCATAAAGATGAGCGCGGCAACGACAAGCGTCACGAGCGCAACGCACGCGCCCGTGACGCCCAGGCCCACGTTCTCAAGGTCGCGCTTTGGCAGCTGTTTTGCCATTGCAAACCTTTCCGGGGCGATTACTTATTTAGCGGAGACCTTGCCGCTGGCGTCCTTGACGACCTTCATGGCAGAGACGGGGATAAAGCCCTGCTCCTCGACGAGCTTGCCCTGGACGTCATCGGAAAGCATGAACTCCAGGAAGGCCTTGGTGGCCTCGTCGGCATCCTTAGCGCAGTACATGTGCTCGGTAGCCCAGATCTTGAAGGAGTCGTCGGTGACATTCTTGCTCTTGGGCTCGACGCCCTCGACCTTGATGGCGTTGAACTTGGAGTCATCAAAGTGCGAGAAGTCGAGGTAGGAGATGGCGTTGTCGGTACTGCCCATCTGAGTCTGGACATCGCCGGACTTGTCGAGTTCGGCGTCGCCCTTAAAGTCGACGGCCTCGTCGCCAAAAACGGCGGCCTCGAAGGTGGCACGGGTGCCAGAGCCAGCCTTGCGGTTGAGAACGACGATCTTGGCGTCGTCGCCGCCGACCTCCTTCCAGTTGGTGATCTGGCCGGAGAAGATGCCCTTGAGCTGCTCGAGGGACAGATCGTCGACCGTCACGTTCTTGGAAACGACGGGGCCCATGCCCACGACGGCGACCTCGTGGTCGACGAGGTTCTTGACCTGGTCGGCCTCGAGCTTGGTCTCGGCGAAGACGTCGGAGTTACCGATGGTGACGGTGCCGGCGGCGACAGCGGTCAGGCCCTTGCCCGAACCGTTACCCGAGCCGGAGACGGAGACATCGGGGTTGGCGTCCATGAACTTCTCGGCAGCGGCCTCGACGAGAGCCTGGAACGAAGAGGCACCGTCGTAGGTCACCTCGCCGGAGACGGACTCGGCAGCAGCGGCGCTACCCTTGTCGGCGGCATCGGATGCGCCGGAGCCGCCGCAACCAACGAGACCGAGACCGACGATGCTGGCAAAACCACCAGCGAGGCCGAGGAACTGACGACGAGAATAAGCCTGATCGAGCATGATCTTCCTTTCATACATGCGATTCGCGGGCACCCTGCCCGCTTTGCTGTTTGGAAAGATACGGCCCCGACCGGGCAGCGTCCGCGCCAACTACGGTTTCTTACGGGCATTTGATAGACCCTTACCGCAAGCGCAGCACGGCCTTTACAAACGAATAACAAACCCGCCACCAAGCATGACCCGCCTTTTACACCAATAAAAACAAAGTTGCGGTGAAATAGTTCCTGCTTGGCCATCAAATGGCCCATTCTAGGAACTATTCCACCGCAACTTAGATTGGGAAACCGCGAGACCTTAAAGCTCTAATTCATTCAAACGGAGGATCGCAACAATATAGATCTTGAGCGCCTGCTTGAGCTGTTCCTCGTTGGCGCACTCGTTGGGGCCGTGCATCTGGCCGCCCCACGAGGGCAGCTCCAGGCCGGTCTCCTCGGGGCCAAACGAGACGGCGCGGGCAAAGTTGCGCGCGTACGTGCCGCCGCCCATGGCAAAGGGTTCAGCATGCTTGCCGGTGAACTCGTTATAGGTATCGATAAGCGCCTTCACGGCCGGATCATCGGCAGAGACCGAGAACGGCACCTTCGCGCGACCCAGCTGGCACGTCACGCCGAAACGGCCCACGAGCGGATCGAGCTGCTCGCGGATGGTATCGGCACTCGCGCTGTCGGGGAAGCGCACGTCGATGACCTGCTCGATATGGCCATCCGCCACGCGGATGACGCCAGCGTTGCAGGTAAGCGGGCCAAACGCCGGACTCGTCGCATCGATACCCAGGCCGCGGCCATAGGCATCCGCATGCACAAAGGCCAGGAACTTGACGAACTCGTGCTCGGCAGGCGTCAGCAGGCGCTCATCGCGTGCACCAAACGCGTCCTCGGCCTCGCGCAGATACGCCACGATCAGGCCGACAGCGTTGATAGTGCCCTCAGGCATCGAGGCATGACCGCCAATGCCGTGGGCAAAAATCTGCGCATGCCCGTTATCGAGTGTCGTGATCTCAAGGCGATCGGCGTTCTCGACCGGCGCCGGCAGCTCATCGGCGGCAATCGCGAGCTCGCAGATGGACTGCGACGGAATGGCATTGCTCGCCTCGGCGCCGCTCCACGACACGATGCGCCCGCCGTCGATCTTGGAGCTCACGAACGTCGCCCCAAACTGGCCCTTCTCGGCATTGCAGACCGGGAACTCGGCATCGGGCGTAAACAAAAAGTCGGGGTCTGCGTGGTTCTCCAGATAATGGTGAACGTCGGACATGCCCACTTCCTCATCGCAGCCCAGCAGCGCGCGGAAAGCATAGCGCGGGGTAATGCCGTGCTTGAGCAGATAAGCGCCGGCGTAGAGCGACAGCACCGCCGGACCCTTGTCGTCAATCACGCCGCGACCGAGCAGCCAGCCCTCGCGGCGCTCCATCGCAAACGGGTCGGTGTTCCAACCGGGGCCAGCGGGAACCACGTCCACGTGGCAGATAGTCGCGAGCTGCTTGTCGCCGCGACCCGGGATATCGGCGATTCCCACATAGCCCCCGTCGTCGCTCGTCTGATAGCCGAGCTTCTGCGCGATGCCGAGCGCGCAATCGAGCGCGTCACGGACCGGGCGGCCAAACGGCGCGCCGGGCTCCGCATCGGCAGAAACTGCCACGGACGGATAACTCACCAGCTGCTCGATATCGGCGACGACATCCTCCCAGACCTCATCGACATACTCGGCAACGCTCTGCTCCACCTGATTCATGGACGACCTCCTTACCAATGAGCGGCGAGCGTGCCCGCCCCTCACATCAAATACTTATATAGCGAAAAGTTTAGCAAGCTCGGCCACCGAGTGCACCACTGCATCGGCACCCGCCGCCTCGTGCTCGCCCGGCGCCGCCGCGCCCGAATAGATACCAATGCACGGCACGCTCATCGCGTGCGCGCCCTCGACGTCGTTAAAGCGATCGCCGATCATCACGGCATCGCCCGCGGCCGCACCCAAGGCCGCCAACGCGTCGCGGACCGAATCGGCCTTGGTCTCGCGCCCCTGCGGCGGATTCATGCCAACCACCGCCTCAAACTGAGAAAGTCCCAGCTCATGCACCATGTCAATGCACTTTGCTTCCATGCGAGACGTCGCCACGGCCAAGCGATGCCCCTGCGCGACAAGGCCATCGAGCAGCTCGGGGATTCCATCGAACACGGGATACTCTTCCGGTCCCAGCTCATCAAAAAAGGCACGGTACTCGTCGGCCACCACAAGCGACTCCTCGCGGGAAAAGCCGTAAAAGTCGTGAAAGCTCTTCCACAGGGGCGGCCCGATCATACGGCGCAGATCACCCATCTGCGCCTCCGAAAACCCGCGCGCAGCCAGCGTCTTGCGCGTCGAGGTCATCACCGCCCGGCCCGTATCTGCCACCGTGCCGTCAAAATCGAACAACACGACCGGCCGTTTGCCTATCTCCAACGCCTCCATCGGCATTCCTCTTCCCCAGTTGACGATTTCCACACCGACACTTCAAACTGTTGACTATTCAACAATTGAACCTAGTAATGTGGAACGACTCTACTATACTTGTCGCACTTTGCTCTCAGAAGGCGGCGCGCAAGCGCCCCAACGAAAGGTGCAATTATGTCTTTTGCCATCATAACCGACTCCACGTCGGACATCTCCCCCGCCCACGCTCAAGAGCTCGGCATTTACGTGATTCCGCTGCATGTGATTATCGAGGGCGAGGACCTGCTCGACCAGGTGCAGATTACCGCCGAGGAATACGTCGCGCGCATGGCCGGCTCCGAGCAACTGCCGCACACCTCGCAGCCGAGCGCCGGCGAGTTCAAGGCACTCTTTGACCGCGTGCTCGCCGACGGCCATGATAGCGCGATCTTTATCTCGCTGTGCAGCGAGTGGTCCGCCTGCTATGCCAACGCCAGCCTGACGGCCGAAACGCACGAGCTCGACGTGCGCTGCATCGACTCGCGCACCGGCTCGGGCGCCGAGGGCCTGCTGGTGGAGTACGCGCTGGCCATGCGCGAGGACGGCCGCAGCCTGGACGAGACCGAGGCGCAGATCCGCGCGACGCTGCCCGACGCCCACCTGCTGCTGATTCCCCGCACGCTCGAGAACCTCGTTAAGAACGGCCGCGCGCCCAAGCTCGCCGGCCAGCTCACGCAAATGCTCAACATTCGCCTGGCCGTTTCGCCGGAGTGGAAATCGGGCGAGATCAAGGCCATCAAGAAGGGCCGCGGCGCCAAGCGCATCGTCGTCAACACCATGGCCGACTGCCTCGCGTTTTTGGCTGAGCATCCGGGTTCAAGCGTGCGCGTGCTCACGACCGGCGCCGCCGAGGAGCAAGAGCTCGTCAGCCAAGCGCTCGCAGGCCAAGACTATGTAGACGCCGGCACCGGCCCCATCGGCTGCACCATCGCCACCCATGTAGGCATCGACGCCATCGCCATCAGCTACTGCCCCCGCTACCAGCCAACTCACTAGGGACGCCCACATCAGTTGCGGTGGAATAGGGACTGTTTTTGGCTTATTAGCCGCCAATCAATCCCTATTCCACCACAACTTGGAAATCGGCGATCAGCCCAGCGGACCCTGAAACAGCTCCTGATGAGTGCCCATTCTCACCAGCCTAATCATTGGGTTAGTCTTATGGGGAAGATAAAGAACGACCACATCGACCAAGCCATCGGATAGGTGGAAATCGATGTGGCCGTTGTAGTTTCCGCCCGGGTTTGAGAGCTCGTGGGCGCCATACTCCGCCGGAAGTGACCCATGAGCCACAAGCTCTGCAACCGCCGCTTTAAACTCACTTTTTAGCTGCGGATGCATGCGCATCGTTCGTTTGTAGTCCACCTTAAATTGAGCCTCGACTTTAATCTCGAACATCGCTATTCCTCATCGAGGAATGACATAAGCTCATCAGCGTTATTGAATGACGGGCTATCGTCCGGCAAAATCCCCAACTCATGAGCCTCGGCGATCACCATGGCACGCCTCGTCGCCTCGTTGGGCATCTCCGCCCTTCCTACAATCTCAAAAGGAATCTTTCGCTGATTTACCAGCTGCCGAACGGCAAGATTGAGATAGGAATTGAGGCTGAGGCCGACCGAATCCAAGAACTCAGTCGCCTGCTCCTTGAGCCCCTCTTCGAGGCGAACCGTCGTAGGCTTAACCGTTGCAGTAGACATACGCGACCTCCTTGCCCTCGTCTTTTGCATCAGTATACCCAATATAAATGGCAACCTGACGTTAGATAGCATCAGATTGCCATGCATATTCATGTCGCGGTAGACACGATTGCTCTACATCAACCCGCTGAGCGCAATGTCAACGGCCTCGTTGAGGTCGTCGGTGATGTGGACGAGGTCTGGATCGAGCGGGCTAATCATGCCGGCATCCATCACCGGGCCGTTGAGCCAGTCGAACAGGCCTTGCCAGTACTCGCTGCCCACCAGTACGAGCGGCATGCGCTTGACCTTGTGCGTCTGCACCAGCGTGAGCACCTCGAACATCTCGTCGAGCGTGCCGAAACCGCCGGGGAACACGATGGCACCCGAGCTGTACTTAACGAACATGGTCTTACGCACAAAGAAGTAGCGGAAGTCCATACCCAGGTTCACGTATTTGTTGAGCCCCTGCTCGTGCGGAAGCTCGATACCCAAGCCGACCGACTTGCCGTTGGCACTCGCCGCCCCCCTGTTGGCCGCCTCCATAATGCCGGGGCCGCCGCCGGTGATAACCGCCACGCCGCGCTGGGCAATCTTACGGCCGACCGTGCGCGCCG
>URRN01000045.1 GCA_900550185.1 uncultured Collinsella sp.
ACGTCGTAGGGCAGCTTGGCCCAGTCGGCGGTCATCGCATCGCTGGACTCGACGGCACGCAGGATGATCGGGCGCTGGTAGGTGCGCTCGTCACCCATAACGCCGACGGACTTGATGTCGGGCAGGACCGCAAAGTACTGCCAGCAGCTGTGCTCGGAGTTGCGCTCACCGGTCTGCTCAAACAGGCGCTGGTTGTAGGCGTCGAGCTCCTCGCGCACGATAGCGTCGGCGTTCTTGAGGATCTCGAGCTTCTCCTTGTCGACCGCGCCGATGATGCGGATGGCCAGACCCGGACCCGGGAAAGGCTGGCGGAACACGATGTGACCCGGCAGTCCGAGCGCCAGACCAAGCGCGCGGACCTCGTCCTTAAAGAAGTGGTCGAGCGGTTCAATGAGGTCGAAGTGCACGCCCTCGGGGAACGGGATCAGGTTGTGATGGCTCTTGATGGTGGCCGTCTTGCCGCCAGTCTTGCGAGCGCCGGACTCGATGATGTCGGGGTAGATGGTGCCCTGAGCCAGGTACTTGACCGGCTTGCCATCGGTCTCGAGCTGCTGCGCCACGGCGAAGAACTCTTTCCAGAACTGCGTACCGATGATACGGCGCTTCTCCTCGGGCTCGGTCACGCCGGCCAGAAGCTCGGCATAACGGTCCTCGGCGTGAACGTGAATAAAGTCGACGTCAAACTGCTTGGTGAAGACCTCCTCCACCTGCTCGGGCTCGCCCTTGCGCAGCAGGCCGTGGTTGATGAACACGCAGGTCATCTGCTTGCCCACGGCGCGGGCGCCCAGCGCAGCCACGACGGAGGAGTCGACGCCGCCGGACAGGGCCAGAATCACGCGGTCGTCGCCGACCTTCTCGCGGAACTCGGCCGTCATGGTCTCGACCAGGTTGTCCATGCTCCAGTTGGGCTCCAGGCCGCAGATCTCAAACAAGAAGTTGCTCAGCAGCTGCTGACCGTACTCGGAGTGCTTGACCTCGGGGTGGAACTGCGTGGTGAAAATCTTGCGCTCAACGCACTCCATGGCAGCAACCGGGCACACGTCGGTGCTGGCGGTAACGGTAAAGCCCTCGGGCACCTCGGACACGGCGTCGCGGTGGCTCATCCACACGGTCTGCTCCATGGGCGTGGAGTTAAAGAGCTTGGCGCCGGCAGTGCGCGTAATAGTGGCGCGGCCGTACTCGCCCACCTCGGAGTGACCGACCTTGCCGCCGAGCGTCACGGCCGTGATCTGATGGCCGTAGCAAAAGCCCAGGACGGGAAGGCCCAGGTCAAAGATGGCGGGATCGATGGACGGAGCGTCCTCGGCGTACACAGAAGCCGGGCCGCCGGAAAGGATGAGCGCAGAGGCGTTCATCTCGCGAATCTCATCGGCCGAGATGTCGCAGGGAACGATCTCGGAATACACGTTGAGGTCGCGGACGCGACGGGCAATGAGCTGACCGTACTGCGCACCAAAGTCGAGTACGAGGACCTTTGCGGAAGCCTTTTGATCCATGGTTTCCCCCTCTTGTTGGCGGGGAGCCGGTGCCCACCCGCGCGAATAAACGAAAATAGCTTTCATAGTGTACACGTTATATGGGGTTTCTCGTCCCTCGCAGCCATCAGCGCACGGCAAACGCACGACCTGGGCCCCTATTTGACGGTAATTGAAGTGTTACCAAACGTTACAGATGATGTAATACGTTTGAACATTCGTCGCCCTGTGCCACAATACTGCCGAACGACTCCGCCTCTGCGGCGGCAAATACGATAGGAATACCAGCATGAAGCGCATCCTTCTCATCGCCACGGGCGGCACCATCGCATCGACCGAGGACGGCAACGGCCTCTCCCCCGCCCTGACCGGTGAGGAGCTTGCCCAGAGCGTCCCCGAGATCTCGGGCCTCTGCGAGCTCGACGTCGTGCAGCCCATGAACATCGACAGCACCAATATGCGCCCCAGTGACTGGATGCGTATCCGCGACGTCATCGTCGAGGGTTATGCCGACCACGACGGTTTCGTGATTCTGCACGGCACCGACACCATGAGCTACACCGCGGCGGCGCTTTCCTATCTGATTCAGGACAGCCCCAAGCCTATCGTACTCACCGGCTCGCAAAAGCCCATGGGCAATCCCTTTACCGACGCCAAGCTCAACCTGTACCAGAGCCTGCTCTATGCGCTCGACGAACACTCGCACGACGTCTCGATCGTGTTTGGCGGCGTCGCCATTGCCGGCACGCGTGCCCGCAAGCAGCGCACCATGAGCTTTAACGCGTTCATTAGCGTCAACTATCCGCCCATTGCCTATATCCGCAACGACCGCATCGTTCGCAACGGACTCCACGGCACTCACCAGGACGAGAACCCGGTTCGTTTCTACGACAGCATCGACCCGCGCGTATTTGTCCTTAAGCTGACACCCGGCGTGAACCCGGGTATCCTGGACGCTCTTGCCGATAGCTACGACGCTGTGATTCTGGAGACCTTTGGCATTGGCGGTATCCCCGAGTTTGGTGAGTCGGGCGAGTCGTTCCAAGAGGCAATTTTCCGCTGGGTCGATTCGGGTCGCACTGTCGTTATGACCACGCAGGTCCCCGAAGAGGGCCTTGACCTGGGTGTTTATGAGGTCGGCCGTGCCTACGCCGATCATCCGGGCATTTTGCGCGGCGACGACATGACCACCGAGACGCTCGTGGCCAAAACCATGTGGGCACTCGGCCAGTCACGTGATGCGGCCGAGATTCAGCGCCTGTTCTACAGCCAAGTCAACCACGACCGCATCCCGATGGCGTAATCCCTAAGGCAGCTCCACTTATCGCAGCCTTAAACGACAGGTGGTCCCCCTCGGGCCGTGCAAAAATCGGAGTATTCTGCAATTTCTCCTCCGGAGGCATAGAATCGGCCGATTATTAGACGAACTTTTAGGACGAAGGGGCCGTCTAGTAAATATTTATTCCTCATTTTTATTTAGAGTGTGGATTATCTACTGTCAAAAAGGCAAAGCCAGCCGCTCGAGCTACCATCTACGGCCGAACTGGTGCTGAATACTCGCGATTTTGCACATCGCAACCAGGGGGACCCGCCCAAAGAGCGTCAAATACAGCGGGGGAACGCCCTATTCGATCCCCTCGAGAAGCTCTGACACCGTCATGCCGAGTGCGGGCGCGATCTTAAATAGAACCTTGAGCGTGAAATTTGCCGTCCCATCTTCGATTCGGTCGAGGTAGGGTCGGCTGATTCCTGTCGCCACACAAAAATCAACCTTGGAGATACCAAGGTCCCTGCGTGTCTCTTCGACCCGCCTGCCAAGAATCTGTTTCGCACGTTCGTCCATGCAGCCGAGTTTGAAATGGAGCTGAACAAAAACGTAAACTATAGTTTACGTTTTGCCGAATACACAGGAGTTTTCTATGTCGGGTTCTTCGGTCCGCATGTACCGAGCCACGCTTCGCACAAACAGCGCACCGCCCAAGCTCGTCGTCGTTGAAGCCGAATGCCTTTCGCCCGATGAGCGCACAGCATTTGCATTACTATCAAGTCGCGTCGCCGCCGTTCTGGTCCCTTGCCCGGCGCAAGGCGAACTTGCCATCCAATGCCAAGCGCACAGCTGCTCGCTCAATCAGGCTGCCGTAATCGCAACCAGCCAACGCGGCCTGCCGCTCCTTTTAGAAGCCGGTATCGCACTCGCCCTCCGCGGCTCCGGATACGAAAACGAGGCCGCCGCCGATATGGTCTTTAAACCACGATCGAGCGGCGGCCTCGCAGCAGCCATTGAATATGCGTGCAGGCTCGTTGCCTAAAAGGACAAGCTAGAAACCAAAGCCAAAGCCTGTTCCGGTAATAGCCGAGTACATAAAGTAGACGTTGATTACGTTGAGGAACACACCCGTGATGCAGCCGTTTCGCAGGTAGCGCTCGCACACGATGCGCGCCATGGCGGCGGAGTCATCATTGTTTTTAGCCTGACGTCCTGCCGTAAAGTACGTCGCCACGCTCAGCAGCAGGTTGAGCACCGGCAGTGCCAGCAGCTCGTAGCTCTTGCCCCAGCGCGTCACCTCACCGGCCGCGTTAAACTTCGTTGCCACCTCGGGACCAATGTTGGGGATAACACACGCTGCGACCACCAGCGGAATCACCGCAAGCACGAGCAGCACAATACCCATATAGCCGGCTTTTTTGCCATATTTAAACATATGCGTCGTCCTTACACGTTAAAGCGGAAGTGCACGACGTCGCCATCGGCCATGACATACTCTTTGCCCTCGATACGCAGCTTGCCGGCGGCCTTGGCGCCCTGCTCGCCACCGAGCTCGATGTAATCGTCGTAGCCAATGACCTCGGCCTTAATAAAGCCGCGCTCAAAGTCGGTGTGGATGACGCCGGCGGCCTGCGGAGCGGTTGCGCCCTGACGAACCGTCCAGGCCTTGACCTCCATCTCACCAGCCGTAAAGAACGACTGCAGGCCAAGCAGCTTGTAGGCGGCCTGCGCGAGCACGTCCAGGCCGGGCTGCTCCAGGCCCAGGCTCTCCAGGTAGTCGGCAGCGTCCTCGGGATCGAGCTCGGAAAGCTCGGCCTCGATCTTGGCGCAGATCGGCAGTGGCTTGACGCCATCGATGGGCGCCAGGTCCTCGTTGAGCATGTCCTCGTCTACGTTGGCCACATACAGGATGGGCTTCATGGTGAGCAGGAACAGGCCCTTGGCGGCGGCGCGCTCCTCGTCAGTCATCTCCATGGATGCGGCGCGCTTGCCCTCGTTGAGCCAGGCAAGCAGACGCTTGGCGACCTCAAACTTGGGCATGAGCTCCTTGTCGCGCTTGGCCTCCTTCTCGAGCTTGGGCAGCTGCTTCTCGAGCGTGCCCATGTCGGCCAGGATGAGCTCGGTCATGATGGTGTCGGCATCGCCGGCGGGATCGACGAACTCGCCGGTGCGGCCCACCTCGCGCATGACGTTGGGGTCCTTAAAGTAACGCACGACCTCGCAGATGGCGTCGGTCTCGCGGATGTTGGCCAGGAACTGGTTGCCCAGGCCCTCGCCCTCGTTAGCGCCCTTCACCAGACCTGCGATGTCGACGAACTCGACCGTAGCCGGCACAATGCGACCCGGGTTGACGATGTCGGCGAGCTTTTGCAGGCGGCTATCGGGCACATCGACGATACCCACGTTGGGGTCGATCGTGGCGAACGGGTAGTTGGCGGCAAGGCCGGTCTTTTTGGTAAGCGCGGTGAACAGCGTCGACTTGCCCACGTTGGGCAGGCCCACGATACCGATGGAAAGGGACACGACAGCTCCTTTTGATACAGGTACTTCAAACTGCATAAGTATAGCGCCGCCGCAGCATCCAGGCGAACCCGGACGCCACGGCGGCGCAAATGAAGCAGAGATAGGGGTCGCTGACTAGCCTGCGAGCTTTTCCACCTGATCGAGCATCTTATCGAGCTTGGCCTTTGCCTCGGCCTTGACCTTCTGGGCTTCTTCGTGAGCCTTCGCCTTCTGGGCGGCCTTTTCCTCGGCTTCGGGATCGACGACGACCAGATTGGACGCGTCATGCTTAACTAACTTGAGCGCATGCTCGGGGCACACCTTGACGCAGGCACCGCAGCCCAAACAATACGTGGACTCCAACGCAAAGCGGCCGCTTCCCACCAAATCGCAGGCGAACGTGGGACATACATTGACACACTCGCCACACGACGTGCACTTGTCAAAATCACACTCAGGCGTGCTCACCTGCATGTTCTGGGCAAGCTCGGGGTGGTTTTGCAGCGTCGAGAGCACCAGCTGCCGCCCGTGCGTGAGCGAACGGCGACGTTTGGTCGTCGTGGTGCCGCACATGGTGTTGAGCGTACGCTCGAGCTGCGTGATCTGATGGCGATGGGCTTTGAGCTTCTGCGTCACCGAGGCCAGTGCCGCCGTTGCCGGATTGAGCTTTGTCACGGTAAGGCCCGTGGTGCGGGCGAACTTTTCCATGTACTCCTTGCGCTCGTACTCGCGGCGCTTATGGCACTTGAGGCTCTTGGGATCGACCTCCAGACCCATGCCCGTACCGGCCCACTCCTCGGCGGTAGCAATGGCCTCGCCCAGGATGTCCTCGCCACCGGTGTTACGGCACTTATCGCACACGCCCAGCGGCAGGTACACGCTCACGTTGGGATAATCGGCCAGCACCGAGAACCAGGTCTCGGCCGTAATATCGCCCACACAGGCGACAACAACCTCGTTCTCGCGCGGCATGCGCTTAAGGGCACGCGTGCAGGTAACGTAGGCGGTCTCGTGGCTCGTAGCCGCCGAGACAATGTCGTCGTAGACGTTTTTGGGTGCAAGGCGCGGAGAGATGATCGCCTCCGTCGGGCAAGCAGCGGCGCACAGACCGCACTTACGGCAACTGTCGAGAATCTCGATAGCATCTTCCTCGATCTCAATGGCATTCACCGGGCACACGTCCATGCACGCGGTACAGCCGCTCTTCTCGTTCTTGCAAGCCAGGCACGGTATGGTGTTACCGCGCGGGCGCTCCTTGTAGTCAGCAGGATTCCACTGCGGAGCCGACGGATCGAGCGCGTCGGTCACACCGCCAAGCGGGTCTTTAAAAAAATCCAAGCCCTTGCTGATTTCGATGATGTCATCAAACAGATCGTGTTCCTGCGCCATGCGCGGCCCCTCCCTGAGCAGTGCAAACAAGCAAGAGATAATGATACGCTATCGGCCCGTGCCTCGGGCAAATTACACGCGGAGCACCTTTGCGGCAAATAGCCTATGGCCTATCGCCGCCCCGATTGCACAAGGTCGATCAAGCGCCAAACTATGCCTCGCGCATGAGCTCGACGAGCTTTTGCTTGGTCACCTTGGCCTGCTCGTTGGCCATATTGCGTTCGTTTCTAAAGGCCGCATCCGCAACGCTCATCAGGTCGGCATCGGAAATCTCGCCAAGGCCCAGCTCCTCGAGCGTCGTCGGCAGACCAACGCGCTGACAAAACTCGAGCACCTGTTCAAGCTCGGGCGCACGCTCCAGACGAAGCTGGACCACCAGACCAAACGCTACGGCCTCGCCGTGCATAGCCTTGCACTCGGGCAAAATCGTCAGGCCGTTGGCGATGGCATGCGCCAACGCCAAGCCGCCGCTCTCAAAGCCGACGCCCGAGAGCAGAATATTGCACTCGATCAGGCGCTCAACCGCCGGCGATATACGGCCCTTTTTGAGATCGCGCTTGGCAGCGACGCCGCACTCCATGAGCGTGTCATAGCAGGCACGAGCCGTAACCAAGGCCAAGTGTCCCGGCGCGCCACCGTGTTCGTTCGCACCTCTCGCCGCGGCGCATGAACGCGCCTCGAAGTACGTTGCCAGTGCGTCGCCCATACCAGCGACCGTCATACGCAGTGGGGCCGCCGCGACCACGTTGGTATCGACCACGACCAGGTCTGGATTCTTCTCGAGCATCAGGTAGCGGTCGAACGACCCATCCTCGTGATACAGCACCGAAATCGCGCTGCACGGACCGTCCATCGAAGCCGCCGTGGGGCATACGCACAACGGCAACTCGGCATAAAACGCTACTGCCTTGGCGATATCGAGCATCTTGCCGCCGCCAATGCCCACCACCATGTCGCAATACTCGGCCCGGGCTTCCTTGGCCATTTCGACAACGGCATCTTCCGTACACGGACCGTTGTAAATCTTAAAGAACGGCTCGCTTAGATCTTCATCCAGAAATCCATCGACGATCTGCCTGCACAGCCGATCCTCGGTGCCCTGGTCAAACAAGACATAGGCAGCGCAGCCCAACCATGACAAATACCTGCCCTGACGCGAAAGTTCGCCCGGCCCCTGAACATACCGGCCGGGACCGCCGTAAACCATAGGAAGCGCCATACGAGAATCCGCCCTTCATCAAACAACGATTGGTGCAAAGTAACCTGACCCCTTTGCACCAACTTGGTGCGATGGGGTTAGGTTAGTTTGCACCATAGCAAAAAGGGGCAAAGCCGTCTGCTGGCTTTGCCCCTTCCTTAGCTTGATTTACTCATCCATGAGATAGTAGTGTCCCAGCGCGTCGGCACCCAGGATGGCGTTTGCGACCATCTCGGGCGTCACCCCAAACGGCATATTGCACATGGTGTCATCGGGCGCGCAGGCGGCCTCGGCAACAATCATGGCCTGTTCGCGCGTAAGCTCGGCAACGCCAAGTTCCTTCATCGTGACCGGCAGGCCCAGCTCAATGCAGAAGCCCAAGACTTCCTCGAGTTTCTCAGTCGGAGCATCCTCGAGTACCAGCTGAACGATGGTGCCAAAGGCGACCTTCTCGCCGTGATACATGCCGTGGCACTCGGGCAGCATCGTCAGGCCATTGTGGATGGCATGAGCAGCAGCAAGGCCCGAGCTCTCAAAGCCAATGCCCGAAAGCAGCGTATTGGCCTCGATGATATGCTCGACTGCAGGCGTGAGCGCACCCTTCTCCAGCGCGACCTTGGCCTTGACGCCATCGGCCATAAGCGTCTCGTAGCAAAGCTTGGCGAGCGCCAGACCGGCCATGCCGCCCTTGCCGCCAGCGCAGGTGCCACCGTCGGCATCATGCGTCGCCTGGGCCTCAAAGTAGGTTGCGAGCGCATCGCCCATACCGGAAACCGTCAGGCGCACCGGGCTCGCCGCGATAACCGTCGTATCCATCAGGACAATGTTGGGGTTTGCCTTAAGGAAGAGATATTTATCGAACTGGCCATCGTCGGTGTAGAGCACCGAAAGTGCCGAACACGGGGCATCGGTCGAAGCAATGGTGGGGCAAATGATAACCGGGGACTCCAGGTAATAGGCGACGGCCTTCGCGGTGTCGAGGATCTTGCCGCCACCGACGCCGACGATGATGTCGCAACCGTTGTCGCGAGCGAGCGCAACCAGGCGATCGACCTCGCCCTTGGAGCACTCGCCGTTAAAGTCCTCAAACAGCAGCTCGGCCTTAGCCTCGGCAAAACCGCCCTCGATCTTGGCACCGACGCGCTTCTTGCCCGAAGGCGTCACGATGACGAGGGCCTTAGCGCCGAGCGGCTCGACATAGGAGCCGAGCTTGGCGAGCTCGTCCGGACCCTGGATGTACTTGCTGGGGCTATTGAAAATTGCAGCCATAACTATCCCATTCTCTAAAAGAAAAAAGAAAGGGGCTCCGTACAGATACGTGCGGAGCCCCTCGTTACGATAACAAGAGTCGATTAGAAATCGATGTCGGTGTCGTAGTAGCAGGCCTTGAGAATCTTCTCGAAGTCGGCAGCCTTGGTCTCACGCGGGTTCTCGGGCGTGCAGGCGTCCTGCTCGGCGTTCGCGGCGATCTCGGGGAGCTTGGCGAGGAACTCCTCCTCGGAAACCATCTGCGGGTTCTCGGCGTCGACCTTCACGCCACCATTCGCGTAATCCTTGATGGACTGCGGAATGTTGAGCTGGTCGTTGAGGTCGCGGATCTTCTGGACGAGCGCAGCGATGAGCTCCTCGTTGGTCTCGCCGGGAAGGTGCAGGATCTCCTTGGCCACGTAAGCGTAACGCTCGGCAGCACGGGGATCCTTGGAGTTCCACTGGATGACCTTGCCCAGGTACATAGCGTTAGCAGCACCGTGGATGATGTGGCCGTTCTCAAAGGCTGCACCGGTCTTGTGAGCCATGGAGTGAACGATGCCGAGCAGGCCCGAGGAGAAGGCGATACCGGCGATGCACTGAGCCTCGTGCATGTGCTGACGGGCCTCATGGTCGCCAGCATAGGACTTGGGCAGCCACTCGACGATCTCGCGGATGCCGTGCAGAGCGTTGGCGTCGGTGAACATAGAGGCGCAGGTGGAAACGTAGGCCTCCATGCAGTGGGTCAGAGCATCCATGCCGGTGTGAGCGCACAGCTTGGCGGGCATGGTGTAGGTGAGCTCGGGGTCGACGATGGCGACATCAGGGGTGATGTTGAAGTCGGCCAGCGGGTACTTGATGCCCTTGGCGTAGTCGGTAATGACGGAGAACGCGGTGACCTCGGTAGCGGTGCCGGAGGTAGAGGAGATGGCGCAGAAATGAGCCTTCTGACGCAGCTCGGGGAAGCTGAACGGCTGGATGATGTTATCGAAGGACTCCTCGGGATACTCGTAGAAGACCCACATGGCCTTAGCGGCATCGATGGGCGAGCCGCCACCGATGGCGATAATCCAGTCGGGCTCGAACTCGCGCATGGCCTCGGCGCCCTTCATGACCGTCTCGATGGACGGGTCGGACTCGACGCCCTCGAACAGCTTGACCTCGAAACCGCCTTCCTTAAGGTCGTTCTCGACGTCCTGCAGGAACCCGCCGCGGCGCATAGAGCTGCCGCCAGAAACGATGATGGCCTTCTTGCCCTTGAGGTTCTTCACCTCGTGGCGAGCGCCCTCACCAAAGTACAGATCGCGAGGATTGGTAAAACGTCCCATACTGTGCCTCCTAAACAAGCCCCTCTTAGACTTGCGTATATAACGGAGCACCCGATTGGCTCCGTTAGGACCGTTTTGCGCGTTGCCGGCGATGACAATGCGCGATGTCTAAACGTCTCAACGCTCAGACAAACACTATTCTACCGTTCTGGTTGGTCAGTTATTCACCTAAAGCCGACAATGATGAAACGTTTTTTCTATCCCTGAAGGCCCTTGTGGGGCATTCATACTCCCAAGCTGGGCAAACGTTTTATCAAGGTTGACCACATATCCCGGGCAGGACTGTGCCCCTCCAAAATGCGCCCCGTTCGCCGCCAAAAATCGACCGTTTGCGGCACCGTGATACCACTCGGTCGTCCAGGGTGCCGACATTTGTGCGACATCCGTCTTCGTGGTGCAAAGGTGCATGTCGGAGCGTGGCGCCACCGGCGCGCCACATGCGGGTAAACTAGAACCGTATATAGAGACATTTGAACCCTAACCGCAGCAAAGGAGGCCCCATGGCATTCGATCCCATTCAAGAGGATTGCCATCGCCTCGTTCTTGAGGCCTTGCGCCGCGACAATATTCCACTCACCGACGGCCCCGCCGTAGAGCGTCTGATGGAACAATTCACCCGCAACCCCGCGCCGCTCATCGTGCACGACCGCGACCGCGCCGGGCATCTCATTGCCAAGGTGGTCGAGGCTGTCGACTACCGCATTCCCTTTATCCCTGACGATACCCAGGCAGAGCAGGAAGAGGCAGCTGCCGAGAACATGCTCCGCGAGGCAGCCGCGCTCGACCCCACCAACTGGGACGCTCAGCGCATGCTGACCGCCCTCGCCGCCGAATCCAACGAGGAATACGTGCAGTATCTGGTGTCCAAGTGCGACGAGGTGGAGCACGATCTGGCGCTCAAGATTGCCTCGGCACAGGACCCCTACGAGCGTGAGGCCGCAGGCGACCTGACCCGCCGCCCCTACCTGCGCTGGCTTGCCGCCTTGGCGTCGGGCGCCCTCATTAGCGGCCGCTATCGCATGTCGCTCGAAGCCGCAAACCGCAGCCTCGACTTTGCCCCCAACGATCCCGCTGGCGTCCGCCACACTGCGATGCTCGCCATGGCAAAGCTCGAATACCCCGCCGAGGAGCTCAAGCGCTTTCGCTCTGCCCACTCCGCACCCTATCTTGCCAACACGCCGCTGCGCCGCCGCCCCAAGGATGCGGAGCGCGACTTGGACCCGTGGACGCTCATTGCGCTGATGAGCGCTGCCTGGCGCGAGTTGGACTACGAAGGCGCCGAGCACTACCTGCGTATCCTTGCGCGCTCGTGCCCGCATGCGGCCGAGGCACTTTACTTCCAAACCGAGTTTCCCGATGGCGTCTATGCCCGCGTCAACGTAGGTCCGGGCTCTACCGATGAGCTTGTCCTTGCGCTGTCCGAGGCGACGCCGGTGCTGCAGGAGGGCTTGGGCGCCCCCGACAACGCCAGCTTTGCCGCCTGGGTCGCCACCAACGATATCGTGCGTTCCCAGATCGACAAGCGCATCCTGCACGCGGCCGAGCAGGGCTTGCCGTTTAAGGGAGGAGACCTCTAATGGATCCGAGCGTCTACATCCCCGCCTACCTGGAGCGCGCCTATCTGGCGTCGCACCCCGAGCTCACCGATACAGCACGCGAGCTTGTCCACAACGACATGAGCGCGAATCCCCAAAAGTATGCGCAGTCCGAGCATGCCCAGGCGCTGCTGTCCTATGCCGGCGTTCATCGCCACCTGCTCGACGAGCTCCATCGCATCGAGGACATGGGCAGCGACGAGGAGTTCGAGCAGACGCGCAATCGCCTGTTCGACGATATGCGCGACGAGCTGCTCAAGATTGTTCGCGTCGATGCGCATGTCCTCGATGCCCAGTTACTCGCTATCATTTTGGCGGACACACCCGTCGATGCCTGCCTGGGCGACCTGATGAAGCTCGAGGCGACCACGGCCGACTACCTGCAACAGAGCATGCCCGGGTTTGATATGGAGGCCCCACACTACTGGGCCAATAGTGTTTTAAGGGACGGTGTGACGGCGGCAGAACTCACCGTGAGCGAGCCGGCGCTTATCGGGTGGCTCCACACGCTCGAGGCCATCTCGCAGCTGTGCATGGCGAGCGCTCG
>URRN01000046.1 GCA_900550185.1 uncultured Collinsella sp.
CCGATTGCCCGTACCTCATCCTCGATGAACCGCTGAACGGCCTCGATCCGGGAAAACGGAAAACCTCCTGCGACGCGATGCGCAGCGAGGTGGCGCGGGGACGCAGCGTGCTCATTTCAAGCCATCTACTCGACGACCTGGCAGACCTCACCAACTCGTTCTACTTCATCGAAGCCGGCACGCTCGTGGAAAAGATCAAGTCGTCCTCGCAGACGCTCAAGCAGGAATACCTCGATACATACGAAGGAGGTGAATGACATGAAACTATTTGAACAGCTGAAGTCCAATGCGTCGCGCATGGCTGTCTACGCCATCCTCGTGGCAACGGCTTTATGCGGAATCGCGGCACCCGTCTATGCGCTCAACGGAGAGAAAGGCGATGTCGAACCCGCGTACATGGCTTCGACGGTTAAAGACCGGTACAAAGCCTTCTCTGGAGACACGTTTTACGTAGCAGAGTACGACACGACCTACCGTCAGCTTCGCTACAACAAGAGATACGAATATCTAGGCCCAGAAGTAATCAGCTATACGTCGGGTTGGTACCGCTCCAGCTATGGACACATAACCCAGTTCAAGTGTAACTACCGCGTGTACAACTAAAGCAACCGGCTGGGACGAGGGGCGACGCAAAAGCGTCGCCCCCGTTTTTAACCATGCCAGCTGAACCTAGTTCAGGCTTCAATGCAAGAAGAAGCAGGCCGAGGTCCAGATTTCGGACAAGAAGAGGGCGCTCGCGCGCGAGGCGCGCAAGGCACGCAACCACGCGCTCATGGTCGCCGGCGGGCTCATCGTGAACCACGCGCCGTGCGGCAACTGGAAACGCATCGACTGGGACAGGCTTGCGGCGTGAATCGACCGCCACGGATACAAGATCACCGGCTCCACGCAGCACGGAATCTGGACCCGTAACCTTTCGTAGCCCAGATCAAAATACCGGTTGTTTCCAGAAATCCTCTAGGAGGCGTCTAGATAGAGGATTTCTGGAAATGCAAATAGCTTTAGATTCCGAGCGTATCGACCGGAGCAACAACGATGCCTTCGCTAGTTACGTGAGCCGGCATACCAAACCCGATGACGATGAGTTTCGCCGCAGGCGGCCTCTCCCCGCGATCGACCAGCTTTCGCTCAAGTCGAAGCAGATTTTCCACTGCCTCTGGGACTTGGGGGCTCCCGAGCTTAACCTCAACGGCAACCCACGAGCCGTCACGGCGATGGACAATCGCGTCGACCTCTAGGTCATCAGCGTCGTGGTAGTGAGATACGGTCGCATCGCTGACCGCCGCGTAAACCTTGAGATCGTGCAGCACAAGGGATTCGAAGAGCAAGCCAAGGGTCTTCGGATCGGATGACAACGACTCCGGGTCCGCACCGATGAGGGCGACGGCGAGCGATGAGTCCGCAAGGTGCCGCTTCGCGCCCTGCCGCAACTTCACCGGCGACCTGAGAGCCGGATGCCACGCGGGGACATCGTCGACGATATTGATACGGCGCAGCGCGTCCATGTAGCCGGTAATCGTATTCTTTGAGACGTCAACGCCCAAATCCCTTTCGATGGACCTCATGCCGGCAAGAGTCGATTCATTGCGTGCAAGCGACGAGAGCAAGGCCCTTACCTTAACCGGGTCGCGTTTCACTCCATCCGCCCTCGAAACGTCAGACTCGCAAACACCGTCAATATAGGCGGCGGCTATCCGCATTGCGTCGGCAGTTGTCTTACCGACCGCTTGGGGCCAACCGCCGCGGCAGAGCAAATCCGCGATACCGGCGATACCGGCGATGGATCCGAGTGACGCCGCAACGGAATCGCCATCGAGCAGCGCACCGAGCGAGACCGCTCCCGACGAAATACCGAGCTCGAAAAGCGTCATGGTATCCATCCGCAAACGGGCGATTCGACCCACACCGCTGTGCATCGGCTGGTTCTCGGCTCGCGGCGTCGCAGATCCGGTGAGAATGAACTGTCCTGGCTCCCCTCCCCTGACATCGCATTCGAATCGCACGGCATCCCATAGCTTCGGTTCTTCCTGCCATTCGTCGACAAGCCTCGGGGTCGGTCCGACAATTGCTTGGGCCGGATCGAGACGAGCGAGCTGGAGGGCCGCAAAACCGCCAGATGGGTCGGAGAGAGATAACGATGACTCGGCAAATCTCTGAGCTGTCGTTGTCTTTCCACACCATTTCGGCCCCTGAATGAGCACTGCACCAAAAATGCCAAGGTCGCGCTCGACCAAGCAGTCAACACAACGTCCTATATACCTATCCATCGGCTTTCCCTCCAATCATTCATTTGAAATTATAGCGTCTATCTGCGTCGTTGGGACAAATAACGATTACTTATTGGGACGATTGACGGTAATTTATTGGGACGATTGACGATAGCTCGTTGGGACGATTTCCATTTTCTTAAGGCACTAATCAACGAGACCCACTGTGAACTATGAGACGGATAAATTTAGCTGACGCCTCTCATGAGTTCAGCAATGCTGATTTGAAATCCGTCGGCAATCTTCTTGAGATTTGAGAGGCTGACATTACGCCGCCCAACTTCAATGCTCGCGTAGTAGGAACGATCCATCTCAATCAAATTGGCGAACTGCTCCTGGCTGCACCCGAGTCCAGCGCGGAGCTCTTTGCATCTCATGCCGAATGATTTCTGAAGCGTCTTCGTGTCCATGACAAAAAGAGTCATGGATTGTTGTATAAAAGCCAACGGACTATATACAACAATCCCTGTTAAGGCGCATAATTATCTCTATTGGAAAGCACTCTGATGCCCAGTCGGATAGGGCACGGAAAAGGAATGGAACAGCACAATGACTCAGGGAAAGCATTTCGCTGCCGGCGGCGATCACTTCGCCGCACTGCCAAACAAAAAGATTCACACCCCGAAGGGGATCGCGCGTCTGACCGTCACCGCGGCGACCATGGCCGCCATGACCGGATCGAGCCTCATCTCACCGTTCACGGCATTCGCCCAGACCGGTGACGGGGGCACACAGCACCCCGCCGTGATGTCGCCGATCGCCGCCCACGCCGGCGCGGCATCCGGTACCGGTGCGAAATCCGCCGCACAGACCATCGCGGACCTGCAGAAGGCGGTCGACGAGGCGAAGGCGAAGGAGGACGCCGCCAAGGCAGCCTACGATGAGGCCGCCGGTCCCTACAACGAGGCGGCTTCCGCCCGCGACCAGGCCAAGGCATCCTACGATTCGGCAGTCAGCGACGGCACGGCAGCCGACCGAGCGGCAATGGACGAGTACGCCCGTCAGGTCGCAGAGGGCAAGGACGCCGCCGATGCCGCCGGCAAGGACCTCGAGCAGGCGAAGGCGGGTCTCGCAGACGCCAAGGCGGATGCGTCCGAGAAGGACGAAGCGTACCAGTCCGCCCTCAAGGCGGCCCAGGATGCCAAGGATGCCCTCGATAAAGCCAAGGCCGATGCCGTAAGCGCCACCCCGGAGGCAATCAGTGCCGCCGAACAGGCCGTGCGCGACGCCCAGGCTGCCGTGAGCAGGGCACAGGCCGAACTTGACAACGCCAACGCGACGCTTGCCGATGCCCAGTCCAAGCTGGTTGCGGCCCAGTCTGCAAAGGATTCCGCCGATGCCGTCCTCGCCGCAGCCCAGCAGAACAAGGACGCGGCGGATGCGAAGGCCGCAGCCGCCAGCGCCGCCTACGAGAAGGCAAAAGTCGACCTCGCCGCAGCGGAGGCAGGCGCCAGCGGTCCGGAGTACGATGCGGCAAAACAGAAGGTCGCGGACGCGGAGGCAGCCCTCGCCGCCGCACAGGCGACACAGTCCCAGTGCGAGTCCGAGCTCGAGCAGGTACAGTCCGCTGCGGCAACGGCACAGACCGACCTGAATGATGCCCAGGTGGCCCTCTCCGTAAAGCAGCAGGCCGCGGCCGATGCCGAATCCGGTGTGAACGCCGCCCAGTCCGCCCTCGATGCCGCGAACGCCGGCCTCGATGCGGCCAAGCAGGCGAATGCCGTCGCCGTCGCCAAGCTGGACGCCGCGAAGCAGGCTGTCAAGGACGCTGAGTCCGCCAAGGCAGCCGCCGACGTAGAGCTCGCGAACGCCAAGGCCGCAAAGGATACCGCAGACGCCGCCGTGACCGCCGCGCAGCAGAAGGTCGACGAGGCCCAGGCGAAACTCGATTCCGCCGACGCGCAGCTCAAGCAGGGAGCCATCGGCTTCTTCCGTGCCATGGGTGCCGATTCAGCCATCGAGATCATCCAGAACTGCACACACAAGGGCTACACCGAGGTGGGGAACAGCCTCGACGCGACCAGTCTCGACAACATGCTCGCGGCAATCCCGTACATGAAGTCCATCAACGAGTACCGCAAGTCCGTCGGTCTCTCTGAGCTCCAGGTCACGTACAAGCTCATTGCGGCAGCGATTGCCAACGCGAACTATTCCGATGTCAAGTTTGGGCATTCCATGCAGTTTGATACGAGCGAAAACCTCGCATGGAACTATGGAACCGATCCGAAACCGCAGTGAGTGGACCAAGAAAAGGCTTTCTTCGATCAGGCGGTTCAGGAGCTCTATGGCGTCACCGGTCTAATCGGTAAGGATGCCGTAGACTTCTACAAGTCGCATAGTGGGATTGAATCCTATGTCAACCAGCATTTTAAGGTTGCCGGATATCCCGCAACCGTCGGTCACTACCTGCATGTCATCAGCCCTGAAATCGGCTATATGGGCATGGCGGTCTGCAGCAAGGGAACCATGAACGGCTGGAAGACCGACAGCTTCGATACCGCAAACCTGGGTTGGGCAGGCTCCGGTTGGAACATGAATCCCATGTCCGTCGACGAGTACGAGCAGAAGCTGACCTCCTATATCAACGGCCTCAAGAACGCCAAGAACGCACTCGACGCAGCCAAGGCCGATCTCGCATCCAAGAAGCAGGCAGCCGTCGGCGCCGCCACAACCGTCCAGCAGAAGCAGGTCGCGGTGGATTCCGCACAGGCAGGTGTCGATGCCGCGAAGCAGGGTGTTGTCGATGCCCAGCGTGCCGTCGATGCCGCAAAGGCTGATGTCGCCGCCAAGCAGCAGGGCGTCACGGATGCCCAGACCGAGCTTGATGCGGCGAAATCGGACCTCGATGCCGCCAACGCGGCAGTCGATACGGCAAAGTCGACCGTCAAGCAGAAGCAGGTCGCCTTTGATGCCGCCAACGCAGCCGTAACGACCGTACAGTCTAAGCTGGATTCCGCCAAGGCGGACACCGAGGCCAAGCAGCAGGACGTCACGGATGCGAACGCCGATCTCGCGAAGTTCTTCCAGGACGTCGCCGACGCCAAGAAGGCGCTCGATACAGCAAAGAGCGTCCATGACGCGGCGGCAGCCGATCAGGTCGAGAAGGCGACCGTCCTCGCCGCCGCCGAGCAAAAGGCGGACGCCACCGCACGCGCCCTCGCGGATGCCCAGCGTGCCGTCGATGCCGCAAAGGCCGACACCGGCGTTGCCGCCGACAGGCTTACCGGCTCCCAGACCGATCTCGAGGACGCACAGTCGAACCTCGACATCCTCACCGATCTTGCCGCGAAGCTCGCAGAGGCACAGCAGCGCGAGCAGGATGCAGTAAAGGCCGTCAATGACACCAAGGCCGCCCTCGATGCCGCGAAGGCGGATACCATCGCCGCCGAGTCCCTGGTCTCCGCCGCCGAGCAGGCGAAGGCGCAGGCAGACGCCAAGCTGTCGAAGTTGAACTCCATCGATGCCGGCGCGGCGATCGCTTCCGGCCATGATGTGAACGCGGATGACGCCCTCAACGCGCTTTTTGCCGCAGCAGTCGAGGCGCGTGCCAAGGTCGCGCCCGCCAAGGCCATCCTGGACGAGAAGCAGGCCGCGGTGGACGGGCTCCAGTCCGGCTATGATGCGGCACTCGCCGCCTACGAATTGGCGAAGTCCGACCGCATCGCAGCGGAGCAGAAGCTTTCCGATGAGATTGCACGACAGAAGGCAGAGGAGGCAGCAAAGCAGCAGGCGGCATACACCCCGAAGCACCTCGCCGGCACGGATACCGCCCAGCCCGGCAGCCTTGCCCAGACCGGTGACCGCGCGGGACTCATCGGCGAGACGTTCGTCATCGGCGGTACCGTCCTCGTGGCAGCCGGCGTCTTCCTCGATCAAAAGAAGCGCCGCGAGCAGATGTAGTGCAAATCGCATAACGACTCGGAAAGGGGAATCCCGCAAAAGGGATTCCCCTTTTTTGTTTCGCCAGCCACGGTTCGTTGAGGCAGCTTCAGATTAAGGGCCACAGATTAAACCGATCTACAACTGTGACCATATGACTGTGCGCACATGTTAGCATAGTCATATGGTCACCTATTTGCAGCTGCGATTATGCTGCGACAACTCAACCGTTAGCGCTTATTAAACAGCCGGCCAAATCCTGGTTTGCCCAGTGTCTGGCGCATCTGCCCCACCTGAATCTCCGTCTCCACGCCATCCTTGCCGAAGACGTTGCTCATATTTTTAGCAGTCGGGATGACCGTCTTCACCTCACCCGTCGTTAGGTCGAAGCGCTGGCAGCCGACCTGGTTCTCAAGATGGATCTGACCATAGGATCCAAAGACATTCTGGTACATGTCTGCCTCCTCGCAAGAAACTGTCGATCCCAAGATAACAGACGGGCGAATCCGGCGCAGCAGACGCTCGATAATACATGACCATGTTAATGTAGTCATATGCTCACGTATTACAAGCTGGGACCTTATGTATTAGAGCTCGAACCGCGCCGCCGCGTCACCATGAACACCGACGGCGAGAACATCGACTACTTCAAGGCGGAGGCCGCCCGCACGGACGCCCCCTATCAGGTCACCATCAACATGTACCTGACGGAGTCCCGCATGCAGAAGAGGCACCTCGCGGTCGCGTAATACAAATAGGTAAGATCCCACGCGTGTCACGCCTCGCCGCAATCGAAGCGCCGTCTGCGGCGCGGGGCGGAATAAGACCGGGCGACCCGGGCAATCTGGTCCCGGCTCTCCCGGTCGTATTCCTACGATATCGCCCCTAAATCACCAATGTGTCAGATAAAGAATGATGCAATGGCTATGATCAAGCATACGGCGGATGCGGCGACTGCGCCTTTTTTCCTCTCCTTTAGTCCGACGAATAGGGTTGCCGTAAAGTAAAGGGCGGAAATGCAGTCTATGGCAAGCAAAACGAGTTCCTTGGGCGGTTTCAGCAAAAGGTCGCTAGCAAAGAGTAATACAAGCAGGGCAAAGCCGATTGTGGTCAAGTATCTCGATTGATTTTGCGACAGCATGGCAACTTCCTTTTAGAACATGTAAGTGAAAAGTCGGTACGATGTCATTGCGGTTGCAAACAAGCCGCTGCCAGGACCGGTTGTCACGAGACCGGCGATAACGCATTTTCTCGGTTTCCAGCTCATGACAGACCCCTCTCTCATAGTGAAACGCATACATTATGAGATATGCACATTATCTCGCTAATTAATTTCAATATCCATCATCTAACACTAAAGAATACTGCCTCACTGGTTCAGCGACGATGCGTTTTTACCCTTGCGTTCCCACTCGCCGCGTCGGCGGTCGGAAGGGTCTCCGTCTCGCAATCAGCGACCTTGTAACCGTATCTGATGACTGTAGGTTAAACCAACCCACATCCATGAGCACGTTAATGTAGTACCATACTAATTACTTAACATGCTCACGTATTTCTACCTGCGTCTTAGAATTACTTAATGTAGTAACATGTTAATGTGCTAATATATGACTACGCTATTCAGAAAGGGGAGAACATGGCGACGAACATCCTGCTAGTCAACCAGAAGGGCGGCGTCGGCAAGACGACGTTCGCCGACGAGATCGCCTGGGGTCTCGAGCGCCGCGGCCACAAGGTCGGTTTCGGCAACCTGGACCCGCAGGGCGGTGCGAACCACGAGAAAAACCTGCTCGACGACGAGGACGCCGTGAACGTCATCGACACACCGGGCTTTTTGAGCGACGACACCGCCGAGTACGCCAAGAATGCGGATATCGCGATTATCCCGGTGCAGCCCGGAACGCTGGGCCTGAAGCCCATGAAGCGAACGATCAAGGTCATCACCGAGGCCAATCCCGACTTGTCGTTCGCAATCATCATCAACAACTTCGCCGGCAACCAGACCGTGGACAGACAGTTCCTCGAACTGCTCGAGGCCGACGACCTTCCCGTGCTGGGCACCGTACCGACCGCGGCGGCCTTCAAGCAGGGCGCGGCGCTGGGAAAGCCCGTGTATGAAATCGCCAAGAACGGCAAGGCCGCCCAGGCGATTGAAAACATCCTGAACGAACTGGAAGAGGTGCTGTAAATGGCAAAGTTCAAAAAGGCGACCTCCTACTTCGATGTCGCCGCGGAGAAGGCCGAGGAGAGGCAGCAGAAAATCGTTGAAAGCGCATCTGAGCCCCAGAAATCGGCTCCACAGGTACGGAAAGCCGGGCGCCCGAAAAAGGGCCTTGAAGGGGCATCTGAGAGGCTTGTACAGTTGTCTGTCTACGTTCCCGAGAGCTACCGCAAGCGATTGAAGCAGGTCGCCCTTGAGGAAGACAAGTCTGTTTCCGATATCGCTCGGGAGCTTTTCGATCGCTATTTGGCCGAAAAAGAGATCTAGTTGAGTTAACGGGTACCGAAGGGTGCCCGTTTTCTTTTACCTTGGCCACTGAGAGCCGATTTAAGACCCAGTTTTATCTATCAATGAGAAAACGGTCGGACCTCACCGATAGGACGTCTTATTTTCGATTCTGCGGCTCCCTGCCGATAATTGAAGTGAGGTCAACCAAATGTCGGTATCCAGATCAACCGGAAAAACGGATTCGGTAGGTCATTGCCGAGGTGCAGGTGTTTACAGCCAAGAGGTTTAGTCCGCCCGGGGAGCGAAGCGACGCCGGCGCTGAGGGTTGGCAAGGGCGTAGTGATTTCAGTCAGGGATTGCTCTCCTTTCCGGTGAAAAGCGAGCGTCCGATTTGCCTATAACGTTTCGCTGGTCGCTAAGACCAATAGGGCCGTACCGGATTTATTTCCGGGAAAGTACGTTGCGAGTGGATAGGGTTTCGATTAAACGGTGATTGACATGGACGTGAATAAAAATCTCAGATCAAAGAAAAGCTCTCTTCCCCTTTCTTTCTCTTAAAACCTCTTTAGATATTATTGGCGCCCTTTTTGGAAACTTTTGGTTGTCAAAAAGGGCACAGTTTTCGGGTTTTTGTGCCCCTTTTGGAAACTTTTTGTGCCCCTTTTGGAAACTGCCATTGTCAAAAGGGGCACAGGAAATTGCCGAAAGGGGCATAGGAAATTGCCGAAAAGGGCATAGAAGGTAATGCGAAAAAGCGCCTGAAATAGTGAGAAATTGCCGAAAGGGGCATAGAAAATTGCCGAAAGGGGCACAAAAATAGAGCAGAGATCTCTTAAATTCGATAAAAATTGCCGAAAGGGGCATAGGAAATTGCCGAAAGGGGCACAGGGGGAGGCAAATAAAAAGGGACGGGCAATCTATCGCCCGTCCCGATTAGAGGTTCTTGGTACCACGTTCCATGCACGCCTGCGGGTTCACATCGTACTCGGCGGGTGCCCTGGGCGAGATGACAGTTTTCACGACGAGATTCAGGCTTGTGAGCTTTTCGAGGGAGACACGAAGTTTGCTTTTGCTGACGGCGAGCTGATCGGCGGCATTCTGGGTCGATATTCGAAACGGCTTTGATTCCTTTGCCGCGAAGAACGAAAAGATGTAGCCGAAAAGAACCTTGTCGAGAGCAGAGAGATCGGTATCGCGAATCGCCCAAAAGGGGACCCGGCAGAAAGTTCCGCGCGAAGTCCACTCGTGAAGAGCCCTGGCATCGATGAACTCGATGCCGCAGAGCTCCGCCCACCTAGCCTCATCGACCCTGTAGGTGATTTCTTCGCCATGGCCTTCTTTTTTGATTAGAGCGAAGTTTTTGAGCTTCTGTAGCCTCTTACTGAGCGCCGAGGGAGAGATGCCCAGGGCTTCGGCAATCGTCTTGGCGTTCGAGTGGCATCCCTTCAGGGGATCCCTGCGCTGGAATCCGTGGATATACGCTAGGACAAGGAGTTCGCTTAGGGATAGCTTTGCCTCGGATTTGCGAAGCGAAAGCATCGAGAGAGGGAGTGCGATGAAACGACCGCTGTCGGCCGAGCTGTCCTTGAGCCATGATTCTGCGTTTAAAGCGGAAGCGTGACTCGAGTTCGAGCTCGGCGTGTCGCCCGGTTTTGACTGGGCAAGAAGGGCGGCGAAGTCCTCTTTCGAAATCGTGTTTTTGAACGTGCTCCTCCCGCTGGGCGGAGCGCCATTTACGTCCATAAAGTGACCTTTCCAAGGTCACCAACATGTTTTAAGTGGTAGAATATTACCAACAAGTTGATGACACTTCGCTTAAAGGACCCAAGCCGCCAAGCTAATGAGGGTCCTTTTTGCGTTATATATGTCCTACTGTTTTTGCTGATGAAGACGAATCTCCTCCGCATTGAACAGGTTCTGAATCGCAAGCGCAACGAGCCCAGATTTCGTGAGACCGAGTTCACGAGCCTTTATGTCCATCTGCTCGGTCAGCTCGGTCGGCAGCGTAATCATGAGCCGCTTTTTGTTAGACGCAACGGGCGTGTTGCTCATACGATGATCCTCCCTTCGGTTGAAAACAGTATATACCACTTCTAACTAAACTGTTACAGTTCTGAATGATTTAGGCATATTAGTGACTAAAACCTTAGCGGTCTAAAAATGGATTGTCGTTATTTTTGGCTGTTGCTATGGGTCGAGATAACCCATAGCAACAGCCAAAAGTTGCCAAAAGGGGCACAGCAAATTGTCGAAAAGGGCACAGTGAAACGTCCCTGGAATCAGCTGTTACGATAAGGGGGGGGGTAACTCCGCGGACACGGCCTAGCGCGCTGCCATCCAGTGCCGATTCTGCCATACTCGCAATTCGGCGAGGATGAGGAGTATGAATTGATCGGGGCGGCCTTTTGACGTCGAAGCCTTAGTGAATATCCTAAAAAGTGCTAACTGACTAACAATATTAAATATTGTTTCTAGTATAGTGGCAAATAAGATCTGGAACGGAATAAGGCAGGGGTATTTTTCTTTGGCGAATAAATTTGGATTTCATGGCAAGGGGGGGGTGGCGTTAAGGTTTTCATCGCTATATCAGTTGCCGTGTTCGCATTCTCTGCGCTATTTCTAAAAGTGGAGCGTTGCCAAAAAGATAGCGGAGGTGACTATTCACATTTGTGGTTCGTGAGCGGATCGGTGTTGAACGTTGACAGTTCTGGCGATTTTACCATGTCGGTCGAAAGCGAAGATCCATATAACGACGGTCTGATCGTCTGACCATTCTGGTTGATTCAGAACATACGCGCTATGTAAGCGATAGCCCCGTGAGCGTTGGGTCTAAAGTCAAGGTAGGCTATTTTCTCGATTCCCGAAAGAGAAATACGATTCGCTGCTCTTCTGTGGATGTGTTGGAATAAATTTTGAGTAACTATCAGTAAAAAGCTGCGAGCAAAAGGCCACTCCACGTGGGGCGGCCTTTTTGGTGGATAGACGTTGCGGAGGATGATTGATTGAGGTTTTTGCTCCGCATGGAAATCGAGTGAGGATTCTGTCCCGCGAGGGGCGTGTTTTGAGGCTCTTGGTGGTACGTAATTCTCGTTCGGCGTCTTGACGGGACAAAACCCTCGGTTGACTTTTTGAAGCGTCCCTAGAATCAGCTGTTACGATAAAAACAAGGGGGTAACTCCGCGGACACGGCCTAGCGCGCTGCCATCCAGTGCCGATTCTGCCATACTCGCAATTCGGCAAGGATGAGGAGTATGAATTGATCGGAGCTTATAGGACAACACCAAAACCGGCATCGACGGCTCCATGGACGATTCGGATTCCAAATAGGCCCTGTTAGTCGAGCCACTTCTTTGCCGGTGTCGTATACGAAACCGCTATACCCGCGGCAATTGCCATGAGACAGCTCACGATGAATCCGAACTCATACTTCAAAACGTTTGTTGCGGTCAGGGCGATAATCAACACAGTCGCAATTTGCAGAATTATCATTATTACGAAGAGATTGATTCCTTGTTTGGCCGAAGTCGCTGAGTGAGTTTGGCTTCGTTGATTCAGGTTGTAGCTGACAACAAAAGCGATCAGTTCGCTTGATACGGGGCCGACTACATAGAAAAAGATTGCGTCAATGAAGCCTATAGTGTTGTAAGTTGTTTCGCCGGAAAAAACAGCGTATAAAGCATATCCAAATCTTGGCTGATTCATGTATGAGTAGGAGAAGACCAAGAGCGTCAATATTGCTACTACCAGAAGTGCATTCAGGATAAATCGCTTGCTTTTCATCGATCGCTCCTTCCGGGTGACTCTTATATGTAATTCTACAGCAGCCATTATTTTCAAAGAATATGACTGTCCTAAATAACGTGCACTTTCGCTGGAGGGTCGCTGTTTGGCGGCCCTCTTTTT
>URRN01000047.1 GCA_900550185.1 uncultured Collinsella sp.
CCGGCACATCTCGAGCGACATCCACTCGTGGCAGCCGGGGAGCTTGAGGATCGCCTTGTCGACCCCCGCCTCATCCATATCGGCCAAGCGCTTCTCGAGGGTGTAGTCGCCCTCAATGTAGTTAAGACCCGGAGAACCGGCGGGCATCTCGATCACGATCTGTCGTTTGCCGGCGGAATTCATGGTCAGATAGCCTTCGGTGTCATAGGCGCGGGGTACCTCGGCCAAAAACTGTTCGCAGAGCGTCTCGTCATGAAAGATGTGCTCGTCGAACCAGTAGGAATTTGCATCGATAATCATTGGTTGGAACCGCCTTTCATCTTGTTGAAAACATTCTAGAAAAGCAGATACCCGGACATCAATTCCAGCTTAAGCCCACTGTATTCCATTTTGGAATAGAACTTACCGCTCACACGCGAACCTCGCCCGCTCAACGAGACAAGTGCTAACAGCACGGGCTTAGACAGAAAACGGTCGGCCCGCATCCGTTGCGGGCCGACCGTTTCATTACAGGCTACCTTTGCCGTTACGCCTGGCGGTAATGATCGAAGAAGTCGGCGAGGTCTTCGAGCGACTCTTTGAGCACTTCCATGCGCGGCAGGTACACGATGCGGAAGTGGTCGGGCTCGGCCCAGTTAAAGCCGCCGCCGCGCGTGATCAGGATCTTCTTCTCGTGCAGCAGGTCGAGGGCAAACTGCTCGTCATCGGTGATGTTGAACTTCTTCACATCCATCTTGGGGAAGATATAGAACGCCGCACGCGGCTTGACCACCGAGATGCCGTCGATCTTGTTGAGTGCCTCATACACAAAGTTGCGCTGCTCGTAGACACGGCCGCCGGGACGGATGTAGTCGTTAACGGACTGATGACCACCGAGTGCCGTCTGAACGATCGACTGAGCCGGCACGTTGGAGCACAGGCGCATGTTGGAGAGCATGTTGATACCCATGATGAAGTCGCTCATGCAGCGCTGGTTGCCCGAAAGCACCATCCAGCCAATACGATAGCCCGCGATCATGTGCGACTTGGAAAGGCCGCTAAAGGTGACGCAGGGCAGGTCGGGGGCAAGTGATGCAATGGAAACGTGCTCGTAGCCGTCCATGCACAGGCGGTCGTAGATCTCGTCGGCAAAAATCATCAGCTGGTGCCTGCGCGCGATCTCAACGATACCCTCGAGCACCTCGCGCGGATAGACGGAACCCGTGGGGTTGTTGGGATTGATGATGACGAGGGCTTTGGTCGCGCTCGTGATCTTGGACTCCATATCCTCCAGGTCGGGATACCAATCCGCCTGCTCATCGCACAGATAGTGCACGGGATGACCGCCGGCAAGGGTCGCGCACGCCGTCCAGAGCGGATAGTCGGGGCTGGGGATCAGAATCTCGTCGCCATTGTCGAGCAGTGCGTTCATCGAAAGCTGAATGAGCTCGGACACGCCGTTGCCCGTGTAGATATGCTCCATCTGAACGTTGGGCAGGCCCTTGATCTGCGAATACTGCATAATCGCCTTGCGCGCGGAGAACAGGCCACGCGAGTTGGAATAGCCTTCGCAGTCGGGCAGCTGCTGGCGCATGTCCTTGATGACCTCATCGGGCGTGCGGAAACCGAAGGGCGCCGGGTTGCCGATGTTGAGCTTGAGAATGCGCTCTCCCTCGTCCTCCATACGGGCGGCCTCGTCGACGACGGGACCGCGCACGTCATACAGGACGTTATCGAGCTTGGTGGACTTAGAAAAAGTACGCATGGTGGTGCTCCTTGCAATTTGAGCTGAGGGATGGGGTTCGGGCTTGGAATCGTTGCGGGGTGATGATGCCTCGCCTTGATCGGCGTCGCCGGCAAGCAGCCAGGTAACATCGACCTCCAAAATACGGGCGAGCAGCTCAGCCACATCGCGCCGCGGGGTCGTCTTGCCGCTCACATATTGGCTCATCTGACTCTTGCCGAGTTTTTTGCCGAGCATCTCCGATGCGCGGATCACGTCCGACTGGCGAACGTCGCGATCGGACATAGTCTGTCGCAGGCGATCGCTAAACGTCTCTTGGGCCACAGGAACCTCCTTGCTGGCAAAGTTCAATTTATAGAACACGAATTGAACCATGGTTCAATTTAGCAAGCAGTATAACGCGGCACCTCATTCGAAAGTTCAATTTCATAAGAAAACGTACCGGACTCCGAGATTTGCCCAAAGCGGACAATGACGTGTACGCGTTTAGAGGTATTCAAGGAATCGAGCGGCGGCAAGCGAAACGTCAGCCGTGCGATATATCGCATTGATCTGCCGATGGGGATGTCCCTCGAGCGAACGCACGGCAACATCGAACTGGCAGCGGCGCAAGATGAGCGCGGGAAGAATGCTCACGCCCAGGCCGTCCTCGACCATAGCCATAATCGCATAGTCATCCCAAGTCGACAGCTTAGAGCGCACCGCCAGGCCCGCGCGGCGAAACAGCGGCGTAATCTCGTCGTCGCTACCGCGTTCCAGCAGGATAAACTGCTCGTTGGCCAAATCGGCAAGGGAAACGACCTCCGCGGTGGCAAGCGAGGAGTCCGCTGGCACCACGGCCATCAGCTCGTCTTGCACCAACGGTCGCGACGCCATGCCGGCGCCGCGTGGCTCGCGCGGAATAAAGCCCAGGTCGCAGCGACCTTCCGCCACCCATTGTTCAATCTCTGAGTAATCGCCCATCAGCAACTCATAATCGACGTCCGGGTGATCGGCGCGAAAACGCGCAATCACCGGCGGCAACACGTGGGTCGCCACACTCGAAAACGTACCGATGCAGATTTTGCCGCGCATGAGCCCGCGCATCTCATCCACCCGTCGCTGCAGGCGGCCAAACTCTTCGCATAACGCCTCGACTGCCGGCATAACCTGCCGCCCATCGGCAGAAAGCACTACGCCCTCGCGGCTTCTATCGAGCACTTTAAAGCCCCAGTCGGCCTCGAGATCGGCCACCATACGGCTCACGCCCGACTGCGAATAGCTCAGCCGCTCGGCGGCGCGCGTAAAACTGCCGGCGCGCACCGTCTCGAGCAGCACCTGCATCTTTTGAATATTCGTCTCCACGGCACCCCTCCACCTTTGCATGAGTCTTTGTCATGTTATCCATGCATTATATTCGCTTTTCTTCTAAAGCCAGTTCACCCATAGTGAACATGCTCGGATATAGAGGGGATGGAAGCGCATGAACAACGGACTGTTTACGTACTTAGCAGCATTGCTATTGTTTGGCTCCAACGGCATCATCGCCGCTGCCATCGCGCTGCCGAGCTCCGATATCGTGCTGCTACGCACTTTTCTGGGAGCCCTCTCGCTTGTAACCATCCTCGCCACTACCCAACACCATAAGTTGCAGGCGCCATCTCGTCCCCGCGAAGCCGCGGCCCTCCTCCTCTCGGGAGCTGCGCTGGGCGCCAGCTGGATTTTTCTGTTCCGCGCCTACCAGACGATCGGCGTCGGCGTATCCTCGCTGCTGTACTACTGCGGCCCCATCATTGTCATGGCGCTCTCCCCGCTCATCTTTGGCGAAAAGCTGACCGGCGGCAAAATCGCCGGGTTTATCGCCGTCGCCTGCGGCGCTTTTCTCATTGCGGCGCAAGGTCTCGGCGGCAATATGCCCATTGTGGGCATCGTCTGCGGCATCGCCTCGGCCTTCTGCTATGCATTGATGGTCATTGCCAGCAAGAGAGCGCCGCACATCGAAGGCCTCGAGAACTCCGCGCTCCAGGTGAGCGCTGCCTTTGTGACCGCGCTTGTCCTCACACTCGCCACCCAGGGAGTCCCCTCGTTCTTATCCCCCGGCATCGCCGCAGGCATAGATTGGCGCGCCGTCGCTATGCTCGGCGTCGTCAACACCGGCATCGGTTGCCTGCTCTACTTTAGCGCCGTCGCCAAGCTGCCCGTGCAGACCGTCGCGGTCGTCGGCTACCTCGAGCCGCTTTCGGCCGTCGTATTCTCCGCCGTCCTCTTGGGCGAAGCCATAACGCCGGTCCGCCTGATGGGCGCCGCGCTTATCATCGGCGGCGCGATCTTTTGCGAACTCGCCGGCAAACGCGCAAGCGCCAAGACCGGTATCGCCCAGGCAGCACGCGCCTAAAAGCCCCTCTTCAGTTTCAAAGCAGGGTCTGTCCGCGGTTATCACATTGCAGCAGAACCATTCAGCGGATGCGCCCCTATTTTGAAATGCTACCTGCATACATGAATAATCCCCAGCTGGGGATTATTGTCTAAAATAACCCAATGTGCCACACTGCTCATATATGTATGAAGACGGCATAAAAGTGCGCCTACGGCCTCGCCATCGAGCGCACGCAAACGATCCTGCTGCCCGTCTCCAAGTACATTGATCAGCTCGACCGCCTGCGCAACGACGAGACCTATCCCGTGCTCGCCGACAACCTCGTGTTTCTCACCAACAGCCCCGACCCGCTCACGCTCGACCGCGACGTGCTCTACTCCATCCTGGACAAACACCCCAAGCGCGCCAAGGCATACTGGTTCATCAACGTGCATGTCACCGACGAGCCCTATACGCACGAGTATTCCGTCGAGACCTTTGGCACGGACTTTTTGTTCCGCGTGCGCTTGGACCTGGGCTTTAAGGTCAACCAGCGCGTCAACGCCTACCTGCGCCAGATTGTTGGCGACCTGATGGCGTCGGGCGAGCTACCGCCGCAGCATCACACCTAAGCGTCGCCGATACGCCCGAACGGCAACAGCTCGACGGTCTCGAGAGCACCCAACTCAACGACGTCAACTTCTAGCGACGTCGACCATCGACGACAGCGGCTCTGCACCTCACGGGAGATGCAGGGCCGCTTTGCATTGCAGTGAAGCTATCGGCTACGAGCGACGCGGCTCGGGAACCACGAGCCCATCGGGGCTCGCACCCTCGGCATCTATCAGGCTCACATAGCGAATCGACGGGTCATCGTAGGTCGCGTAGTAATAATTGCCCGTGCGCGCGCTAAAGCATCCGGTGTAGATGGTCTTCTCGAACTTGCCATCGCCCATCTTGGACGCTCCCTCGATCATCGCCACGCCTTCGAGCGAGCGGAACATGCGGACGACGTTTTCGGCCTCGCTGTCTTTTTGCGGGTAATTGGCGTTGAGGTACGCTGCCTTTACAAAACGGCTCGGCGAATAGCAGTCGCCGGGAATGCCGCGCATGCCGGCACCGGCTCCATAGGGCTTAAGCTCGGCGCCACGCCACGTCGCCGTCTGCGGAAAATCGCTTGTGGCGGTGATATAGGTGCGGAGGTTTTCCATGTGCCACGGGAAGGTGGGCTGGTTGGCAAGGGTGTCGACCGGATCGTCGTATACATGCAGGCCGTCAGCCATCATCTCGACCACGATGCTGCGCTGGCTGTCGCCGATAATCCAATGGAGCAGTGACACGCCCAGTCCCTCTCCGGCAGATTTGGCGACAATCACCGTGTCGCGCAGCGCGGCCTCGACCTCATCGACCGTCGAGAACGTCGCTGCCACCCACAGGGGAAACTCATAGGCCGCGATATTGGTCTTGCCGTCGACAGGGTCATCGGCATACTCGGCATAGCCGGGAAAGTTGAGCCCCGCCACAGCCAGACCCGCATCGTTACCGCAATCGAAAAACATGGGATAGTTCTTGTAATCGATGCACATACCGATCACCGCGTGTGCCGCTGTCGCGTCGTCGATAAACGAATACGGAATGTGAAACCCGCGCGGCATCACGCGAACCTGTTGGCCGTAGTCAAAGCTCCAGTCGAGGTTACGGCCCAGATACATGTGGCCAGAATTATCGGTAAATCGAATGCTCGTGCACATAGCGCCTCCTAGCTTTTCGTTCTTGCTAAACTCATTGTCACCAAACAAAGAGGCGCTAAACAAAAAAAGCCCGGACATGACAACAATGTCACGCCCGGGACAAAGACCGCAAATTCGGTCCCCAATTGAACCACCCTAGACAAGTTTGCCTTGGCAGTGATCAATCATGTGCTGGATCATCTGAGCTTCGAAGCCTGCATAGTCGCGGCGGCACTCCTTCATCTTACCGTCGACGATCTGGTCAAAGGCGACCTTGCACTTGATGTAGCGCGTGGACTTGGTGATCTCGTCGTGCGTCAGGCAGCTCTCCTCCATCTTGCTGGCGCCCAGGCCAAACACCAGACGAGGGTTGTAGAGCACGTGGGGCTCGCCGGCATCGTCCAAGTAGACGCAAACCTTCTTGGTAACGCCAATCTGGTTAGCGGCAAGGCAGCCGGCATCGTCGAGCGACTTGATGGTATCGATCAGGTCCTGAGCAACCGACTCGTCCTCGACGGTCGCAACCTCGCAACGCTGGGACAGGATAGCCTCGTCGTGGCAGAGCTCTTTAATCATACGTTCCTCCATAGGGGTCGTTGTAACCGCTTAAGTATACGGTACCCACACATTTTCATGCGAAAAATACCGTCCGTCTGCTACAAAGCGCCGAACATCAACATGCGAGGAACAACAGTGTTGTAAAGGGGCTATAGTGGGTGAGTTCGTGTCAATCGGCCTAAACTCGGGGCCGAACAAGGAAAGGGTATGCATGGACGAACTTTTTCACGTCAGTGAGCGCAAGTCCACAATCGGGACCGAACTTCGCGCTGGACTGACAACATTCCTGGCGATGGCCTACATCATCGCCGTCAACCCCGCGGTGCTCTCGGGCGCTGGCATCGATGCGGGAGCGCTCGCCTGCGCCACCTGCCTGGGCGCCGGCATCATGACCATCTGCATGGGCATCTTCGCCAACCGCCCGCTCGCCTGCGCGTCGGGCCTGGGCATCAACGCCATGATCGCGGGCATCGCCACCACCATGTGCGGCGGTGACTGGCACGTGGCCATGAGCGTTATCTTCCTCGAGGGTATCGTCATCTTGCTGCTCGTCCTTTGCGGCCTGCGCGAGGCCATCATGGATGCCATCCCTGTGGTCCTGCGCCACGCCATCTCGGTTGGCTTGGGTCTGTTCATCGCCATGATCGGCCTGTGCGACGCCGGCATCATCACCGCTGGCGCCGGTACGCTCGTCGGCCTGGGCGACATCGCCTCCCCCACCTTTATCGTCGGCATCATCTCCATCGTCGTGACGGTTGCCCTGGCTTCCCGCAACGTGCCGGGTTCGCTGCTCATCGGCATCATCGTCGCCGTTATCGCCGGTATTCCGCTGGGCGTCACCCATGCGCCCGAGGGCCTTATCGCACCGCTCGACTTCTCGACCTTTGGCGCCCCGTTTGCCAGCACCGCTGATGGCAACATGGCCATCGTGAAGGTTCTGACCGACCCGATGCTGCTCGTCGTTGCCTTCTCGCTGCTCATGAGCGACTTCTTTGACACCATGGGCACCGCGATGGCCGTCGCCAAGCAGGGCGAGTTCTTGACCGAGGACGGCAATGTCGAGGACATCCGCCCCATCCTGGTCGTCGACTCCGTGGCCGCTGCTGCCGGTGGCTTTATGGGCGTCTCCTCCATCACCACCTTCGTCGAGTCCACCTCTGGCGCTGCCGACGGTGGCCGCACGGGCCTCACCTCCGTCACCACCGGCGTGCTGTTCATTCTCGCCGCGTTCTTCTCCCCCATCGTCACCATCGTTTCCAGCGCCGCCACCTGCGGTGCCCTGGTCTACGTCGGCTACCTCATGATGAGCGAGGCCTCCGAGATCGACTGGTCCGACGTGTCGCAGGGTTTCCCGGCGTTCATGATTGTCGCCGGCGTGCCCTTCACCTACTCCATCTCTGCCGGCATTGGTCTGGGCTTTATCGCCTACGTGATCGTCGCGCTCTTTAAGGGCGAGGCCTCCAAGATCAAACCGCTCATGTGGATCGCAGCCCTTGCCTTCCTCGTCTACTTCTTTGTAGCGTAGCGGCAAAGCTGCCAAAGCAGAACACCAAAGCGCGGAGTCGCATCGAGCGGCTCCGCGCTTTTCTTTTAAAGCCAGGCAACGCACGGACGCGCGATGTATTGCTTCCCAAGTTTTGGACATTTTGCCCTCCAAACGGCACTACCGCCGGCTACATCCTGCAGATATGCTGGGCGTAATCGCATAGGCCCTATGAGGATGGGAGTAACCATGGCCGCCTTGTTCACGACCCCCAAGCGCAATGACAAAACCTCTGGAGCCCATTTTGTCGAGCCCGACGTGCGCCGTCGCACGTTGCTCGCACACGGCAGCTGGCGTCGCGTGACGCGCCGCATCGTCTGTGGTCTGACCTGCGCGCTCACGGTGAGCTCGTTGCTCATGCCGAGTGTCTCGCTCGCGGCCGAGTGGGTGGACGTCGGCGGCAGCCGGTATGACGCTGGCACCGCGGCGGGTGACGAGGCTGGCACCTGGTCATGGGACGGCGCCGACGATATGAAGCTCAACGGCTATGACGGCGGTGCGATCAATGCTGCAGGCAAGCTCAACATTGCGTACGAGGGCAAGAACACCGTGAAAACCGAGCCCGATTACACCGGAGCCGCCATCAAAGCGCAGGATGGCACTAACCAGAAAGCGGAGTTGAACATAACGAGCTCGAATAGCACGGATGAGCTCAATGTGACAGCCGAGACCGATGCAATTAAATCCACAGGCGACCTCTCCATTTCTGGCCCAGGCACCGTGAACACCACAAGTACTACTGCCGACGGAATTGAGGCAAAGGGCGACCTCTCTATCACGGGCTCGGGCACCGTGAATGCAACGGGCGATACCGAAGGTATCCAATCCAAGGGCAAGACCACCATCGATTCCTCTGGCACAGTGATCGCTAAAGGAGGCGAAGGCTACGGCATCGCCGCAGGCAGTGACCTGACCATCAAAGGCGGTGGCAAGGTAGAAGCAAGCTCGATAGAAGAAGCGGCGATTTGGGCTGAAGACGGCATCAACATCTCAGGCGGCAGCCAGGTCAAGGCGAACTCCGAGGGAGATCTTGCCGTCGACACTGAGGGCAGTCTCGCGGTCACGAACGCCTCCCTTGACGCAAGCGGTGTTGAATATGGTGTCTATGCCTACAAGGGCGTTACGCTCGATCACGCGACCGTGACGGTCCGTACAAGCGCGAGCGGCGGCCAGGCCATCGCCCTCATCACTGACGGGGATGACATCGTCATCAAGAATGGTTCCATCGTGGACGCGTTCGCGGAAGGCAAATTCTCGGTTGCAATCTCTACCAGAAACCACCAGCCAAACGTCGCTGGCGGCCACATCTACATCAGCGACTCCGTTGTTAAGGCTATAGCCCGCTATGTCGAGACCGGTGGCGATGGCCCCGATCACTACAGCAACGACCAAAGCGGCGCGGTCATCCCTGAGCCTAGGGGTCTGAACATCGGTATCTTCGCCCAGACCTACGAGGGCATCACGCCCGCGAGTATCTCGATCGTCCGCAGCAAGCTCACGGCTGAGGGAGACACGGCGGCAATCTTCGCTCTTGCCATAAGCGAAGATGGCAAGGCGATCGGCACCATCAAGATTGAAGGCGCTCCCATCCAGGCGCCCGCAGGCGGCAAGATCATTAACTATCGCTACGAAGAAGAGTACGGCTCCAGCATCTCCTACGAGGCGGGTCAAACCATCGGCACGGGCGACGCCACGGTCGACTCCCCCTACGACGAAGCTGTCGCCAAGAGCACGGTCATCGCGCCTCCCGAGGAGATCAAACCCGAGGAGAAGCCCGGCGAGACCAAGCCCGAGGGTTCCAAGTCCGAGGGCACGAAGACGACCAAGACCGTTGCAGTTGCAGCCACGGGAGCCAAGATCACCGGCAAACTCGCAGCAACCGGCGACGCCTCGAGCGCAGCCATCGTGGCAGCCGCCCTTGCAGGAACAGCCGCCATCGCCGCGGGCGCCGTGGTGAGCCGCAAGCGCTCGTAAACACTTTTTCGCACGGGACGGGTGGATCGCGGCCCTTGCCTTCCTCGTCTACTTCTTCGTAGCGTAAGGGCAAGGCTGCAAAAGCTGAACAATAAAGCGCGGAGTCGCCATGCGGCCCCGCGCTTTTCTTTTAGCGCCGGTCCCTGCGCCGGCGTGCGGCCTATTTCTCCCCCATTTTGGCCATTTTGCCCTCCAAACGGCACTACCGCCGGCAACATCCAGCAGATACGCTGAATCTAGTCGTATAGGCCCTATGAGAACGGAAGCAACCATGGCAACCTTGTTCACGACCCCCAAACGCAATGACACTACCGCCGGAACCCATGTTGCCGAACCCGACGTTCGCCGTCGCATAGGACTCGCGCACGGCAGCTGGCGCCGCGTGACGCGCCGCATCGTCGCGGGCGCCGTGTGCGCGCTCACGGTGAGCTCGCTGCTCATGCCGAGCGTCTCGCTCGCAGCGGAATGGGTCAAGGTCGGCGGCAACAAGTACAACACCGCGGCGAGCGACGAGGCCGGTACCTGGTCGTGGGACGGCGCCGACGACTTGAAGCTCAACAACTATAACGGCGGCGAGATCCAGGCCGCAGGCAAGCTCAACGTGAATTACTCGGGAACCAACATCGTCACTGCCGAATGGATCGAAAGCATCAACGTTTCTCATGGCACTAACGAGAATGCCGAGCTCAATATCCAAGGCGACGAGGGCGGCACGCTCAGCGTGACATCTACTGAGGACGCTATCCTCTCCACGGGTAATATCAACATCGACGGAGCCGGATCCGTCAACGCCACGAGCACTGGGTTTGATGCCATCAATGCCGGAGGTGATCTCGCTATCAAAGGTTCGGGCAACGTCAACGCCACGGGTGCATCGGATGGCATCAGGGCAAACGGCAATATCACGATTGACGACAGCGGAGCCGTCACCGCCAGGGCTACCAAGGACAAGGGTATTGGAGCCGACAAGAACCTCACCATCAAGGGTGGCGGGACGGTCGAGGCAAGCTCAGCCGATGGTGAGGCCCTTTGGAGCGGCGGTAATATCAACATCTCGGACGGCAACCAGGTCAAGGCAAGCTCCGAGAAAGACGCTGCCGTCGAGGCCAAGGGCAGCCTCGCAGCCACAAACGCCTCCCTCAACGTAAACGGTGTTGAATATGGCGTCTATGCCCACAAGGGCATCACCCTCGATCATGCAAACGTGACGGTCCGTGCAAGTAAAGGCAGATACGGTGGCGCCAACGCCCTCTTCACCTACCAGGACGACATCGTCGTCAAGAACGGCTCCACCGTGGACGCGTTTGCGGAAGGCGAGGTTTCGGCTGCATTCTCCACCAGAAACGATCGACCCAACGAGAAGGGCGGCCACATCTACATCAGCGACTCCGTTGTCAAGGCCATAGCCCGCTATGTCGAGAACGGCGACGGCCCCATCCCCTACAGCGAAAACCAAGATGGCGAGACGAGGCGCGAACCCCAAGGCGAGAACATCGGCATCATCGCCCAGACCAGCGAGGGCGTCACACCCGCAGTCATCTCGATCATCCGCAGCAAGGTAACGGCCGAAGGAGATACAGCAGCAATCTTTGCCCGTGCCATGAGCGCTGACGGCAAGACAATCGGCACCATCAAGATTGAGAACGCCGCCATCCAGACGCCCGAAGGCGGCAAGGTCATTGACTATCGCAAGCTCCGTGACGGCATCTACGAGGCAGGCCAAGCCATCGGCACGGGCGACGCCACGGTCGACTCCCTCTATATCAAAGCAGTCGCCAAAAGTACGACCATCGCACCTCCCGAGATAGCCAAGCCGGAAGACCCCAAGCCCGACGAGACCAAGCCCGCAGAAAGCAAGCCCGCGGAGTCCAAGCAGAACCCCAAGCCTGAGGGCTCAAAGCCGACCAAGGCCGTTGCGGCTTCAACCACGAAAGCCAAGACTACCGGCGTGCTCGCGGCAACCGGCGACACCTCGGGTGCGGCCATCGTGGCAACCGTCCTTGCGGGAACAGCCGCCATCGCCGTAGGCGCCGTGGTGAGCCGCAAGCGCTCATAAACGCCTTTGGCCTTTAACGCGCGAGACGGCACCCACAGAAGTGCTAGCCCGCACACCGTTTAGCAACGCCACCGCCGAGCTCCCCTCCGGCGGTGGCGTTTTCCATATGCGTCCGCAGGGGATGCACGAGATTGTCTTTGGTCTAGCCCAACCGGCATACGCTGGCGTGCGACAATTGGGGCTGCCGATATCACAACACTGAGAGAAGCCCGTCATGGAAGCGCATCAAAAGCAGATAACCGTTTATTCGAATCATACGGAAAGCGCGCCTGTCATCTACCTTCC
>URRN01000048.1 GCA_900550185.1 uncultured Collinsella sp.
TTACTGTGGGGCATTCTCGCACGAAACGTTCAACCTATTTGCCCAGAGCGCATGTCGGTTCGGTGAGCGGCTCTAGTAGTCGGTGAAAGTGAGGGGGTTATTGGACGGCTACGAACTTCTTTGGTCTTCCGGCGTGACGTTCTTGGGCGGCGTAACGCTCGATACTGTCTATCGTTATCATCCGACGGCCGTCGACGAGTTCAACATCGAGTTTGCCGGCTTTGACCAGCGCGGTAATCCGCGGAGCGGAGACTTTGAGGTCCAGCGCTGCGTCTTTAAATGTTCGGCACGCCGCTTCCCGAGCGTCCTCGTGGTCGATTTCGACTGAAAGGGCCACGACCTCGGCCGAGCGTTCGTACCCTGCCGGAGTCAAACCGTTGTTGAGGTCGTCGGCCAAAAACGCCATCAGTGCCTCGGTGGCATGGGCAATCGCTTCTTCGCGCGTATCGCCATCGGCAAAGGCGCCGGGAATCTGCGGGAAGCTGGCGCAGTAACCGTCGTCTTCTTTTATGAGAACGCAGTCATAGGTAAATCGCTGCCTCATTTTGCCTCCAACTACCATCCAGCTTGGCGACGAATACTTGCCCACGTGCCCTTCTTTGGTCGATCACCACCAGAGCCGTTCACGGTGACAACACGGTCACCAGAAACATACTTAGCATGACTACCGACTTGCGCGACCTTCACGAATCCATCGTGCTTGAGTAGGGCAATGATTTCCCGAAAGGTAGGGGGTTGCATGGGCCGACCTCTTTCAGCCGTCCTAATTATAAACTACTTTATAATTTTTGCTAACCAGTTAATAAATATTACTGGCGCTGTTTGGACTCGGCGACGATGGCTCGGACGATGCGGGGGCGATCGGTGAGGTCGTGGACGATGCGCACGTCCGACAGACCCGCTTGGCGGCAGAGCTCGGCCGCAGCGTCGAGCGCGCCCTCGTAGAGCTCGCAGGCAAAGAGGCCGCCAGCGCACAACATGTAGGGCGCCGCGTTGAGCAGGCGGCGGAAGATATCGAGGCCGTCGGCGCCGCCCTCGAGCGCCAGATCGGGCTCAAAGTCCTTGACCTCGTGCGGCAGCGAGCGCATGACGCCGGTCGGGATGTAAGGCGGGTTGGAGACGAGCACATCAAAGGTGCCCCACTCGTCGTGGGGAATGGAGCTCACCAGGTTGGTGAGGCTGAAGGCAACCTCATCTGCCGCGAGGCCGAGCGCGTCGCGGTTTTTGGTGGCCAGATCGATGGCGCGCGGCTCGATATCGGTGGCGGTGCAGGTAACGTGGCCGCGGCGCTCCCAGGCAAGGGAGAGCGAAATGCAGCCCGTGCCGCAGCCGACCTCGAGAACGCGGGCAGTGCGGGGCTCGGCTGGGGCAGGCGCAGCGGCATCCTGAGCTGAAACCGTCTCCTGGTCGGCGCCCTCGATGGCGATGTCGTATTCGTCGAGCTCGGGCTCGGCGGCTTTTGCGGCTTCGGCTTCTGCTGCTTGCGCGGCGGCTTCCTCGGCCTCGCGATCGGCAAGCTCCTCGGCATAGGCGCGGCTACCGAGCACGTCGCTACCCAGCGCAGCCTCATCGGCGGCCGTCAGGTTGGCAGCACGGCGCTCGGCGGTCGCGCGTTCGTCGGCCAGCGCCGCCTCGGCTTTGCGGGCCTGCTCGACCTCATCGTTCCAAGGCAGCTCAACACGCTGACGGGCAGCAGCCTCGGGGCTCAGCACCTCGGCATCCAGATAATTGAGGACTTCTTCGACGAGCATCTCGGTCTCGGGGCGCGGAATGAGCACACCGGGGGCGCACGCGACGTCGATCATGCGAAACTGCGTGCTACCGGTGATGTACTGCAGCGGCTCGCCCTTCGCGCGACGGACGACCGCCGCGTGCATGGTCTCGAGCTGGGCCGCGTTAAGCGTCTCGTCCATGCGCATATATAAGTCGATGCGCGCCAGACCCGTAGCTGCGCACAGCAGCCACTCGGCAGAAAGACGGGGGTGCTCCTCGCCGCGCTCGGCTAGGTACTCCTTGGTCCACTCGAGACAACGCTTGATGGTCCAGATCTCGTTTGCCATGGGGCCCTCCCCTCTTAAGCGCCGGGCGGCGCGCGAATGTCGGAGCAGATTGTACGCGAGGCCAGCGCTTGACAAGGGACGATTGAAGGCGATTATCGAGAATCAGCCCAGATTTTTGCTTGGAGCCCACCTGAATTGTTCATTCGTCGACGTCTAAATCTGCATCCGTCAAGTTTTTGGCAAGGTTGCCCCAAAACTGACCAATATCTAACCAAATACTTGCCACATCGCTTGACGCGCGACGCGCCAAAAAAGGCCCCGCGACTTCTTGGACGTTTTTTCGAGCAATATTTTCAATTGCAGATGCATGCCGTTAATTGCTTTAAGCAGGTAGATGGCTTAACAGCCACTGAAACCAATCGAATAACACCTCAACGCAATATACCCAACCTAGTCATCGGGGGCGTTCTTATTTGACTGGTCATTTAAGAACGTCCCCGATGACTACCTTGACAAGGAGTGTCCCAAACTGCCGGCAGAAAAGGAACGTCCCCGACTGCCACCTTCGGCAGCGATGGCAACGCCGCAGGTAGGTACTCATTTATGTCTGTCCCCAATGACTGCATCCGGAGCAAGACAACGCCGCAGGTTGAGCATAAGTCAGCGAAAACGCCCCTAAGCGAGCAAGGTGACGTGAAAGAGGAGGGAAGCGTACTTCGGTACGCGACCGACGATTGAACGTCAGATTGCCGCTTAGGGGCGTTTGCAGCGTCGAGCCGTTACGCGGTTTGGCAAAACCGCGTAACCCACTACACAGCCTGTGCCAGCTTCTCGGCGCGCTCGGCGGCGGCGAGTGCCTCGATCACGGTGCCGAGTTGGTCGCCCAGAAGGACACCGTTGTAGGTGGAGTTGAAACCGATGCGGTGGTCGGTCACGCGGTCCTGGGGCTGGTTGTAGGTACGAATCTTTTCGGAACGGTTGCCGTGGCCGATCTGACTCTGGCGCTCGGCACCGAGCTCTGCCTGCTGCTTCTCGAGCTCCATCTCGTACAGACGAGCGCGCAGCATCTGCATGCAGACCTCGCGGTTCTGGATCTGGGAACGCTGCTCCTGCGACTGCACCACGGTGTTGGTGGGCAGGTGGGTGATGCGCACGGCGGAGTAGGTGGTGTTAACGCACTGACCGCCAGGGCCGGAGGCGCAGTAGGTATCGATGCGCAGGTCGGACTGGTTGATCTGAACGTCGATCTCCTCGGCCTCGGGAAGCACGGCGACGGTTGCCGTGGAGGTCTGGATGCGACCCTGGGACTCGGTCTTGGGGACGCGCTGGACACGGTGCACGCCGGACTCGAACTTCATGACGGAGTAGACGCGGTCGCCCTCGACCTTGAACTCGATGGACTTAAAGCCACCGGCCTCGCTGGGGCTGGAGTCGAGCACGGTGGTCTTCCAGCCGCGCGACTCGCAGAAGCGCTGATACATCTTGTACAGGTCGCCGGCAAAGATGGCCGCCTCGTCGCCACCGGCGGCGGAGCGGATCTCGACGATGGTGTTCTTGTCGTCGTTGGGGTCGCTCGGGATGAGCATGTACTTGATGTCTTCCTCGAGCTGGGGAAGCTTGGCCTCGTTTTCGGAGATGTCCATCTGGAGCATCTCCTTCTCATCGGCATCGGTGGTATCGTGGAGCATCTCCTTGGCGGCCTCGATGTCATCGAGCGCGCCGATGTACTCACGCGAAGCGGCGATGAGGTCGGACTGGTGCGCGTACTCCTTGTTGAGACGCGTGAACTCCTTGATATCAGAGGCGACGGCCGGGTCGGAGAGCTTCTTCTCGAGCTCCTCGTAGGCCTTGATAATCTTTTCGAGCTTGTCGCGCATGGCGGGACTCCTTTATATGCGTGAAGGTGAAAATCGGCAGAGTTGATGGGGCGCGCGGCGCCACTACGGGGGTAAGCCCGGCTAGAACATGTCGATCTTCAGATACATGCGCATCCCTTCGCGTATGGGGTACATAGTTGCGGTCTAACCCATACATGATAGCGTGCGCAGGCAAACCTGCATATAACCCGCACGGAATGATTGGACGCAGCCATTGGGGACGTTCCTTAACGACTAGTCGTTTGAGAACGTCCCCAACGGCTAACAAAGGGACTGTCGCTTTATCACATTCTAGAGCGTTTGGAGTAGAGCGACGAGGAAGCGGATGCCCTGGAGGTAGGCACGGCGGGTGATGCGCTCGTTGGTGCCGTGGACGCCGCGATCACACTCGTCGTCATCAACCACAAAGGCCGAGAAGCGAATGCACTCAGGGCAAATACGCTGGTAGTTGGCAGCGTCGGTCGCACCGATCACGGTCGAGGGCACAATTGCCACCGGCTCGAATAATCCGTTTTCCTCCGTCCCCAAAGGCTCACGGAAATAGTGGGCGGCGATGGCACGGACGGCCTCGAGCCCCGGCCCGCCGACACGCGGGGACGGCGAAGGCTCGGAGCTGCCGGGGCCGAGTTCGACCTCCACGCGCCCGGCAAGGCCCGCCGCGGCAACGGCCTCGCGGCAGCGAGTAGCGACATCGGCCACGCCCGTGCCCTCGAGCATGCGGAAGTTGATATTGGCCCACATGTCCTGTGGCATCACGTTGGCACCGGTGCTGCCGCCCTCGATCTGCGTGGGCGCGCAGGTAGTCGTCACCAGCGGATAGAGCTTTTTGCTGGCGAGGCAATCACGGACAATGGCGTCCCCGTTGGCGGCAATTTCATCGGCCGTGTAGAGCCCCAACTCGACGAGTTGGGCGGCAAGCAAGTCGGTCACGCGCGTCGGCCACTCGATATCGCAGATTGCGGTGATGGCACGGCTGAGCACCTCGAGTGAAGTGCCCCCGTAGGGGTTGGAGGAATGCCCGCCCTCGCTACGCGTCCTCAACACGATATCGGCATAGCCCTTCTCCGCGAGGTCGGCGTGCATGAGCCAACCCTCGCCCGCGCTGTACTCGGCAGCCGGAACGATGCGGTAGTCGCCCTCGTCGATCAGGTACTCAAGCTCAATGCCGCGCCCCTTGAGCGCACGGCCAATGGCGCCTGCTCCGTACTGCGTAGTCTCCTCGTCCTGGCCAAAGGCCAGGAGCAGCGTGCGCTCGTGCTGCCAACCGTGCGCCAGCGCATACTCGACAGCCTCGAGAATGCCTGCGACCTGGTCTTTCATGTCGATCGCGCCGCGGCCCCAGATGTAGGTGTCGTCCACGCGCCCGCTAAAGGGGGCGTGCGTCCAGTCGGTCTCAGTACCCGGCACCACGGGAACCACATCCATGTGGCCCATGAGCATAACGGGCTTAAGGGCCGGATCGCTGCCGGCAAGCGTCACCAGTAGTGAATGGTCGATAAGCTCGACCTCGCCCGCCGCAAACACGCGCGGCCAGGCCTGCTGCATATAGGCGCGCAGGTCGTCAAAGGGCTGCCAGTCCACCGCCTCGGCATCCATGCTCGAGATGGTCGGAAACGACAGCACGCGGCCCAAGCGCTCGCACGCGCCGGCCTCGTCCATATCGGCAAAATCGTCCTCATGCGCAAAGAAGCGCCAAACCTCGGCCATGACATCCTTTCGATTGTGACGACAAAGGCCGCCCCACGGGAGCGGCCCTGCAACGTAGGCGTTTGCGCCGGTTATTTGTCCTCGAGATAGCGAGAGAGGAACTCGCGAGTGCGCTGGTGTTTGGGGTTGCCGAAGAGCTCGGCCGGCGCGGCGTCCTCGAGCACCACGCCCTTGTCCATAAAGACCACGCGGTCGGACACCGTGCGGGCAAAGGCCATCTCGTGCGTGACGACAACCATGGTCATGCCGTCGGCCGCGAGCTTGCGCATGACCTCGAGCACCTCGCCCACGATCTCGGGGTCGAGTGCCGAGGTCGGCTCGTCGAACAGCATGATCTGCGGATTCATGCACAGGGCGCGCGCGATGGCCACGCGCTGCTTTTGGCCGCCGGACAGGCGACCCACGGCGGCGTGCGCGAACTTTTCGAGCCCCACGCTCGTCAGATGCTCCATTGCGACCTTCTCTGCCTCGGCCTTGCTCATCTTTTTGAGCGTGACGGGCGCAAGCGTGCAGTTGTCGAGCACATCCATGTTGTTGAACAGGTTAAAGCCCTGGAACACCATGCCGATGTCCTCGCGGAGTTTATTGATATTGCAGCGCTCGGCCGTAAGGTCCTGGCCGTGGAACCAGATGTGGCCCGCGTCCGGGGTCTCGAGCAGGTTGAGGCAGCGCAGGAAGGTCGACTTGCCCGAGCCCGAGGCGCCGATAATGGTGACGACCTCGCCGGGGTTAACGGACAGGTCGATGCCCCTGAGCACCTCGAGCGAACCGAAGCTCTTGCGCAGGCCCTCGACGCGGATGAGCGGCTCTTTAGTTTGTGCGGCGGCCACAGCGCCGGTGGTAGTGGTATCTGCCATGATGATTCTCCTCGTCTTGCGCCTAGTTGGAGCTGGGCAGCGTTGCCGGGGCCTCGGCGCCGAGCTTTTTGCCAAAGGCTTCGAGCAGGCGGCTCGCCACGAGCGTCAGGATCAGGTAGACCACGAGCGCCACGCAGTAGACCTCCATCTGGCGGTAGTACACGCCGGCGACGGTGGTGGTGGCGTACATGAGGTCGAACACGCCGATGACCGAGAGCACCGACGAGTCCTTGATGTTGATGATGAGCTCGTTGGTGAGCGCCGGGATCGCGTTTTTAATACCCTGAGGGAACACGACCTTGCGCATAGCCTGCCACTGCGACAGGCCCAGCGAGCGCGCTGCCTCGGCCTGGCCGGGATCGATGGACTCGATGCCGCCGCGCAGGACCTCCATCATGTAGGCGGTAGAGTTGAGCGAGATGGTGACGAGGCCGGCGGTGAAGGTACTCCAGATCTGGTTGGCCTGGGCGGTCTCGAAGCCCATGCCGCGCAAAACGGTGAAGCCCGCGTAATAGATGAGCAGGCCCTGGACCATCATGGGCGTGCCGCGCACGATGGTAGAGTAGACGGTCGCAAAGCCGCGGCCGATGCTCTTAAAGAAGCGCACTAGGTCGTTGTCCACGCGATCGAAGGTCTGAATACGCAGGAACACAAAGAGCAGTGCCAGAAAAAAGGCGATGACGGTACCGAAGGTCGCAAGTGCGATGGTGATCTCGATGCCGCGGATAAAGAAGTCGCCGCTCTTGTAGGTCATGTAGACCAGGCTCGACAAAAAGTCGCTGGGGTTGGAGTCCGAGACAATGCTCACTTGCACCAGGTCGATAAATGACATGACGCAGCGGTCGACAAAGAAGATCGCCGCAATAGCAACGACGACATAGCTGCCCAGGCGCGCGCCGCGACGGAAGCGCTCGGATGCGAACGGCGATTTTTCGCGATAGTCGTTCCAGTGCATGAGTTTGGTGACGAGCGCCGCCGCCGATACGACGAGCCAGGCCCAAAGAATTGCCCAAAGGCAATCCTGGAAGATACCGGTGGGGGCCAAGAAGCTCAGCGGCGTGGGGTTGCGCTGGCTAAACGCCAGGCCGAGCGCCGCGATAACGCTCGTGCCCAGGTACACATAACGGTGGTCGGCCTTGATAAAGGAGGCCAGACGATTGATGGTTTTCATGCTGCCTCCCTATGCCGGCTGACGGTCGAGGCACGCGTCCCACATTTGGTCGCGCTCCTCTTGGCTAATGCCCTTGAGTGTCTTGTCGATGAGCTTAAGCAGCTTGTCCGAGCCCTTGCGGCAACCGACATTTGCCGTGACCTCCTGCTTAAAGCCCTCGCCCTCGGCAAACTGGATGGGGACGATACCGGGATTTTGGGCCATATAGCCCTTCTCGTTCTCGGTGTTGTAAGTCACGGCGTCGCACGTGCCCTGCAGCAGATTCGAGAACACCGTGGGAACCGAATCGACCGGGTTCTTGTGCACAACGCCCGGGATCTCGTCGATGACGGTATCGAGCATGGTGTCCTTTTGGCCGAGTACCGTGGCACCGCTAAAGTCGCTGAGCTTGGTGGCATTTTGGTAGGGGGAACCCTCTTTTACGAACAGGCCAAAGTAGCCAATGAAGTACGGGTCGGAGAAGCCGACCGACTCCTCGCGCTCGGGCGTGGCGCTCATACCGGCGATGATGAGGTCGATCTGGCCGTTGTTGAGCGAATCGATAAGGCCCGAGAAGCTCTGCTTGACGGCAACGGGCTCGCCACCGAGGGCCTTGCAGACGATCTTGGCGATCTGCACGTCGTAGCCATCGGCATAGGCGCCCTGCACGTTGTCGATGGGGATGGTGAACTCACTGGCTTCGGAAACCTGCCAGTTGTACGGGGCGTAGGCCGCCTCCATGCCGATGCGGATCTTATCCTTGCCGATCACGGAATCGGACAGGTCGTCGCGACCGCCGCCCGTCGTGGGCTGAACCACCTTGAGCGTGGACGGACGCTGACAGCCGGCGAGCGCGCCGGCGACGACGGAAGCGCTCGCAGCGAGAGCGCTACCCAAAAAGATGCGACGGCTGCACACCAGCTGTGGATGCGCGTCGCGTTGATGGGGAGAATGCATAATCTGCCTTCCCTGTTGAATCGTATGCTGACGACTTAACAGGATATACGCCAGCGACCAGCAGCGCAGCACAAGCTCGAAAAATTAATAGACACACGGTAGTCATTGGGAGCGTCGATGTTTTGGCAATGCCAGCGAGCGCCACCCAGAGCGAACAAGTTAGCATGAAAAAGGCAAGGCATAGACCTTCTGGTCATGCCGTGCCTTTTGAATGACAAATTGTCGCTCTGGGTGGCGCGCAGCGTCGACCGGTCCGTCGTTCGTTAGAACGGCGGAACCTCTAGAGCAGGGTAACGCTAAAGCTGCGAACGTCCGTCTCACCCGGTGCCAAGGTAATGGTGTTGACCTTGTGCTCAAAGACGTCGTCCTCGGTGTCCATGGTGGTGTGGCCGGTCCAGGGCTCGAGCGCCACAAACGGGGCGTCGTTGGCGGCAGACCACACGCCGATGTACTTAAAGCCCTCAAAGTCGATCTTGACGCCGTGGCCCGACTTGCGGCCGCGCAGCGTGAGCGTGGAACCCGGGGCATCGGTGAACATGATGGCATCGTTATCGAAGCTGCGGTGCGTGATGGGCAGCACGTCTGAGTTATCGGGAGCCTTGTAGCTGCCCCCGAACGTCATAAGGCCATCGGGCGTGATGACGGGGGCCTCGTTAGTCCAGGCCTCGGTAAACGCCAGCTCGTAATCCTCGAACGCCTCGTCATCGGCACCGGGGGCCGGCACGTTAAAGGCAGGGTGACCGCCCACCGAGAACGGCAGATCCACGTCGCCGGTGTTGGTGACGGCAAAGGTCTGGGTGAGCGTAGCGTCGCCGGTGAGCGCATAGGTCATGTTGAGCTTAAAGTGGAAGGGGAAGGCCTTGAGCGACTCGGGCGTGTCGGTGATCTCGTAGGTCACCGAGGAGCCGTCCTCCGAAACCTCGACCAGCTTGTGCTCGACAATGCGCGCGAGGCCATGGCGCGCCATCTCGCAGATGCCGGCGGCAGATGTCGCCGTGTTGTTACGCAGCGAGCCCACGATGGGGAACAGGATGGGCGCATGCTTGCCCCAAAAGGCGGGGTCGCCCTGCCACAGATACTCGTTGCCGTTGAGGGCAAGGCTCGTGAGCTGGGCGCCCATGGAATCGATGGCCGCGGTGAGGCCGCCGCGCTTGATGGTAGTGACGGTGGACATGCTACTTCCTCCAATAGTAAACAACGGTGTCGAGGGCTATTGTCCCACTCTTGGCGGCAAGGAGAAGCGACAGGCACAGTTATTGAACGATTGCGTAAAGGTCGAACCCGCCCTGCGGCGTGCTGTCGACCGTATCGGGCGCCTGTGAATTAAAACTCACCGGAACCATGCGCTTTGAGGCACGGTAACGCGTGCCGTCGGTGGCGACGGGCGGCTCATCGACCGTGAGCTCGTAGTCGCCGGGCTTGAGCTCGATGCCGTCACCTTCGGAATTAACGTATTGATACTCGTCGATTGCTTGTCCCTTGAGCGTGCGGCCCACGATATGGATGAGCATTTGGCTATCGCCGCGCGCGGTATCCCACGTCGCGCCGTCCTTAACCTCGACCGACACATGCACTGAGCGCGTGCGGCTGAGCGATTGCTCGACAGACATCTCGACCTTGGCGGCGTCTTTGCGCTGTTGCTCCACGTGGCTCCAGACATTTCCGATCGCCGCGCAAGCGATGACGCCGGCCATGAAGGCGATGAGGATGGGGCCGAGCGGCGAGCGGCGGTCCGCGTCTTCCTCGCGAGCCAAGTCGGGACGATGCGTGGGCGCGGGCGCTTGAGCGCCCTGCGAGGGCACGTCGAGAATGCTGAAGGATGCCGTGCTATCGGGGTCGATAGTGTGACGCGGCTGCGGGGTCTTTGCCGGCGAGATGGACATATCGGCCGGCTCACCCAGCGTGGCCGTGGCATCGGCCTTTGCCTCGTCAGCCTCAGCCTGGGCCCAGGCCTGCTCAAAGGTCAGGGGCTCGGCGGCATCGGAGGCGGCTTCAGGCTCGACACCGGTATCATTGCCGGACTCGTCCTCGTCGCTCGACACGTCACACGGCGCGGGCTCGTCCCACTCTTCGTCCGGAGCCTCGCCCTCGCTATACCACCATTCAAAGTTATCGATATCCATACGGGGCGCCCCTTAAGCCTCGCAAATAAACACTTGCTAGCCTTATACCCCCAGACGGTGCTGGAGCTCGCCGGCACAGACAGGAAAACCGTCACAACATTCGACGCTTTTCCTCGTTTTCGAGATTTTCGCCGAATGTTGTGACGGTTTAGGCAGCAGCCACACCACGAATGCGACGAAGGAGCAGCCTCCTTGTCACATCTGGAGGGCGACGGGGATCTGGATGCAGCAAAAGTCCTCTTGGTGGGACTCGTCGTAGCTCGTGGTATCGAGGTAGCAAAAGTCGAAAGCGTTGCCGATGGGCCGGAGCGCGTGCTTGTCCATGCAGGCCACGATGGCACGAATGGCCTCGGGTTCGAACGGCATGCCCCAGCGGCTCATGCACAGGTATGTGCCCTCGGGCAACACCTCGACGCCAATCTCTGCCAGCTCGGCAGGATCGCTCGGTAGCATTTCCTCGGCACCGCGCGGCAGCACGGCAAAGGAGCCGGCACCGACGATGGGGTCGTCGGAATGCAGCGCCTCGCGACGCAGCATGGCGCCCCAGCCGCGCATGGGGCGCGTGCCCGTGAGCGCACGCATGCGCAGAATCGCGCGCATGAGCGTGGGGTGCAGCATCGAGCGGCCGCGCTCGATATCGGCCGGAAACTCCTCAAAGACCACGAAGCGGCGCTCGAACTGCTTGAGCTCCGGCTTGCCCTCGCACTCGCGCCAGTAAACCGCCTCGTCGTAAAAGCTCAGACGCTCCTGCACGCTCGCGCGCTCGGCTTTGAGCTCGGCGATCTGCTCATCGAGTGCCTGCACCCGTGAGCGCAGGTGATCGGTCATCTCGCCAATGTCGAACGTCGAGGTCAGGCGGTCGATCTCGTCGAGTTCGAGCCCCAGGTCGCGCAGCATGCAGATCAGACGCATGAGCGGGATCTGCGTGGGCGAATAGAAACGGTAGCCTTTTTCGTTAACCACGGCGGGCTTAAACAGGCCGATCTTGTCGTAGTAGATGAGCGTTTGGCGCGAAACGTTAAACAAGCTCGCCATCTCGCTAATCGCATACATGCCCGTCTGCATAGATCCTCCCGACACACCAAAGCCCGCCGCCCACAGGGGCAGCGGGCTCAAACACTACTCGTATCCTACCCTAAAGACGCCTATGACCAGCGCTTATAGTTTGCACATGACACGCCGACGGCCTCGAGCGCCTTGGCGGCGATGTGATGCACCGCGTCATCGAGCGTGGCGGGGCCGTTGTAAAACGTAAGCATGGGCGGCATGAGCATGACGCCCGGCACGCGCGCCAGGCGCGCCATGTTGTCGATGTGAATGGCGCTGAAGGGCGTCTCGCGCACCATGAGTACCAGGCGGCGTTGCTCTTTCATCTGCACGTCGGCCGCACGCAGCAACAGGTTTTCGCTGTAACCACTCGCGATGCCGGCAAGCGTCTTCATGGAGCAGGGCGCCACGATCATGCCATCGACCGGATAGG
>URRN01000049.1 GCA_900550185.1 uncultured Collinsella sp.
GCCACGAGCTCGCGAATATCGTTTTGGCTCAAGTCGCGAATGTCCTGAGATTTAGTCCTGGGATTCATGGAAGCCTTTCGATTTTGGGGAAACGTAGAGGGTATCGCTACAATATGGTATCAGCTGCAGAAATTATAGAGGAGGAGTCTGCCCATGCCGGGTAAAAGCCTAGAGAACATGCACGTAGCGGTCTTGGCGGGCGGTCATTCCGCTGAGCGCGAGATCTCGCTCAATTCGGGAAAGAACGTCGTGGTGGCACTGAAGGAAGCCGGCTACACCTCGGTGGAGCTGCTCGACACGGCCGCTGATGACTTTATGGTAACCATGGCGACCGGCGGCTTTGACGTGGCGTTTATCGCCATGCACGGTGCCGGCGGCGAGGATGGTGCCATGCAGGGCGCCATGGAGACCCTGGGTATCCCCTACACGGCCTCGGGCGTGCTTGCCAGCGCCTGCGGTGCCGACAAGGAGGTCTCTAAGCTCCTGTACGCCAAGGCGGGCATTCCCATTGCCCCCGGCCTTGCGCTCGAGGTGGGCGATGAAGTCGATATCGATCATATCGTCGAGGTTTGTGGCGAGCGCTGCTTTGTGAAGCCGGCCGTCAACGGTTCCAGCTATGGCATTTCCCTGGTCCATGAGCCCTCCGAGCTGCCCGCGGCAATCGCCAAGGCGTTTGAGTACGGCGACAAAGTGCTGGTCGAGAAGTGCATCGAGGGTACCGAGATCACCGTTGGCGTATACGGTGAAGATGACGTGCGCGCCCTGCCGATTGTCGAGATCCGTAAGCCCGAGGACTGCGAGTTCTACGATCTGGACGTGAAATATGTCGACCCTACGGACATCCATCGCATTCCGGCGCAGATTTCACCCGAGAACTATGCTCGTGCCCAGGAGCTTGCCTGTGCCGCTCACAAGGCCCTCGGTTGCCTGGGCATCTCGCGCAGCGATTTTATCGTGAGCGAGGACGGCCCCGTTATCCTCGAGACCAATACCATTCCCGGCATGACCGATACGTCGCTGTATCCGGATGAGATCCGCCACACCGACGACATGACGTTCCCGCAGGTCTGTGACAGCCTGATCCGTATGGGCCTTCGTCGAGCGGGCATTGCATGCTAATCGAGGACGCGGTTTCGTCAGGAACGCCGCAGTTTGTCATCGACTCCTATGCCACGCTTGCCGAGCGCGCCAAAACGCAGTCCTTCGGCCTTATCGAGGAAGATGTGATCGTCCTCGATACCGAGACCACGGGTCTTTCGGTGCAGGACAATGAGCTGATCGAGATCTCGGCGGCCCGCCTTTCGGGCCGCGAGGTCGTCGACCGCTTCGATACCTTCGTGCATCCCAAGCAACTGATTCCCGCCGAGATTACCGAGCTCACGAGCATTACAAATGCCGATGTGGCAGATGCCCCGTCGGCCGTTGAGGCCGTCGCCGCTCTCGCCGATTTTGTCGGTGGTTGCCCGGTGATCGCACATAACGCCACGTTCGATCGCTCGTTTATCGAGTCGGTCAAAGGCGGCGTCAACGTGAGCGATATTTGGATCGATTCGCTGGCGCTGTCGCGCATCGCGCTTCCGCGCCTGGCCTCGCACAAGCTGTCTTTTATGGCCGATCTGTTTGGCTGTGACTCGGTATCACACCGTGCCAATGCCGACGTCGACGCCCTGTGTGGCGTATGGCGCGTGTTGCTCGTGGCACTCACCGACTTGCCCCAGGGCCTCATGGCGCGCCTAGCCGACATGCATCCGGACGTGCCTTGGTCCTATCGTCCAATCTTCTCATTCTTGGCGGGGCAGAACCCTGGTTCTATCTTCTCTCTCAGCGCCGCTCGTGCTGACGTTCTCAAGGCCGATCGCGCCGACGATCGGGTGGACGCCGACGAACTGCCGGTACTCAGGATGCCGAGTCGTGAGGAGATTGAGGCAGACTATGCGCCAGGTGGCCTGGTCAATCGCATGTATCCCACCTACGAGCCGCGTGATGAGCAGATCGCGATGGCGCTCGAGGTCTGCGATGCGCTGGTCACGGGCACTCATCGTGTAATTGAGGCGGGCACGGGCGTCGGCAAATCGATGGCCTATCTGGTGCCTTTTGCCGAGGCAGCACGCCGTAACAACATCACGGTTGGTATTGCGACCAAATCGAACAATCTTGCCGACCAGCTCATGTACCATGAGCTGCCAAAACTTGCCGAGCAACTGGACGGTGGCCTGTCATTTTGCGCTCTCAAGGGCTATGACCACTATCCGTGCCTGCGCAAGCTTGAGCGCATGAGCCGCAGCCAGGTCGAGATTACCACCAAGCGCGATCCGGCGGACACGCTCACGGCGGTCGCGGTCATTATGGCGTACGTCTGCCAATCAGCCGATGGCGACCTCGACTCGCTCGGCATTCGGTGGCGCAGCGTCAACCGCCCCGACTTTACGACGGCCTCGCGCGAGTGTGCTCGTCGCCTCTGCCCGTTTTTCCCTGATAAATGTTTGGTCCACGGCGCTCGCCGTCGTGCGGCGCATGCCGATGTGGTGGTCACCAACCATTCCCTGCTGTTCCGCAATGTCGCGGCCGAGGGCAGGATTTTACCTCCGATTCGTCATTGGGTAATCGACGAGGCCCATTCCATCGAGCGCGAGGCGCGCCGTCAGTGGGCGCGCGTGGTGTCGGCGGACGAATCACGCGTTCTGTTTGAGCGCCTGGGTGGCTCGAGCACCGGCGCGCTAAGCCAGGTTTCCCGTGATTTGGCAACCTCCGAGGGCTCTACGCTCTATCTGGGCCTTACTGCCAAGGCGACGTCGACGGTTGCGCGCGCGAGCATGGCAATCGCCGACGTGTTCGATGGCGTTCGCGAGCTCGGTCGCCGTGCCCGTGGGGGTTATGACAATGCCAATCTATGGATTGGCCCCGAGTTGCGCGAATCTGACGACTGGCATGATTTCTTACAGTCGGCCTACGCTGCCATCGACGCATTGGAACAGGCTGACAAGAGCGTCGACGCGCTGGTGCAAGCCGTCGCCGCCGACAAGCCCGAGGTTGTTGTCGACCTGGGTGATATCTCGCGCCGCCTGCACGAGCTGGACGAGAACCTCAAACTCATCATTGATGGCGCCGATGAACACTACGTGTATTCGCTGCAGGTCAATCGCAGGTTGCGTGCCGGCGGAGAGTCAATGACTGCAGAGCGCATCGACATTGGTGAGGCCTTGGCAACCGAGTGGCTGCCCGAGGTTCACACGGCTATCTTTGCCTCGGCGACCATGACGGTGTCCAAAAGCTTTGAACACTTTAACCACGCGGTCGGCCTCGATCGCATCGGTGCTTCAACATCCTCATCGCTGCACTTGGACTCGAGCTACGACTTCGATTCGAACATGGCTGTAGTCGTTGCGGGCGATATCCCCGATCCGCGCGATCGTGAGAGCTATCTTACGGCGCTCGAGCGCGTGCTGGTCGACGCCCATCTTGCCATGGGCGGATCGGTACTCACGCTGTTCACCAATCGGCGCGACATGGAAGACCTGTACGCCCGCGTTGAGCCCAAGATGGCCCGTGCGGGTCTGGAGCTCAACTGCCAGCAGCGCAACTCATCTCCTCGTCGCCTGCGCGACCGGTTTATCAATGAGCCGACCTCGTCGCTTTTTGCGCTTAAGGCCTTCTGGGAGGGGTTTGACGCCAGCGGCGAGACGCTGCGTTGCGTCATCATTCCCAAGCTGCCGTTCTCGAGCCCCACGGACCCGCTCTCGTGCGAGCGCAACCTGCGCGAAGACCGCGCTTGGGCGCGCTATTCGCTGCCCGAGGCGGTGCTCGAGGTCAAGCAGGCGGCCGGCCGCCTTATCCGCTCGTCGACCGATTGCGGCGTGCTGATTCTGGCCGACCCGCGCCTGGTGACGAAGGGCTACGGAAAGAAGTTCTTAACGTCGCTGCCCACGAGCTCCTACCAGCGCATCGAATCGGCGCAGATCGGGCACTATCTGCAACTGTGGCGTGCACGCCACGAGCGGCGGCGCTAAAGCGGACAGACGAGGGTTTTTGCCATATCGCACAGACGCTTTGACAGGGCGGGGTCATCCAAGATGTGGATGGCTCCGCCCGCTGCAATTATCTGGCTCAGTAGCCAACGCTCGGAGCCGTAATGCACGGTTACCGTTGCCATGTCTGCCCCGCTGCGCTCGATGAGGGTGATGCCGGCCCAGTCCAGATGCTCCGCCATATCGAATGGCATCAAGAGCTTTGCACTACGCTGCGTCCGGGCAAGGGAATCGTGGAGGGATGCGACGTCCGGTGCATGAGGCACGACGGAGTCTTCCGTCAAGGCGAGTCCCTCGATTTTATCCATGCGATAGGTGCGCTGCTCATCGACCGCGATGTCCCAGGCAATCAGGTATGTTTGGTCGCCGTTTGCCGTAATGCGCAAGGGGTCGACCAGACGCTCACGTGGCCGTGCATCGTCCATCGAGCGATACGAGATGCGGCAGCGAACGCCGTCCTGAATGGCGCAGCTCAGCTGCTGCCAGTGCGACCCGTGGTTGACGGTGTCAAAGACGCGCTGGTTATAGCCGAGCTCTTCGGGTAGAAGAGCGTGTCGAATCCGAGCCGCCGTCTGCGGCTCGATCCCCAACGATTCAAGTTCGTGGTTGAGCACAGCGCCCTCGGCGGCACTCAAGCGCAACGGTAGCACACGTCCGGCGTCACCGGCGAGGACCACACGCTCGCCGTGGCATTCGCAGATGATGCGCGCGCCCGATTCTCGGTCCGCGAGCGTCGAGACGATCTCGAGAATCTCGTCGAGTGACACCCCTGTGATGTCAAAGCGGCTGCAAATCTCGGCTCGTGTCATGCCGCTCTCGCCGGCGGCGTAGAGGGCCTCCATGATGTCGATGGCGCGCGAGAGTCTCTGCTCGCTGGTGAGTTTACGCACGGGCATGCTCGTGCACCGTCCTTTCAATGAGGCGGTTCCACGCCTGCTTGAGCGATTTGGGGGCCATGGGCCTCATGCCGTCCATGGCGTGGGCCATGCAAAATGAGGCGGCGGCTTCAAGGTCACGCACGTCAACGGTCCAGGTCCATCCCGCATCGGTGTGTGCGAGCTCACCTCGCCCGCGCGTGAGGCCGTTGATCATATCGATCTGCGTCTGCGGGGCGAACGAGAACGTAGCCGCAACGGGCGGGCGGTCGGCAAAATCGAATTCAAAGAACAGGTAGTCGCTGAGGTTGAAGTCCGCAGGGATAACGTAGGCCTTCGAGGGGCGCCAAGCGCGAACGATACGGTCGCAGCGGAATGTCCTGATGTCGTCGGTGGCATTGTCGAGGCCGCAGAAGTACGCAACGCCCTCGCGCTCGAACATGCCGTAGACGCAGACGGTACGCTCTTTCTGCTCACCGCGTCCGTTCTGATATAAAAATCGCAGCGCGCATCGCTCGGCAAAGGCGCTCCATACCGCATCGACGGTGGGAGAGCGGCGGATTGGTGCTTCGTCCACCGTCGTCCTACCGGTGAGATAGGCAATCTTGGAGCGAATATCGGCAAGCGGTGCGGCAAAAGTGGATGAGCCGGCCGCTAGTGTCTGGTCGATGGCGTTGAGCAGGATATCGGCGTCGTCTGCGGTGATGAGGCCGCCTGCTGCAAAGGTGTGCTCGCGGTCGATTGTCCACGAGCTTTCCTCGGTCTCCTGCGCACCGGCGGGGCGAACCTCCTTGATTAAGATGCCACGCTCGAGCAGTTTGTCACGATCGCGCCGAAACTTGCGCTTATCCGAGTCGATGTTGCCGGAGCCATATCCCAGGTCGGAATCCAAGACGATCTGCTCGGTCGTCAGCGGTTCGGGGGAGCTGTTGAGCACAAAGAAAAGATTGAGGATGCGCTGAGCCGTTTTATCGAAACTGGGCTCCGAATTCCCCTTTTTAATTGTCGCGGTCGCGTCGCTTGCCGTCATAGAGTCCTCGCATGAGAAGGTGGTTTGCTGCCATGATTTTAGTCCGATATGGAGATTAGGCTATATCCTTGTCCGCTCGGGGCGTTAAGATGGCCCGAATTCGGTCGTTTGCGCTCGCTCGGGGTATACTTTCGACTATATACGGTTCTAATGTGCATGCATTGGGCCTATTTGTCGGATTATGGATGTGGAGCGCACATGGCGAACACCCAGAACTATATTAACCACCTGCTGCAGAACACCGGCATTACGCCGGCATGCAGCGAAGAAGAGCGCTTGGCTGCCGAGGATATCGCTCAGATCTTCCGCAACCACGGCTTTGATCCCGAGGTTCAGGAGTTCAATGCCCCGGCGCCCAGTAGGTTGGCATTTGCCGTTACCGGTATTCTTGCGTTTGCCGGCGCCCTGCTGATGGGCATCGGCGGCGGTATCGGCTTGGTCGGCACCTTGCTGGCCATTGTCGGCGCCGTTCTTTACGTGCTCGAGCGCACGGGCCACCCCGTGGTTTCGCGCCTGGGCAAGACGGGCGTGAGCCAAAATGTCATCGCCTACCACAAGGCCTCGGGCCCGCTTGCGTCTCCGCGCAACCGCCCGGTGGTCGTTGTCGTGCACTACGACTCTCCCCGTGCTGAGCTGCTCGCCCGCGAGCCCTATGCTTCGTATCGTGCGCTCATCGCCAAGCTGTTGCCCGTTGCCACGGTTGCCCCTGCTGCCGTTGCCATCCTGCGTATCCTGCCGCTCCCCGGCGCGCTCAAGGTTCTGCTGTGGATTGTCGCGATCCTCGCTTCCCTCGTTGCACTTGCCAACGCGGCAAACATCATCTCTAACCGCCACGTTCTTCCCTATACGTCCGGCGCGGTGTGCAACAAGTCTTCTGTCGCCGCTATGCTCGGCGTTATGGACAACGTTGCTCCCTTCCAGGGCGAAAACGAGTTTCCCGACGATGTTCCGTTCGATACCTATTTTGGGGAGCAGAAGCGTCGTGCCGAGGAAATGGCGCGCGCGGCGGCGGAGTATGCCGCGGCCCAGCAGCAAAACGACTACGGCAACACCATCGAGTACGAAGAGCCTACCTACGCCGAGGACGAGTTCGGTCAGCCGATTGCTCCCGACGCTCAAACCGAGCCCGAACAGGGCGAGGCTTTTGACGAGCAGATCGAGGGCTTTGAGGGTGCGTCTGCCGACGAGACGCTGATTGGCGCCATTGTGCCCGAGGATCAGAATCAGGCTGTCCAGGCCGAAGAGTTCAATGACGAGGTTCCCGCTGCTGAGCCGGCGGAGGAGCCTGCCGCGGCTGAGCCCGAGCCCAAGCTCTATCGCAATGCCGCCGGCAACATCCGCTTTGGTTCGGATGCCATCCGTGCGCTCGGAATGCTTCCCGAGTCCTGCACGCTCGATTACGAGGAGGGCGAGGAGCCGACGTTTGAGCCCGAGCCTGCCCCCGTCGTGACTGCACCTGCGCCCGCCGTCACCGTGGATGATGAGTCTGCCGCGGTTACCGCTGCCGTTGCCGAGCCCGAGGCGGTGTCCGCGATCGATCCCGCGGCAGGACTGGACATTTTGGCTCCCGCCGCGCCGGCGCAAGACGTTGCGGACGAGTCTGACGACGATTACGTTGAACAGCCGAGGCGCGTGTCTTACGAGAGCGATACTGATTTCTCGGCCGAGATTCCCGCGGCAACGCCCCATGCCGATATTGCATCCGCGTTCTCTTCGATTGGCGCCAGTGCTTCCAACTTCTTTAAGGGTGCGCTTGCAAAGGGCAAGAAATTTGTCGACGATTTCGAGGAGAAGCGCGCTGCCGCACGCGAGGCTGCCGAGCAGGAGGCTATCGCTCAGCAGCAGGCAGCCGAGGCGGCACGTGAGCGCGCGGCGCAAGAGTTCGAGCAGAACGAGGCTATGCAGTCCGTGCCCGTCGACGCTGCCGAAGCTACGACGTCCTTTGAGTCCCAGCAACCGGCGTCCGCGGACGTTGTTGAGGCAACAACGTCTTTCGAGGTTCAGCAACATGTCGATAGCACCATGTCGTTTGATGCCGCGCAGTTCGATTCCACGATAACGTTTGAAAAGCAAGGCACCGCGATTGCCGAGCCCCTTCCTGTTTCCGATGAGCAGGGCGACGCGGCAGACGATGACGAGCCTATTGATGCTGCCGAAATCCAAGATGCCGCCGGGCACGAGGCCGTCGAGGCCAACCCTGACGAAGGGCAATACGCGGCAGCCGAGCAAGATGATTCGGCCAAGGTCGAGCAGGAGGAAGTGCCTGCGGTTTCCGAGGCTTCCGAGACAGATGAGTCGAGGCCTTACTCCACGCAGATTTTCACCATGCCGGCCCCGAGTGGTTCCGGTGCCACGGTTGCCGATGTTGCTCCCACCCAGGACGAAACGGTCGATTCCCTTATGGCCCAGATTTCCTCCCAGACATCACCGCGTCCGCAGATGAATGTTCCCGATCCGGCGTCGGCTCCGTCGCCTGCACCTTCCTCGTCTCCGCTGGCTTCGGTCCCCGATCCATCGCTGCCGTCGATGAAGCAGGCAAACGTTGCGTCTCGCACGTCGCTGTTCGACCTTCCCGATCCCTCTGCCCAGGTCAACGACCCCTTTGCTACTGCTCAGGGTCCCGAACCCACATCGGCACCCGTTGCGCCTCCTATGCCCGTTGCGTCGGGCGCTCAGCCGATCGAGACCATTTCGGCTCCCACCCCGGCGGCACCCAAGTCTCGCAAGCGCGGCCTGGGCGGCCTGTTCGGTCGTAAAAAGAAAAACGAACAGGACAGCATGAGTGATTGGCTGGGCGTCGAAGACGATTACGATGCCAAGAAGTCCGGTCGCGGCATCGGTTCGTGGGATAATTTCGAGGACGATAACGATGGCTGGAAGGGCGGCGCTACGTCTTCCGACGGCGCTTCTTCCGAAGATATGCTCTCGGCTGTCGCCTCTATGGGCGACGATGAGCTGCTCGGTCACGATATCTGGTTTGTGGCAACGGGCGCCTCGGATTGTGATGGCGCCGGTATGAAGGCCTTCTTGGCTTCGCATCGCGATAAGCTCCGCGGCGTCTTCTTCATCAATCTTGAATCCGTCGGCGCCGGTAGGCTTTCGGTGGTGACGGTTGAGGGCGAACAGCAGCTGCTCAAGGGCGATCGCCGCATCATGAACCTGGTCAGCAAGGTGTGCAAGTCGTTCCATGTCGATTGTGGCGCGCTCGAGATGCCCTATGCCAAGACCGATGCCTATGCCGCGCTTGAGGCGAGCCGCCGAGCCCTCACCATCGCCGGCGTGGACGGCACGCGTCTGGCTTGCGCTCGTACCGAGGACGACCTGCCCCACAATGTCAACCCGACGAACATTGCCACGGTCTCCGAGGTCGTGACCGAGGTTATCCGCCGTTCGTAGACGGAGCTCTAAGGAGTCAACGTGTTTTCGTATATTAAGCGCCATTGGCCTGTCTACGTGATTTTGACCTTGATTGCCATTGCGTTAGGATTTGGGGCTGCCTACATCGTGGGTGCAAAGGGCTCGACCCCCGCCTCCGCAATCAGCGAAGAGGTGGAGCAAGAACAGAGCACGGGTGCCGATGGGATTCCTGAGTCCGAGCAAGCAATCGTTGATGGTGGATCTTCGTCTGCAGAGTAGATACGGCGATTTAAATGATTGAAAGCGGGCGAGCCAGGGGACTGGCTCGCCCGCTTTTTCATCGCGCTAGCGCTTCTTTGGGATTGACCTAAGGCGAGCGAACCATAGGGCTGCGGCACCCGAGGTCAGGAGCGCGGTGATGCAAGCGGCGATGGGGGCTGATCCTGTTGCCGGTAGGTCCTGCGGTAGGGTACAGCGTTGAATGACACTGTCCTCGTCATGTGACTCAAGTTTATCGCCGCCGCCGTTGCGGCAAAGATCGACGCGTGCGCTGTTGGTGAGTGCAGTTTGGGGTGTATAAGCCGACGTTGCCTGCATGCGCACGACTGCGCCCCGAGCGTCTGTGCCAAGGATTGCTCTGGCATCGTCAAGGTCGTCGTGCTCATCTTTGAGATCATCACGGGTCCAAGAATCCGCATCGCTTCGAGTCGTAAAGTCGGCGGCTACTGCACCGTATTCAATGCGAATGCCCGTCACGACGGTATTGGATGCAAGGTCGAGTTCTTTCGCCTCGAGTGTGGTGGATTCCGTGGTCGAGACATCCGCCTTCCAGAGGTGCCAGCCGTCGTAATCGACGAGGCGGCAATCCTCACCCAGACTCTCTTTTACTTCGTCGGACTCAAGCCAAGGATTTTCGTGCCCATCGTCAAGCGTCGCGTTTGCCGGCTCATCGATGTCTGTCGAGTCCAACGGCGTCGTGCGATACCACACGTTGCACAGACCGTTGAGGTCGCCGATGGCGACGGGGGTTTCGATTGAGACGAATCTCGCCGTGCCGTCTTTGGCGCACTCAAGATCATCGGTAATCGTAAACTCATCAACCCAAGTAGCGGAATCGTTTCGAGCATCGATGGTATAGGAGAAAAGCCCATCCGTATTGGTTTGCATTGCGGCGCGGTTTTTTCCATCGCCGTTAGCCAACAGACCCTTCCCGATAGGTTGGACAAGTTCCTGACGCTTGTCGACCTGTCCTTTGATCTCGATGGGCGCATCCTTCATCGCGACGGATTGGACTTCTCCCGTATCCTTTATTTCAAACGTTATCTCCTCGGCAAGGTCATAGGTCCGCGGAGACATCGTTTCGCGCAACGAGTAGGTGCCGGGTGCAAGATGTTCGATGCGGTGCGGCTTGTCGGATGAGGTCCAGGAGTCTATTTCGGTTTTATCGGGACCATATAAGGCGAGCTGTGCGCCTTCCACTTCCTGCTCACCGCTTGCATCGACCTTGGAGATATCAACCTTGGTGTAATCGTCGGATACGTTAAGCCGTGCTTCTACAACGGGTGTTTTCTGGTCGGCATAAGTAAGGTCGACAATATGGGATGTCCGATCGAGTAAGAAGCCTGCCGGCGCTTGAGTCTCGACAACCTCGTAGCGTGCGGTGCCAGATCCCAGCGGGAGGTCGTCTGCGCGTGCTTCTCCAGTTTCATCCGTTGTGACGGTAGCGACAGTCTCACCGTCGAGCGCGGCAATGCTACCGTCGGGGCGCACGATATCACCCGAGGCACGGATCTCAAAGACGGCGCCCGCGAGGCTGCTGCCGTCTATGGCATCGGTTTTAACGATCCTGATGTTTCCGGTCGCGGCGTGGTCATAATACGAGACGATTGCAACGGGCGTTAGGTTTATATCGGCGGGTATGTTTACCTCGATCTCTCCGCCGACAAGATAGGGCTCTTTGGCCGAGGTTTCGCGTACATAATAGGTGCCCGGCACGAGCGATTCGGGCGGTGTGACGGTGCCGGTCGCGTCAGTCGTAAAGGTGTCCATTACGTTATGTGCTGGATACCAGCATGTTTGTGAGACAGGTTTGTGATTGCTGTCGAGGAGTTGGAAGGTGAATCCGGCTAGGGGAACAGAAGCGCCTGTTTGGGCATCGCGTTTTACAATCTGGAGATGCGTCGACAGAGCGTGGTTGTCCACGATATATTGAAGCTCGGCGCCGTCGGAAATCTGATTGGCCTCGACGGTCCATTCCCCCGCACGTTTAAAACCCTCGGGGACGGTTTCCGGAACCTCACGAACCGTGTAGCCGGCGCGGTCGTATGGGACGGCTCCGTGGACACCGGCTGGTCGCTTGCCTGTGCCGAACCATGCTTCGGGCTGATCTTTGGTGGAGGCAAAGCCATAGATGTTTGTGATCAGTGTGCCAACAACCTGCTGAGAGCTGTTGCTGACAACCTCAAAGACAACACC
>URRN01000050.1 GCA_900550185.1 uncultured Collinsella sp.
CATGCGAACCTCCAGTCCGGACCGCCCCGCGGTCCAACTTTCTGTCCGCACCCCCGAACGGGTCACCTGTTTGATAATCGCTATTCGCGGATCGCGGTCGAGTCGGACACGCAGGCGGTGCAGTTGCTCGATTATATCCATCTCAATCCTGTGAAAGGTGTGCTCGACTCGCTCGATGCCTACCGCTGGTCAAGCTACAAGGCATACCAGCTGGGATACGATCCCTTTGATATCTGTGACGCGGCTCCTATGCTCGATATTGTCGGAGGCTCTCGTTGCTATTGCGAGCATCTCGAGGAAGTTGCCGGGCGCATCTGGTCAGTGGAGATTCTTCCGCGCCGACGGATCCCCGATGAGGACGCCCTTTCCGTTGCGCGCGAAGTTTTGCCGAGCATGGATCCTGCGCTGCTCAAGGCCCTGCCACGCTCCGAACGTGATGCCTGTCTGCTGAGGCTCAGGCGGGCACATCTCACGGTCAAGCAAATTGCCCGTATCACCGGTATCGGCGCTACAAGCGTGACCAAGGCCACTGTAGGCTGGAAGGATGCAGCGTGAGATAGGGGCCGGAGCCGATCGGGACGCCGCATGCGTGCGTCATGTCTGTCCCCAATGCGTGAAAACACTCATCTAAGTGTGTCCCCAATGAGTGGGGCTATGATTCCTTTGACATCTGCAAACACTCATGTAAGTCTGTCCCCAATGAGTGCAAAAAAGGCGCCCTCCGTAGGGGAGAACGCCTTTGGTAAGTTCTATGTGAACGCGAGGTCTTTGACCCGGAGAGTCCGAGGTACTTGTTGGTAAGACCTTATTTAGGAGCGCGCAACCTTGCCGGACTTGAGGCAGGTGGAGCAAACGTTCATCTTGCGACGGTGACCATCGACGACGACGTAGACGCGCTGGATGTTGGGGCGGAACTTACGGTTGGTGACGCGGTGAGAGTGGCTGATGGAGCGACCGGCAACGGGGTGCTTACCGCAAACTTCGCAAACTTTGGACATAACTGACCCTCCTTGGGCGACAAACGAACATGTCGCGTTAACAAACAAGCCTGAACTATAGCACAGAAGCAGCTCCCTGTGCGTAATCTACACAGAGATATTTCTCTTTTGGCGATAGTGCACACGCTACGGCCCTGGACGTAGATCCGATTTGCGTGCAGCAGAGGGGATTATGCCAGCTCGTGCGCGCGTTTTCAAGCTCGTCCCACAAATATATATAGGTTTATGGAGCATTGGGCTCCGTTTACGGATTGCTCTGTATTTATGCTCGCAATTAAGCTCGAGGTTGGCTACACTATCCCTTGACCATTAAAGGGGTACGAGATACCCACATGGAATTACATAGCTGCCAAAGAGCAGCCTTTCCTGTGGGTGTCTGGTCCGCTTAAGCGGTCGGGCATCTATTTTTTTGACTGTGTCAGCAGTCAAGACATGTGAGGAAGGAGATCGATGGGCACGACTTCCCCCAAGGCGGTCATCATGGACGAGACCGCCGTCAATCGAGCGATGACCCGCATTGCGCACGAGATTCTCGAGCGCAACGAGGGCTGTGAAGACCTCGCTCTGGTCGGCATCGTCACGCGCGGCGACCTTCTGGCAAAGAAGCTCGCCGAGGAGATCAAGGAGATCGAGGGCGTCGACGTTCCGCTCGGCAGCCTGGACATCAGCTTCTACCGCGATGACTATGCGACCAATTTCGCTCCCGCGATCCACGCTACCAACATTCCCTTCAGCGTCGACGGCAAGCGCGTCGTGCTGGTGGACGACATCCTGTATACGGGCCGTACCATCCGCGCCGCTCTCGACGCCGTTATGGACCTGGGCCGTCCGAGCCGCATTGAGCTGGCAGTCCTCGTTGACCGCGGTCACCGTGAGCTCCCCATCTCGCCGGACTTTGTCGGCAAGAACGTTCCCTCGTCGCATGAGGAGAACGTGCACCTATATATGAAGGAAGTAGACGGCCGCACCGCTGTCGAGATTAACGACGTCGCGCCGGGTTCCCATGTGGGCTCCGCGCCGCTGGGAGGTGAGTAGTACCGTGGCGTTCAACCATAAGCACCTGATCGACATTACCGAGTACTCCGAAGAGGACATCAAGCTCATCCTCGAGACCGCCAAGGCGTTCTCCGAGGTCAACGAGCGTGCGATCAAGAAGGTCCCCACGCTCAAGGGCAAGACCATCGTCAACATGTTCAACGAGCCCTCGACGCGCACCCGCAGCTCCTTCGAGCTCGCCGAGAAGCGCCTTTCGGCCGACAGCCTCAACTTTGGCGGCTCCTCGACCTCCACGGTCAAGGGCGAGAGCCTCGTCGACACCGTCGAGACCCTCAACGCCTACAAAATTGATTGCATCGTCGTTCGCGATAAGCACGCCGGTGCTCCCTATATCGTCACGCAGAACTCGCCCGCGAGCGTTATCTGCGCCGGCGACGGCAAGCACAACCATCCTACGCAGGCCCTGCTCGACCTGTACACCATCTGGGAGCACAAGGGTGACTTCCACGGTCTGAAGGTCGCTGTCGTCGGCGATATCGCGCACTCCCGTGTCTGCGGCTCGCTGATCCCCGCCCTTAAGATCATGGGCTGCGAGACCTACGCTGTCGCCCCCGGCACGCTGCTGCCGCCGGCGCCCGAGGTTCTGGGTTGCGACCACGTGACGAGCGACCTCGATTCCGTCCTGCCCGAGCTGGACGTCGTCTACATGCTGCGCGTGCAGCAGGAGCGCCTTGAGGGCGCTCCGTTCCCCACGATTCGCGAGTATCACAAGCTCTTCGGCCTGACCAAGGACCGCGAGAAGCTCATGAAGCCCGACGCGATCATCTGCCACCCGGGCCCCATCAACCGCGGCGTCGAGTTCGACTCCTATATGGCCGACCACCCGCAACGCTCCGTCATCCTGGAGCAGGTCTACGCCGGTATCTGCGTGCGTATGGCTATCCTGTATCTGCTGCTTGGAGGTGCCGATAATGGCCTTGCTTCTTAAGAATGCCCACGTCGTCGACCCGTCTGTCGAGCTTGACGGTGTCGTTGACGTCCTGATTGACGGCGACAAGATCGCCGAGGTCGGCGAGAATCTCGCCGTCGAGGGGGCCGAGGTCCGCGACCTTTCCGGCAAGTACCTCGTCCCCGGCCTGGTGGACATGCACGTTCACCTTCGCGAGCCCGGCTACGAGGTCAAAGAGGACATCGAGAGCGGCACTCGCGCAGCTGCCAAGGGCGGCTTTACCGGTGTGTGCTCCATGCCCAACACCGATCCCGTCACCGATAACGGCACCGTCGTGGAGTTCGTCAAGTCCCGTGCTGCCGAGGTCGGTCACTGCCGCGTCTATCCGTCGGGCGCCATGACCCGCGGTCTTAAGGGCGAGGCCATGTCCGAGATGGGCGATATGGTCGCCCATGGCGCCGTCGCCTTCACCGACGACGGTCGCGGCGTGCAGGGCGCGGGCATGCTCCGTCGCTGCATGGACTACGGCAAGATGTTCGGCAAGGTCTTCATGAGCCACTGCCAGGACGAGGACCTGGTCGGCCACGGCCAGATCAACGAGGGCAAGGTCTCGACCCGTCTGGCTCTCGAGGGCTGGCCGGCTGCCGGCGAGGAGCTCCAGATCGCCCGCGACATCGAGATCGCCAAGCTGACTGGTGCCAAGCTGCACATCCAGCACATCTCCACCGCCCATGGCCTGGAGATCGTGCGTGCCGGTAAGGCCGCTGGCGTTCAGGTTACCTGCGAGGCCACCCCGCACCACATGTTCCTGACCGAGAACGACCTGGACGAGACCTACAACACCTCGCTCAAGGTCAATCCGCCGCTGCGTACCGAGGAGGACGCCGAGGCCATCCGTCAGGGCGTCATCGACGGTACCGTCGACGCTATCGTCACCGATCACGCTCCCCACACCCCGTGGGAGAAGGCCCGCGAGTTCGAGCTTGCGCCCTTTGGCATGATCGGCCTCGAGACCTCGCTGTCGCTCGTACTCACCGAGCTGGTCAACACGGGCAAGATGAGCATGGGCCGCATGGTCGAGCTCATGGCCATCAAACCGCGTGAGATCCTGGGCCTCGACCAGGTTCAGGTCAAGGCGGGCTCTGTCGCCGACCTGACCGTGTTCGACCCCTCCGCAACCTGGACGGTTGGCGAGGACGGTTACGAGTCGCGCGCCGAGAACTCCGGTTTTGCCGGCCGCACGCTTACCGGTCGTGCCACCGATGTGTTTGTCGGCGGTAAGCAGACGCTCGCCGACGGCTGCATCTGCTAGCATAGCCTTATCGCTTTTGTGCGCGGCGCCCTTGCGGTGCCGCGCTTTCTGTTCGCCTGAACCATGCAACCGCATGGGGGATTGGAGCGTCTATGCCCACACCTTCCACTGCACGCATGCACGACTTCGAGGTCGTCTCGAACCAGGAGATCGCCGACGGCATCTTCTCGCTCGTCATCTCGGCCCCCAAGCTTGCAAGTGCGCTCAAGCCCGGTCAGTTTGTGAACATTGCCGTGCCCGGCGATGCCTCCTCGCTGCTTCGCGTGCCCCTGAGCTTCTATCGCGCCGACGCCGAGGCCGGCACCGTCGAGCTGTGGTACGCCGTCGTGGGCGACGATACCCGCCGTTTGTCCCAGATGGGCCCTGGCTCCACCTCTAACCTGTTGGGCCCCGGTGGCCGTGGCTGGATGGTACCCGAGGGCACCAGGAAGGCACTGCTCGTCGCCGGTGGCATCGGCGTTCCGCCTGTGCTGTGTCTTGCCGGCATGCTTGCCGAGCAGGGTGTTGATGTGGACGTGTGCCTGGGCTTTGGCACCGCTTCCAAAGTCGTGGGTGTCGATGAGTTCCGTGCGCTGGGCGCCACGGTTAACGTGTGCACCGACGACGGTTCGCTCGGCACGCACGGTTTTTGCACCGATCCGGCAGCCGAGCTGCTTGGCGAGGGCGGCTACGACTACGTCGCCAGCTGCGGCCCCGCTGTCATGATGAAGAAAGTCGCCGCCGCTGCCGCCGAGGCCGGTGCGTACTGCGAGGTGTCGCTTGAGCGCATGATGAGCTGTGGCTTTGGCGCCTGCAACACCTGCAATGTCGAGACGGTCGACGGTATGAAGGGCGCCTGCATGTGCGGCCCCGTGTTCGATGCTTCCAAGGTGGTGGTCTTCTAGTGGGTACCGTTAACATGGCCGTCGATTTCGGCGGCGTCAAGATGCAGAACCCCATTAACACCGCAGCCGGTACCTTTGGCTACGGTTGGCAGTTCCAGAACTTCTTTGATGTTTCCCAGCTGGGCGCCATCACCACCAAGGGTTGCGCTGCCGAGCCCTGGCCCGGCAATCCCGCGCCCCGCATGGCCGAAATTCCCGGCGGTATGATCAACTCCGTGGGTCTTCAGAACCCCGGCGTGGCCGCCTTTGCCCGTGAGTCCGGCCCGTGGCTCGAGCAGCTGTCCAAGGACGGTTGCCAGGTCATTTGCCAGGTTGCCGGGCACTCCGTTGATGAGTTTGTGCGCGCGCTCGAGATGTATGTCGAGCTATGCCCCTGGGCTGCCGGCTACGAGATCAACGTGAGCTGCCCCAACATCGCCGCCGGCGGTGCCGCCATGGGCTCTACGCCCGAGGGCGCCTCTTCCGTCATGGCCGCCTGCCGTAAGGTGACCGATAAGCCGCTGTTCGTCAAGATGGCTCCGGTTAACGTCGCCGAGATTGCCAAGGCTCTCGAGGCCGCGGGAGCCGACGGCCTTTCGGTCATTAACTCCATCCAAGGCATGGCCATCGATGTTCATACCCGCAAGTCCCGCGTGGCCAAGCCCAAGGGCGGCCTTTCTGGCCCGCTTTGCCACCACATCGCCGTGCGCATGGTCTGGGAGGTTGCCCAGGCCGTCGATATCCCCATCAACGGTGTCGGCGGTGTCATGACTGGCGAGGATGCGGCTGAGTTTATCCTGGCCGGCGCCACCTGCGTGTCGGTCGGCATGGCCAACTTCGTCGATCCGTGTGCTTCGCTTAAGATCGCGCATGAGCTCGAGGCCTGGGCCGAGTCCCAGGGCGTAAAGGACATCAACGAGCTGGTGGGTGCTTTCGAATGCTAGAGAATGATGCCCGCGACCGTGTTATCGTCGCCCTCGACTGCGACCGTGAGCGCGCGCTCGAGCTCGCCCACGAGCTTTCGGGCCATGCCGCCTGGCTCAAGGTCGGCATGACGCTCTATTACGCTGAGGGTCCCCAGATCGTCAAGACCTTTAAGGACCTTGGCTTTAAGGTCTTCCTCGACCTTAAGTTCCATGACATTCCGCATCAGGTGCGCGGCGCTGCCCGCTCGGCCTCGCTTGCCGGTGCCGATCTGCTTTCGGTCCACGGCTTGGGTTCGGGCGCCATGCTCGCTGCCTGCCGCGAGGGCGCCGAGGAGGCGCGCGAGGACCGCGCCAAGCTCGTCGCCATCACCGTGCTCACGAGCATGAATCAGGATGCCTTGAGCGAGATCGGCGTCGAGTCGCCCGTTGCCGAGGAGGCCGCCCGCTTGGCAAAGCTTGCTCAGGCCAACGGCATCGATGGCATCGTGTGCTCACCGATGGAGGCTCATGACATGCGTGAGCTGCTGGGTCCTGATGCCCTGATCGTAACTCCGGGTGTGCGTCCGGTGGGTGCCGCCCTTGGTGACCAGTCCCGCGTGGCGACGCCTTCCCAGGCTATCGAGCGTGGCGCAAGCCACATTGTGGTGGGCCGTCCCATCACCGGTGCCGACGATCCGGTTGCCGCCTTTGACGCCATCGTCGCCGAGCTGGTCGAAAACGTCGCGTAAAAGATTCCCCTAAGTCACCACTTTTGGGTCTCATTAGCACAAAATAGCCCCTGTGCCTGCGTAAACTTTCCCATCCTTTGTGTGGAATCGCAGGTCAGGGGCTTAACTTTGGGCGCAGTATATTGCACTTTTTGCGGGTATCGTCTAACCTATGGAGCCGCGATTAGGCATTTTGTACGTTCTACGTGCTAAAATGCCAATTATTGAATCAGATATAACCCAACTTTTTGGAGGTACGAATGGCACTCCCTCAGCTTACCGATGAGCAGCGCAAGCAGGCTCTTGAGAAGGCTGCTGCCGCACGTCACGCCCGCGCTGAGCTTCGCGAGCAGATCAAAAAGGGCGAGAAGTCCCTCGAGTCCGTGCTCAACTCCGATGACCCCATCGCTTCCCGCATGAAGGTTTCCACCCTCATCGAGTCTCTCCCCGGTTATGGCAAGGCCAAGGCCGCAAAGATCATGGAGGAGCTCGGTATCTCCGCTACTCGTCGCGTCCAGGGCCTCGGCGTCCGTCAGCGCGAGCAGCTCCTCGAGCAGCTGACCAAATAAGTGGGCGCTCAGGATTCCAAGCTCTTTGTGATTTCTGGACCGTCAGGCGCAGGCAAGGGTACGCTCGTCGCTCGTGTGCGCGAGCGCCGCTCGAACCTGGGTCTGACGGTTTCGGCTACCACGCGAGCACCACGCAAAGGTGAGGTCGACGGCGTCAACTACTTTTTTCTGACGCGCGAGGAGTTCGACCGCCGCGTGGCAAACGGTGAGTTTGTTGAGTGGGCCGAGGTCCACGGTAACTGCTACGGCACGTTGGTGAGCGAGGTCACATCCAAGCTCGCCTCGGGCTCGTCTCTGATTTTGGAGATCGATGTCCAGGGCGCCCTGCAGGTGAAGGAGCGTTTCCCCGAGGCCGTGCTGATCTTTATCAAGCCGCCTTCGCTTGAGGTGCTCCGCGAGCGTCTAGTCGGTCGCGGTACCGAGACGCCCGAGACGATTGAGCTGCGTATGGCAAACGCCGCCGATGAGCTTGCCCTTGCCGACCGCTACGACGACGTCGTGGTGAATGACGATCTCGACCGCGCGACCGATGAGCTCGTTCGCGTTCTCGATATGCATGAAAGGATCTGAGGTCCGTGTCCGTTGTAAAGCCTTGCATTGACGATCTTCTGGAGAAGACCGATCACAACCGCTTCCTGCTCGCTTCGCTTGCCTCCAAGCGCGCCTGCGACATCAATAGCATGCTGCGTGGCCAGCACAACCGCGTGCTTGCCGTCCAGGATGTCGATGACATCACCATCGGGCTTTCCGGTGCCGATACCATCTCGATGGCTATGGACGAGATTGTCGACGGCGACATCTCTTACGACGAGGCTCGTTACGAGAAGGCGCTCGGCCACAAGGTTGCTGAAGCCTAAATGGCGGCTCGCGTCTGCCTGGTCCACTATCACGAGGTTGGACTGAAGGGTAAGAACCGCGCACATTTTGAGCATATCCTCATGGATAACATTAAGGCGGCTTTGGCCGCCTTTTCCGTGAACGCCGTGTCTCGAATTTCCGGTTATATCCTCGTGACCTTTAACGAGCATCAGGCCGATGATGCGGCGCGTGTCATTCGCACCGTTCCCGGCGTTGCTCGTGTGTCTTTGGCGTATCACACCAACCGCGACCCGCAGGAGTACTGCGCCGCCGCTGTGAAGGCGCTGCGCGAGTTTGGTTCCTTCGATTCGTTTAAGGTGCACGCCAAGCGCTCCAATACTGACTATGAGCTCACCTCGATCGATATCAATCGACAGGTTGGCGAGGTGCTGTGTGAGGCGTTTCCCGATAAAAAGGTCCAGATGCACGACCCCGACGCGATGGTGCACGTTCTGGTGGTTCAGGGTAGTGTCTACGTGTATGCGCGCTCCCAGCGCGGCGTTGGCGGCCTTCCGGTGGGTTCTGCCGGCAAGGTCGTGACGCTGCTGTCGTCGGGTATCGATTCTCCGGTGGCGACCTGGATGCTCGCGCGTCGCGGCGCGGTGTGCGTGCCGGTGCATTTCTCCGGTCGTCCGCAGACGCCCGATACGAGCGAGTATTTGGTGCAGGACATCATCCGTGCGCTTGCGCCGGGTGTCCAGATCGGTCGTCTGTACGTGGTGCCGTTTGGCGACTGCCAGCGTGAGATTTCGGTTACCTGCCCCAGCAACCTGCGCGTGATCATGTACCGCCGCATTATGTATTCGGTTGCTGAGCGCATTGCACACATCGAGGGTGCCAAGGCTATCGTTACGGGCGAATCGCTTGGGCAGGTTGCCTCCCAGACGCTTGAGAACATCATGGCCGTCAACGAGGCCGTGAAGATCCCCGTGTTCCGTCCTCTCATCGGTTCGGACAAGCAGGAGATCATCGCACGTGCCGAGGAGATCGGTACATTCGATATCTCGACTGAGGCCGCTCCCGACTGCTGCACGCTGTTTATGCCGCGCCGTCCCGAGACGCACGCTAAACTCGATGCCGTGCATGAGGCCTGGGAGTTGTTCGATCATGAGGAGATGATCGAGCGCCTGCTTAAGCAGACCGAGTACATCGACTTCGAGAGCAACACGTACAAGGCCCCTAAGACCTTAAAACGCAAACATTCGGAGCTTGCTCCGCGTGAGATTTACCAAGATCACGAGTAATTTTGTGCATAGACCGACGATGCGTCTGCATCGTCGGTCTTTTGCTATCTGGGCATTTTGCGGCTAAGTGTTCATTTGCTGACGTGTGCCTGAATAAATGGACAGTATTTCGCAAGGTTTTGGTCGGCTTTTGGTTTGACCGCGAAAACCGGTTTTGGGGCGTGGCTGTTGCGGAGCTCCTTTCCTGACACGATGGTGTTGGGAGGTTTTGCTATGGCGCAGCGCGAACAACATGAACGAGTCAAAAAGATGGACCGCTGGGCGGGCAAACTGCTCGGTCATAAGGCAGTGGTGATGGCGATACTGGTCGTCATTGCGATGGCGAGTGGACTGGCGATGGCGAACCTTGGCGGCGGTGCCGGCAGTGTGTCGTTTGAGCACACTGATGGTTCGGGTTCGTTAGTGGAGCCGGGATCCGGCGATGCCTCGAGCGGAAAGACATCCGAAGGCTCTTCGACTAAGGCTTCTGCCGCGGCAGAGGTCTATGTCGATGTCGATGGCGCCGTTGTGTCGCCCGGCGTATATCGTCTCAAGGACGGCGCGCGGGTGGCTCAGGCGATTGATGCCGCCGGCGGGCTGGCGCCCGAGGCAGACGTCACGGGGCTCAATCGGGCATCTAAGGTCGTCGATGGACAGAAGATTCACGTTCCAACGGTAGGGGAGCAGCAGGCGTCCATTGCGGAAGCCGGTGTTGATGTTGGGGCTTCCGCATCGTCGGGCGTTAGTGGCGCAACAGGTCTAGTAAACATCAATACGGCAAGCGCAGAAGAGCTGCAGACGCTCTCGGGCATCGGCCCCTCCATGGCCCAGTCGATTATCGATGAGCGGACAAAGAACGGTGCTTTCGCCTCGGTTGACGATCTGATGCGTGTGTCGGGAATCGGCGAGAAGAAGCTTGCCAAAATCAAAGATTGCATCTGCGTATGAGTGCGACCGAGCGCGAGCACGTGATGCCTCCGCGGCCCCTGATTCCGTGGACGATGGCCCTGTGTGCCGGCATGTGCATGAGCTGCGTCTTGGTGCTCAACATAGCCGCTGATGCGCTGCTGAGGGAGCGGGCGCCGGCGGTCGGGCCGCTATGGGCCATTCCCGTTGCGGCAGCGGTATTCGTTGTGCTGGCTCAATCTTGTGCGCGGCTTGCCCCTTGGAAGCGGTGGCTGTATGCCGCTTCCGTCGGTCTCGTGGCGGGAGCGGTCGTCTCGGCGTGGTGGGCTGTGGGCGTGCTAAGCGCCTCGAAGGCGCTCGACGGTCGAGCGGCAAGCAGCCTTGAGTTTGTCGTGCAGGGTGACCCATCCATAAACGACGACGTGTATTCCTATACCTGCGAGGCACGCGCGGACGGTAAGAACTTGGCAACGGTTCGCCTATCGTGTGATCGTGAGCTCAAGGTCGGGGCGCACGTGCGTGTTATCGGTCGCGTTTCACGTTTTGAGAACGATGCATATGGACGATCGCGCGTGCTCCGAGGCGAGGTGCGCAAGGTTAAAGCCGTTCGAGTCGTGTCGGTCGATGAGGGTTCTCCGGGGCCGCTGCTTCGGCTGCGAAATGGGCTGCTTGCGTCCATCGCGCCTGCGACCGACCCGGCGCGTGCGCTCATAGCCGGTGTCGTCTGCGGTCGTTCGGCCGAGCTGCGCGTCCAGCCGGCGGGCGACTGGTTTTCGGTGACGGGAACGGCGCATCTAATCGCCGTCTCGGGCAGCCATTTGGCTATCGTGGGGTTTGTAATCGAGGGTGTGTTGCAAAAGACTCGGTGCTCACGTGGTCTTCAGCGGGCGATATTGGCGATAACGCTTGTGGGCTACGCTGCTTTTACGGGCGCGTCTCCCTCGGCCGTGCGCGCGTGCTGCATGGTGTTCACGACGCTTGTCGTAAACGGCGCGGGGCGTCGCCGGCACGGCGCATCGGCACTCTTCGCAACCATGTCCATCTTTGTGCTACTGCGGCCGACGGTGCTGTTCGAGATAGGCTTTCAGCTTTCATGTGCCAGCGTCTTTGCCATCCTGTGCTTTTGCCCGTACGCCTCCTACGCTTTGGGTGAGCTGGGTGTGCCATCGGGCATTGCCAGTATGCTTTCCGTCACACTGTGCTCGCAGTTGGCGACGCTCCCCATTACCATTCCTGCCTTCGGTACGTTCTCGCTCATTGCTCCGTTGGCAAATGCGGTCATTGGTCCGGTGGTGAGCGTACTGCTTGCTGTGTCGATCGTGCTGGTTCCCTTTTCGCTCGTGGGACCGTTGCGGGCTTGGGCGCTCGTTGTGCCCATGATTGCCGCCCGTTGCGCGCTGTTCTTCGAGCAGCTGTTTG
>URRN01000051.1 GCA_900550185.1 uncultured Collinsella sp.
CCCCGGACACACTCGCGCGCCAATGCGGTCACCAGATACAGGTGATGGCAGAGCACCAGATCGGGCCGAAACTCAGCCACCGCCCGATCGATTGCAGCAGCAAATGCCCGCTCAAATGCCTTGAGCATCGAAGGCGTCAGATCACGATAGCGTGTAGAGGGATAGGGCATGACATCGGACATACCGCAGATGGGAAACGGCAGCTCGGGCGACTCGAACGGTACGGCAAACACGGCAGCACGTCGGTCCAGCTCGCCTTGGGTATCACCCGGAGCCGCGCCGCAAAGCACGGCGGCGCGATGCCCCGTCTCGATCTGTTCGCGCACGAGCGCGGCAAGGTAGGTGCCGCTGCCGGTGCTATCTGGTTTTTGTGCCGAGATATTGAGGATGCGCATGTCGCGGTACACCCCTAGGCCAAGGCGGCGGCGCGAATCGCCGCGCCGATGGCACCGGCAAAGCGAGCCTGGGGCGAGGTGGTCACCGGCGACCCCAGCAGCTCGCCCAACCGCTCCACCACGAAGGCGTTCTCGCACAGGCCACCGGTCAGGTAGTACGGGGCGCCCGCGGCCTGCCCGGCCATGGTCACCACGCGCGAAACCACGCTGTCGATCACGCCACGCGCAATGTTCTCGCGCGGCTCACCGCGACCGATGAGGCTGATGACCTCGCTTTCGGCAAACACCGTGCACATGCTGCTGATCTTGGTAGGCTCGCCGGAACGCGCCAGGTCGGCCATCTGTTGCTGGGTAATGCCCAGGCGGTCGGCCATGATCTCCAAAAAGCGCCCCGTGCCGGCGGCGCACTTGTCGTTCATGGCAAACTTGGCCACGCGGCCACTTTTAAGCTGAATGACCTTGGTGTCCTGACCACCCACATCGATCACGGTGCCGTGGTCGCCAAACAGACGTACGGCACCGGTACCGTGGCAGGTGATCTCGGTCACGACCTTGTGCGCATAGGGCACGGCGACACGGCCGTAGCCAGTCGCGATCACGCGCACGTCGTCGGCAGCCACGTCATAGCCAGCCGCGGCAAGCTCGCCGCGCAGACGCTCGGCCGCATCGACCGACGAATATCCCGTCGGCATGACGCAGGTCCACGCAATGGCGCCATCCGTCTCCGCAACCGCAGCCTTCGCGGCCGTCGAGCCTATGTCGATACCAATGCCAACCACGGCATCCTCCTTCTATGCGGCAAAGCGGCTGTCCCCTTGCCGCGTTCGTCCTACAGGGTCTCGATAAAAGCGGCGATGCGGGTCTCGATCTGGCCCATGTCACCGTTGCTGTAGTCGGTCTCGATCTTCATATACGGAATACCCGCACCCTCGACAGCCTCCTGCATGCGCGCACTCTCCACGTTAAAGGTGTGGCACGCCTGGAGCACATTCTCCACCACACCGTCGACGTGGTATTTCTCGCACATGGCCAGGGTGTTGTCCATACGACCGTCGTTGGGCGTCATGACCGAGCAGTTGATATCCAGGTAGCGGTCGGCGATGGCGCGCAGGATGTCGGGAGCCTCCGGGTCGATCATCATGGCCGCCGTACGCTCGCCCGAGCAGTCGTCCATGCAAACGACCACGCCGCCGTTGGACTCGATGGTGCGACCGATCTTGTTGATCACACCGCCCACCGGGCAGCCGGTGATCAGAATGCGCTTGGCATCCGCCGCAACCGGGCGCTCGCCCGCGTCGTAGGCCTCGCGCAGCTTGGCAACCTTTTGCTCCAGCTGCTGCGTATAGGCCTCGATATCAAAGCTGAACGTACCGGCAAACATGGTGCTCATCAGGTCGACGCCGCTCATAGCCGCCGGCTGGTTGGCCTGCAGCGCAAACATCTCGAGCTGGGCAGCACGCAGGCGATTGCGACGACGGACGGCGACGCGCAGGTCGTCATCGGTGATAGTGATGCCGTAGAAGTTCTCGAGCTCTTCCTTGAGCAGACGGCACTCCTCGTACCAGCCCTCACGCTCGTAGGCGCGATCGCGACCCTGCGGCAGGTGCAGAATGTGCGTGCGCTTAAGCTCGTTGAGTAGCTCGTACATCTTCTTCTTGCCGTCGCAGGTGGTCTCGCCGATGATCATGTCGCTAAAGTACGTAAACGGGCACTTTTGCGAATAGGCAAAACCGTACGTCGACTTGATGAGCGGGCAGAGGTTTGCCGGCAGCACCTTCTCGGCCTCGGGAATCACCTCGTCGGACGTGCCGCACAGCGCCACGCTCGCAGCCCCCGCGGCATCGATAATCTCGAGCGGCGTGTAGCTGCACAGAAAACCGACCAGGCGATTACCCGCCTGCTTATAATCCTTGACGCGAATAAACGCCGCCTTGCGTTGCTCGTTGAACTCCTCAAACGTGGACGGCAACGGCTGCTCAATATTTTCCGACATATAACTCCTTAACAAACCTTTTAATCAACCAAGGAAACGGCTTTCCCAGGTGCCCGAGGTTGCCGTGAAAGAGGAGCGCCGCGTACTTTGGTATGCAAGCGATGGTTTGAACGGCAAGATCGGGTGCTTGGGGAAGCCGCTGGACCGGATAGCCCTAAATGGTTTCCAAGAAAGCCTCAATCCTGGTTTGCAGTTGGCCTGCATCCTCGCCGGCGTAGTCTGTCGTGATGTGCATAAACGGAATGCCTGCCTCCTCGGCAGCCTTCTCCACGGCAAACGACTCCATCTCGTAGAGCGTGCAGAACTGCAGAGCCACGTCGACGATGCCGTCGGCATGTAGGTCCTGGGCCATCTGGACAATGTCTTTCATACGCTGATCGTTGGGCGTAAAGACGGCGCAGTTGATCTTAAAGTAGCGCTCGGCGATGGCGTCGAGCATCTCGTCAACCGTCTCGCCGGACTCGTCGACCAGGTCCTTGTAGTAGCGCGAGCCCGTGCAGGACTCCTCGCCTACCACAACGCCGCCGGCCTTCTCGATAAGGTTGAACAGCTTCCAGTTGGGCACGGCCATGGGCGTACCGGTGTACAGGATGCGCTTGGTCCCCTTGGGCGCCACGCCCTCGCCGGCCTCGACACGCTGCTCGCACTCAGCCGCCATATCGTTAATGGCTCCGGTCAGACGCAGCGTGTCGTCCATAAAGGCGGCCTGAACGGTCAGCAGGCTGTCGAGACCGCTGATGGGCGCCGGGTCGGCAGCGCGCGTGGCAGCGAGGCGCTGCAGGGCGCGACGCTTCTCATTGACGGCGTGGATGGCAGCCTTCAGGCCCTCGGGCGTAATCTTGACGCCGCACTCGTCCTCGATCTTGGCGGCGAGCTTCTTGACCTCGGCCTTCCAGGTCACGAGCGTCGACTCGTCGTGCACGTTGGGAATATCCATGACGTACATGTTCTTTTGCGTGGCAAAGAACTCGTAGGCTTTCTTCTTACCGTCGCAGGTGTTCTCGCCTACCACCAGGTCACTCGACTCAATGTAGGGGCAGACCTCGCCCAGCTTAAAGCCGGCAAAGCTCTTGATAAGCGGACAGGTGTTGCGCGGCAGGTGCTCCTCGACCCTATCGGCTGCCCAATCGGCACCAGAGCACAGACCCACGGGGATACCGTCGCAGGCAAGTACGATCTCCTCGGGCACGTACACGCAGAACGAACCCACGATCTTGGTGGCCTCGCCAGCCTCCTTCTTGTCGAGCATCTCCTTAATGCGGCCGCTATGGATGTTGGTGGCCACAAAGTCCAGGTAGGACGTGGACTTGGGGCGATTGTTCTGCGTCAGGAACATATCGCCGTACATCTGGCCCACGGCGCCCAGCAGCATGTCGTGGTCGGCAAGATTCATGCCGAGGCTCTCCCACATCGGATGGAAATCAAATTCTTCAGCCATGACGGTTCCCCTCTCGAACCAAAAATGGATAACAGCGGTATCGATGCACGACGGACGGCGATTGCCCGGCCGTGCTCAAACCCGGAATTTTAGGGAACCTGCTTTGCGGTCGATTATTTAGTTGTGCGTCGTCTCTCCCGGAGCCGTGAACATACCTGCTCATATGCGACTCCGAGCCATATACAGGGCGCGCGCGGCAACGCGGCGAATGTATGTCGTCTGCGGCATGTGCGCACCCTCCTTTACAAGTTGAGGTTAACTATATCAACGGTCATCGACCATGCGAACACCGTTGACATTCGTACGACAGCGTCGTGTGCCATCGCTTAATAAATAATTATCTTAATTGATAAGAGTTTGTCATTCCTCATTCGGCGAACGGCAAAAACAAAGCCGCCGAGGCTTATATGCCCCGACGGCATTACCCGGCGCTATCGACAAACCAAATGGATCCTGCTGGCATCAAAATGCATGCGAAGCGTCTCGCCTGCTTGCGGCAGCTCGTCAACAGGCATGCCCACTTTGTTGACCTTCCACTGCAGACGCGTGGGCGCATCGACGCGCGGCACATCCAACAGCACCAGGCGTTCAAAACGCGAATCGCTCACGCGCGCCACGTGCAGGTCGTAGCTGTTGCGGCCCCGCTCGGCACGGTTGTCCACATGGAAGTAGCTCGCACGAATACCCAAGTAGGCAACATCGTCGGGAACCTCGCGACCCACATTAAAGGTCATGCCCCAGTCGAGAGCCCCAACTTCTTCGTCGCCGATCTTGCGCGCCCGGCTTGTGTTCTTGCAGCCCGTCAGGCGCAGTGCCGCCAGCGTCTGCGGACGGCGGACCACGTCCTCGACGGAGCCGATCTCCTCAACATGCCCGTCGTGCATCACGCAGATGCGCTGGCACAGGCGGCACGCTTCGTCAATGTCGTGGCTCACGTAAAGCACGGTGCGGTTGCATACATCGAACAGGTCGAGCATGTTCTGTTCGAGGGCGCTCTTAAGATAGGAATCGAGCGCGCTCATGGGCTCATCGAGCATAAAAATGCCCGGATGCGCCGCCACCATACGGGCAAGCGCCACGCGTTGCTGCTGCCCGCCCGAGAGTCGCGCGGGGTAGCGGTCGGCAAAATCGGCTAGACCGAAAATGCTCAGATAGCGCTCGGCGAGCTTTTTGCGTGCGGCGGCGTCGCCCGCATCCTTTACACCGGCGCATACGTTATCGGCCACCGTCATGTTGGGAAAGAGCTGATAGTTTTGGAACAGCAGGGCGCATTTGCGCGCCTGTGGCGACAGGTTGATGCCCGCCGCCGAGTCAAAAAAGGTCACGCCGTTAACGACGATCTTGCCCTCGTCGGGCGTCTCCACACCGGCAATGCAGCGAAGTGTGCAGCTCTTGCCGCAACCCGAGGCACCGAGCAACGCCACGCGCTCCTCGCCGGCCTCAAGCTGCATGTCGAGCATAAACCCGGGATAGTGCTTTTTTATATCCAGAACGAGCGACATGGCCTATCGACCTCCCTTTGCGACCGTGTCATCGCGCATAAGCTCGGCCAACGCCTCGCGATCGATGCGCAGCGCATCGCCGCCGACTGGGTCGAGCGAATCGCCCTGTCCGGCGAAATCTTTGGCCTGCTTGCGCTCCGCGCGGGAAAGGCCCCGCTCGCGATACTTTTGCGAGTGCGCCGTGTACATGTTGATAAACAGGATGACCAAGAAGCTAAAGGCGATCACGACGACAACCCAAAAGAGAGCCACCGACGTGTTGCCGCCCATCCACTCAAAGTAGATGGCGATGGGGATGGTCTGGGTAATGCCGGCATAGTTGCCCGCAAAGAACAGGGTGCAGCCAAACTCGCCCATGGCACGCGCGAAGGCGAGCACCGTGCCGGCGGCAATCGAGGGCCAACCAAGCGGCATCATAAGCTTGGTGAAGATGCGACGTTCGGGCCATCCCAGGGTTCGCGCGGCGTCGAGCATCTGCGTGTCGAGGCTCTCGAAGGCACCGAGCGCCGTACGGTAGACCAGGGGAAACGACACCACCACGGCAGATATCACCGCCGCGGGCCACGTAAAGACGATCGAGACGCCGTGCGCGATCAGCCACTGGCCCACCCCGGTCGAGCGGCCAAATAGCATAAGCAGCAGAAAGCCGCAGACCGTAGGCGGCAGCACCATGGGGACGGTAAAGACCGAGTCCAGCAGGCCCTTGATACGGCTCGTAGTACCCATGGTCTTCCATGCGGCAAACAGGCCCAGTGCAAAGGCAATAACGAGGGCAAGGCCGCTCGTTTTGATAGACACCCAAAACGGACGGTAGTCGATGCCGCCCAAAAAGGAGGCCAGAGAGGTCAAGGGGGCCTGCTCATCCCGCAACACGACAGACGATGCTTCAACCATTTGAGCACTATCAAGCCAACGCGCGCCGCCCTTGGCATCACCCGAGGCTGATGCAATCACCACATAGCGGTCCCCATCCGCACCGCGCTCGTCAAAGCCATAGGTATACCCGCCGGCATCAAACGTTGTTTCCGCCGTAACATACCAGGGAAGATCCACGTCCCCCAGCTGCGCACCTCCCATGCAGTTTGCGCTGTCGAGTTCACAGACGAGGGCTTTGAGACCCGATACGCACTCGTTGTCCTGCGGATCCAAACCAAACTTCTCGACCGCCTTGGGCGATATCCACACCACAACGCGATCGGCAGCAGGCGCCACTACAAGGTCCACGTCCTCGTTAACGGGAAACCGGTAGCCCTCAGGCTGGCCCTCCATGGCACGAGCGGTCCCCTTGGCCAACCGCTCAAAACCCTCGATCCCATAGGAAAGCCCATGGGCGGTCGCAGCAACCTGAGCTCCATCCTCAGCGTCTCCAGCAAACGCAAATCCCGGCACCCAGCAAAGCGTGAAGGTTAAAGCACAGGCGACAAGGATGCGGAATCTATTAAGCACGAAAAGCTCCAAGCGAATACAAGGACGGAGTGAAACACAAAACGATGGAATTATCGCGCCAAGCCGCACTACGCGGAAAGCTCAAAGCCGTACTTAGCCCAAATCTTCTGAGCCTTCTTGTTGGTCAGGCAAAAGTCGATAAACGCCTTGGCCTCGTCGGCGTGTTCGGAACTATCGGCGACAGCGCCGGGATACACGATGGGCTTGTGCGAGTCCTCGGGACACACGAAGGCCTCCTCGATACCGTCGTAGCGGAAGATGTCGGAGCTATAGACAAAGCCAGCCACGCAGTCGCCCGTAGAGACGTAGGCGGCAGCAGTGCCGACCTTGTCGGCCAAAGCCACCTTGTCGGCGATCTCGGGAGCATACTCGCCGTCGTCGCCCTCGGTGCCGGTGTAGAGGCCCACGGAGGCCAGGGCCTGGTTGGCGTACTTGCCGGCGGGAACGGTCTTGGCGTCGCCGATGGCGATCTTGCCGTCCAGATTCGCGACGTCGGCGATGGCCTCGACCTTGGTGTCGGAGCCCTCGGCGCGAATAATCACGAGGTCGTTGACGAACATGTCCTCACGCATGTCGGTGTCGACGAGCTCAGCGGCCTCGGCGTCGTCCATGGTGCCCTTGGAGGCCGTGATAAGCACGTCGACGGCAGCACCGGCGCGCATTTGCTCGACAAGGTCGCCAGACGCCTTAAACTGCGTGTCGGCAAACGTGGTACCGGTCTGCTCGGTGTAGAGCTCCTGAACCTCGGGCAGAGCCTTCTCGAGCGAGTTGGCGGCAAAGACCTGCAGCTCGACAGCCTTCTTCTTAGAGGAAGACTTGGCGGAGCCGGCATCGGAACCAGCGGGCTCGGACGTCTTGTTGCCCGAGCAGCCAGCAAGGCCAAAGCCGGCGGCAGCGACAGCAGAAAGCGAGACAAAACCGCGGCGTGAAACCATATCGAACATATTCAACCCTTTCGGACCTTGTGCCCGGGTACCCCACCGCGGGCTTTAATCTGCAATCAGATTATACTTCTACGAGAATAATGATAGTGAGAAATTATTCTCGCCAGAGAATATAGTTTCGAGTTGCCGTGCACCTTGGCGTCGCTTCGGCGGAAAACAAAAGCGGAGCAGCCGTTCTGGTCGCCCCGCCGCAGGTAAACCGCTTAGTTGGTATGTCCGCCGACCGCCGTCATTTGGGCCGCATGCTCCAGCTGATCGCTCACGGCCTCCCAGCTTTCGCGGGCCGCTTTCGTGGATCCCGGAAAGTTGATGACAAGCGTATACCCACGCTGCATGCACACGGCGCGCGAGAGCATGGCGCGGCGCGTCTTGGTCATCGAGTAGGCACGGATTGCCTCGGCGACACCCGGCACATCACGGTCACAGACGGCACGCGTCGCCTCGGGTGTCACGTCGCGCATCGAAAGACCCGTGCCGCCGCAGGTGAGCACGACATTGGCGTGGCGCGCATCGGCAGCTTCCACAATGGCATCACCAATCTCGCTAACGTCGTCGCGCACGACCACATGCGAGGCGACCGTCCAGCCCTGCGCCACGATGAGCTCCTCGAGGGCAGCGCCCGCCTCGTCCTGGACAAGGTCGCGCGTATCCGAGCACGTCACGATCGATATCTTCAACTCCATAGCGTTCCTCCTATAGCACCGTTCCCTCGGGCAGGTCGACGCGCACAACGTCCACGACATCCCCCGCCTTGAGCTCGCACGGCCCTTCGTCAATACGCAGCAGGCAGTTGGCCCGCTGCATCGTGCCGAGCAGCGCCGAGTTCTGCGTCTTAGCCTCGGTCACCAACAACTCACCGGTCTCGGGGTCGCGCAAAACCGTGGCGCGATCGAAGAAGCGTCGGTCCTGGCGCTTCTTCACGCCGTGTGTGAGCGTCGCCTGCTGCACGGGACGCACGCCCTCGGCAAAGCCGCGCATCTTGCGAATAGCCGGGCGGGCGAGCATCTCAAAGCCCACATACGCCGCCGCGGGATTGCCCGAAAGCCCCAAATATGGCTTGTCCCCAAGCAGACCAAACGTTATGGCCTTGCCCGGACGCATCGAGATGCGGTCAAACAGCACCTCGCCCTCGCGCCGGACGAGCGCCGTCACGAAATCGTAATCGCCCGAAGAGGCGCCGCCGCTCGTAATGACAAAGTCGCACTCCTGCACGGCACGATGAACCAGCTCGTCAATCGCCTGCTCATCGTCGGGCGCAATGCCGTAGAACACGGGCTCGGCGCCGGCATCGAGCGCCTCGGCCATCAACGCCGACGAGTTGGAATCACGAATCTGCCCACGCGCCGGCACGTTACTCGGTGCGACCAGCTCCGTGCCCAGCGAGATGATGCCCACACGCGGGGCGGCGTGCACCTTCACGCGAGCGTATCCGGCGCTTGCCAGCAGACCCGCGCCCGCCGGAGCCACGACCTCGCCGGCGTGCATCACAACATCGCCAGCATGGGCCTCCTCGGCGGCAGAGCGAACGTTCTCCCCTACCTTGGTAGGCGCCGAGAAACGAACGTGCGAGCCCTCGTTGCCGTCGCCATCGAGCACGTCGACGATCTCGTATTTCACTACGGCGTCGGCACCTTCGGGCGCCGGCGCACCTGTCATGATGCGGACCGTCTCGCCCACTCCGATTGTGCCCTCAAACACATGGCCCGCGGCCTCATGTCCGATAACATCGAGCGTCACCGGTGCCTCGCCAGATGCCTGCGCCAAGTCCGCCGAGCGCACGGCATATCCGTCCATAGCGCTGTTGGCAAACGGCGAGATGTCGATATCGGCCACCGCGTCCTCGGCCAAGGGAAGACCGGTGGCCTGCCACACGGGACTCTCGACGAGATCGGTCGGAGCAACGTGCGACAGGACAATCGACTGCGCGTCCTCCAGCGGAATGAGTCTCTCTGCCATATGCACCTCTTAATGCCACGGCGCACAACAGGGGCGCCGATTCTTTATGCTTATCTCAGTATAATCCCCCGCCGCACTACCGCGACTTGGCCTGTACCCGCAAATACACCTGTCGGTTGCAGGCCGCGAAACAGAATGGAAACCAGCCCACCGGCTCGTCGCGTTTACCGCGTTTTATAATGCTTGCGTTGCAACCTAAAAGAGGAACGTATGGCTCATAACGACAAACCCGAAAGCGCAAACGAGGCGCAGAATCATTCCCAGCCGCTCGACGACGGCGGCTTTTTCTCCCTTAACGACGTCATCACGGCAGGCAGGCATCAGCTCACCCGCTCCGAGCATCTCTTGGCTGCCGACACGCGCCGCAACGCCCGCAACCTACTCGCGAGCGCCAAGTTGCTCGTACTCGTCGTCATCGTCTCACTCGCCATGGGTGTTGCCGCTTGGGCGTTTTTGGCCTCGTTGAATATCGCGACCGACTATCGCGAGCACCATGCGTGGGTCTACGCCTTACTTCCCGTTGTGGGCGTTGCCACCGCATGGGTGTACAAAAACCACGGCCTTGCCGCCAAGCGTGGCAACAACCTGGTCATCGACTCCGCTCTGGGCACACGCCTCATCCACATGCGCATGGCCGTCCTCACCTTCGTCTGCTCCACGCTCACGCACCTAACGGGCGGATCGGCCGGTCGCGAGGGAGCCGCGGTGCAGATTGGCGGCACCATCGCCAGCAACATCTCGAGCCTCGCCCACCTCAAAAAGCATGACCACCACGACCTCATGCTCGCCGGCATCTCGTCGGCCTTTGGCGCCGTATTCGGCTCGCCCCTTGCCGGAGCTTTCTTTGGCATGGAGATGTGCTTTATCGGCAAGATCGACTACACGGCGGGCATCTACTGCCTGGTCGCCTCATTTACCGGCTACTTTACATCACTCGCCCTGGGTACCGAGTACGAAGCGAATGTCATCGCCAGCGTTCCCGGCATGACGCCGCGGACGGTTGCCATCGTTGTTATCAGCGCCATTATCTTCGGTCTGACGGCACGCCTCTTTGCCTGGTCGGTTCGAACCGTCAAGAGCCTGTACGGTCGCATTATCACCAATTACCTCGTTCGCGCGCTCGTGGGTGCGCTCGTGGTGCTCGCGGCCTACGCGATGCTCGACGCCTGGAAGTATGCCGGCCTTGCCACCTGGCTCTCAGGCGCCGGGTTCGCCGGCAACACCACCCTGGCGGACGCAGCCATCAAGCTCGTGGTTACGGCCCTCACCCTGGGCGCCGGCTTCCAAGGCGGCGAGGTCACGCCCCTGTTTGGCATCGGTGCGGCACTCGGCGGCTGGATCGGTTGCCTCGTCGGAATCGACCCCAGCTTTCTGGCGGCGCTAGGCATGCTCGGCGTGTTCTGCGCCGGCCTCAACGTGCCCATCACCACCTGCATGATGGCCATCGACCTGTTCCACGGCACGGCCGCCGGGTTCTTTGTCATCGTGGCCTTTATCAGCTACCTAACCGGCGGACACCGTGGCGTGTACCCCGCCCAGCGCATCATCTCACCCAAGCGCCGTTCGCTTATTGTGGATGAGGGCGGTACGGTAGCGGATGCTATCGAGCGCCACAACGACCTGATAGAGTAGACGTAAATATTCGCCGTGCAGCCACAATCGGGGGCAATTCGACCTGAGCGCGACCGCACCGTCACGTCATACGCCGGGAGTCACCCCATGCACGCAACTGATTTTGGTCGCACGCTCATCATCGCCAACCCAGCCGCCCAGTCGGGTGCGGCGCATGAAGTTGCCGAGCGCCTGCAGCGCTTTTTGGACATGACTGCACGCGCATCCCAGTTTGACCTGGTGCTGACCGAGCGCATGGGGCACGCCAAGGAGCTAGCCGCCCAGGCAACGGGCTATCGCACCGTTATCGCGCTTGGCGGCGACGGCGTGATCCACGAGGTCGTCAACGGGCTTATGACGCAAGAGGAGGACGCCCGCCCCGCTCTTGCCGTCCTGCCCGTGG
>URRN01000052.1 GCA_900550185.1 uncultured Collinsella sp.
GTATGTCCCGAAATCGCAATGGAGGACGCACCCTCGATGAGCTCGAGGATGCGTCGCTGAATATCTGCAGACTCGCACGAGGCGAGGTCGGCGGAATTAGTCATCTAAAGCTGCCTCCTGGGCGGCATCCGCTATCGGATAGCCGTCCTCGTCCTTTTCGATCGCAAGCGTGGCGGGAACGTTTTCCAGCGCACGCGTGATGCGCTCGGCCTCATCGGTCGAGCGATCGATGCGAAAATCGAGTTCGGGCGTGACGCGCCAATCGAGCGAGCGGGCCAACAGGCTACGGATGCGGCCCTTGGCGCTGGCGAGCGCCTCCATGACCTCGTCGTAGCGGCTCGCGTCGCACGACACGTACACGCGCGCGAACGAGCGGTCCACCGCGACCTCGACCGCGGTTAGGGTGACCAGGTCGAGACGCGGATCGGAAACCTCAAAGAGCAGGATATAACCGAGCTTCTCGCGAAGCTGCTCGCCCAGACGGCGGGTTGCCTGCGTTTGCTTCATAGCGCTACCCCCTACTCGGTACGGGCAACCTGGTCAATGCGGTAGCCCTCAATGGTGTCGCCAGGCTTGATGTCCTGGAAGTTCTCCAGACCAATACCGCCCTCGGAGCCGCTCTTGAGGCTCTTGGCCTCGTCCTTGTAGTGACGCATCGAGGCGATTTTACCGTTGAAGACCACGATGCCGTCGCGCACCAGGCGTACGGAATCGGTCGCGGCGATCTCGCCCTCTTCGACGCGGACACCGGCGGCGATGCCGACTTTGGGCACCTTGAAGGTGTCCAGGACGGTCGCAGTGCCCGTGGAGACCTCAACCTCGGTGGGCTTGAGCATGCCGATACGGGCAGCGTCGAGGTCCTCGAGGCACTTGTAGATGACGTCGTAGCAACGGATCTCGACGCCCTCGCGCTCGGCGGCGGAGCGAGCCTTACCGTCGGGACGGACGCCAAAGCCGATGATGATGGCGTTGGAGGCGTCGGCCAGGACGACGTCGGTCTCGTTGATGGCGCCAACGGCGGAGTGGATCGTGTTGATACGAACCTCGGACTGATCCATCTTGTCGAGCGAGTCCTGAAGAGCTTCGATGGAACCCTGGACGTCGGCCTTGATGATCAGGTTGAGCTCCTTGACCTCGGCGTCGGCGATGGTCTCGAAGAGGTTCTCGAGCGTCACGTGCTTCACGCGGCTCTGCTCCTCGATACGGGCCTTGAGCGAACGCTCGTCGGCCAGCGCACGCGCCTCGCGCTCGTCCTCGAATACGCGGAACTCGTCGCCGGCGTTGGGGACGGACTGCAGGCCCAAGATCTCGACGGCGTCGGAGGGACCGGCCTCGGTGACGGCGTTACCCTTGGGGTCGAGCATGGCACGGACGCGGCCATAGGTGAGGCCGGCGACCAGCGTGTCGCCCACGTGCAGGGTACCGCGGGTCACGAGCACGGTGGCAACCGAGCCGCGGCCCTTGTCGAGCTTAGCCTCGAGGACGTTGCCCGATGCGAACGTATCGGGGTTGGCCTTGAGCTCGAGCACGTCGGCCTGGAGCAGGACGGTCTCGAGCAGGTCGTCGATACCGATCTTCTGCTTGGCCGAGATGTTGACGAACATGTTCTGTCCGCCCCACTCCTCGGGGATGATGCCGTACTCGGTGAGCTCCTGGCGCACGCGGTCGGGGTTGGCACCCGGCTTATCGATCTTGTTGACGGCGACGACGATGGGAACGCCGGCGGCCTTGGCGTGGTTGATCGACTCGATGGTCTGGGGCATGACGCCGTCATCGGCGGCCACGATCAGGATGACGATATCGGTCACCTTGGCGCCGCGGGCACGCATGGCCGTAAAGGTGGCGTGACCGGGGGTATCGATGAAGGTGATCTTGCGGTCGTTGATCATGACCTGCGAAGCGCCGATGGCCTGCGTAATGCCGCCCGCCTCGCCGGCAGCAACGCCGGTGTGACGGATGGCGTCAAGCAGCGACGTCTTGCCGTGGTCGACGTGGCCCATGACGGTGACGACCGGGGCACGCGGCTTAAGGTCGGCGGGATCGTCGTAGAACGAGAAGGTGTTCTCCTCCTCGGGGGTGATGATCTTGATCTGACGGCCCAGGTCGTCGGCAACGAGCTCAACGAGGTCGTCGGACATGGACTGCGTCATGGTGAGCGGCGTACCCAGCAGGAACAGGCGCTTGATGATGTCGTTGGCCGGAACGTCGAGCGCCTCGGCAAGCTCCTGGACGGTAACGCCCTGGGAGACCTTGATGGCGTCGAGGTCCTCGGGGTTCACGCCCTGGGCCAGCGCCTCCTCTATCTTGCGCTCCTCCTGAGCCTTGGCAGCCTCGCGCTCGCGCTTCTCCTTGCGCTTTTTGCGGCGACCGGTGGACTCGCGAGAGGCCTCCTCGACGGCGGCACGAGCCTCCTCGAGCACCTTCTCGCGGCTGTACTCCTCGGCCTCGCGAGCCATGCGGCTGTAGTGGTCCTCTTCGTTGTTGTGACCGCCCTTGCGCTTCTTGCCCTTGCCCTGCTTATCGGGGTTGGGGAAGTCCATGCCGGCAGCGACGTTGTTGCTGGCATTGGTGCGATGGCTGTGCGGACGGTTCTCGGAGGCGTTGCGCTCGGAGTTGTTGTCGGAGGCGTTGCGATCGTTACGACGGCCACCGCGACGGTCGTTGTTGCCGCCACGACGGTTGCCGCGCTCGGCAGCGCGCTCGGCCTTGGCTTTCTCCTCGGCGTCCTTCTTCTCCTTGAGCACGGTCTCCTGTGCGGCGATCTGGTCGAGCAGCGAACGGAAACGCGAACCGGAGTCGGAAGCGGGAACGGCGCGGCGCTGGGCCTCGCGGGCAGCCTCCTCCTTCTCGCGGGCAAGACGCTCCTGCTCGGCCTTCTTCTTGGCCTCGGCCTCGGCACGGGCGGCCTCCTCGGCAGCCTGGGCGGCTGCGAACTGACGGCGCTCCTCCTCGCGAGCCTTCTCGGCGGCGATGCGCTCGCGCTCTGCCTCGGCAGCGCGTGCTGCCTCCTCGGCGGCAGCGGCCTGCTCCTCGGCCTGCTTGGCGGCCTCGACTTCCTGGGCGCGGGCCTCGATCACCGGGGCGAGCTGCTTGCGGACCATGGCGACGTAAGCGTCCTCCAGGGCGGAGGAAGCGGACTTAGCGGGAATCTTCATATCGGCGAGATGACCCATCAGTTCCTTGGAGGTCATGCCGAACTCTTTGGCCAGGGTGGACACACGGACTTTTGCCATATGACTTCACCTACCCTTTCTGGCACCTTGGTGCCTAGAGACTGAACGAGCGTGGGAGATGCGCCGGAACCCGTCCGGCGCGACCGCGCGCTAGATCAGGTCCTCCGCATCATCGAAGGCGTCGGTGTCGTGGACACCGCAGAAACGGGAGCCGGGACGGGCCTGGTTGCGGCACTGAATGCCGTCCTCGGACACGTACTCGCAGCGACGGACGTCGTCGTCCTCCTCGTCACCGATCAGGTCGGCGGCAGGCTCCTCGTGAACGGGAACGTTCTTGAGGATGTCGGCGGCAAGGGTCTCGGACTTAATGTCGATGTGCCAGCCGGTCAGGCGCGCGGCGAGGCGGGCATTCTGGCCCTCCTTGCCGATGGCGAGGGACAGCTGGTCGTCGGGCACGATGACGCCGGCGTAGGCCTTCTCCTCGTCGATGAGGACGCGGGTGACTTTGGCGGGCGACAGGGCGTTGGCAACGTAGACGGCCGGATCGGCATCCCACAGGATGACGTCGACACGCTCACCACGGAGCTCACCAACGACGGCGCGGACACGGCTGCCCTTGGGGCCGACGCAGGCGCCCACGGGATCCAGACGATCGTCGAGCGAATGGACGGCGACCTTGGAGCGCTGGCCCGGCTCGCGAGCGATCGACTTGATCTGGACGGTGCCCTCATAGATCTCGGGCACCTCCTGCTCAAACAGACGACGCATGAGCTCGGGGTGGGTACGGGAGATGACAATCGGCGGACGGCTGTGCTCGCCACGAACCGGCTGCAGGTTGGAGTTGGGGTCGCGAACGTCGATGATCACGGCCTTGATGTGCTGGTTGTGCAGGTAGCGCTCGCCCATCGGACGCTCGTTGCGCTCGTTCTCGTAACGGCGCTGGTCGAAGTGCGGAAGCTCGGCCTCGACGCCCTCGCGGATCTTGACGATTGTGAAGTCGGGCGTGGACTGCAGCACGGTACCGCTGATGAGGTCACCGATGCGGCCGGAGAACTCCTCGTAAATCTGCTCGCGGGCGGAGTTGCGCACGATGGCGTTGATCTCCGCCTTGGCGTGCTGGGCGGCGATGCGGCTCGTGTCCTTGGGCGTGACGTCGATCTCCTCGAACTCGGTGAAGTTGCCCTCCTCGTCCATAGAATCGTCGATCGGCTCCAGGCGGTAGACGTAGATCTTACCGGTGGTGCGGTCGATGGTCACCTTAGCGCCCCAGTCAAGATGCAAAATCTCGGCATAGCTCTTGGCGAGCGACTGCTCCAGGCGGTCGATCAGGTAGAGCTGGTCGATGTGCTTATCCTGGCAAAGCTCCATCAGGGCGGACATCATGTCGGATGCTGCCATCTTATTTTCCTTCCTTCGCGGGCTTGAAGTCGTAGGTGGGCTTCAACTTGCACTTTTTAACATCAGAGAAATCGAGGGTGACGGACTCGCCGTCCTCGAGCTCGAGGGTCACGTTCGTCTCGGTCGCGGCGGCAATCTTGCCGGTGTACTTGCGACGGCCCTCGGTGGCGGTGGAGGTGAGCTCACAGTTCTCGCCCACAAAGCGGGCAAAGTCGCGCGGGCGGCGCAGCGGGCGCGCCATGCCCGGGCTCGACACCTCGAGCGTATAGCTCGAAGAGATGGGGTCGAGCTCCTCAATCACATCGCCGACCCACTTGGTGTTGGCCGTGACGTCGTTGAGCGACAGGCTCTGACCCTCGGCACCCTCGATACGCACGCGCACGCAGGGGGCCTTGGTGGCGCCCACGAGCTCAACGTCGACAATGTCGACATCGTGCTGGGGGGCGACGGCCTCGAGCGCGTCGATGATCGCCTGCTCGGTCTTGGTCTTGACCATTGCGGCACCTCCATCCATACAAAAAAGAAGCGGGGCCGAAACCCCACTTCTTTCAATTACAACTTCATTTGCAAGCAAACTATACCAATAGCTGCGGAAACGTGCAAGCACAGTACGAATCTGCAGGTCAGCGTGCGCACAGCTTCTCCACAAGAATAGGACAATTGGCCGAAGGCAACTAGGCAGATACATGCAAAACGAGGGACGACCCAACCGGATCGCCCCTCGTCTTTTATGCGTCAGTTAAGCGCGCAGTGCTTACTTGACCACCAGGTTGACCAGCTTGCCGGGCACGCAGATGGCCTTGACGACCGTCTTGCCCTCGAGCCACTTGGCGACGGCGGCCTCGGCGGCAGCCTGCATATCCTCATTGGAGGCATCGCGGGCAACGTCGACGCGGCCGCGGACCTTGCCGAGCACCTGGACCACGATCTGCACCGTGTCCTCAACGGACTCGGCCAGGTCGAACTCGGGCCAGGCGGCGGTGTAGGCGTTGCCCTCGCAGCCGAGCGCCTCGTGCCACAGCTCGTCGGCCCAGAACGGGCAGATGGGCGCCAGCACGCTCACGATATCCTTGGCCACGCCGTAGCACAGCGCCTTGTCGCGGGCGGTACCCTCGGTGGCGTTGAGGTAGGCGCTCGCCGCGTTGACGAGCTCCATGACGGCCGAGATGGCGGTGTTGAACTGGCCGCGATCGAAGTCCTCGGTGCACTTGGCGATGGTGCGGTGACGCTCGCGATAGAGCTTCATAGCAACCTCATCGAGCGCGGACTTGTCGAAGGCCACGTTGGCGTCGCCGGACTGGACGAGCTGCCAAACGATACGCCAGGCGCGCTTGATGAAGCGGTTAGCGCCCTCGACAGCCTTGGGATCCCAGTCGAAGTCCTTCTCGGGCGGGGCGATAAACAGGATCGCCAGACGCATGGTGTCAGCACCGTAGGGCTCGATGACCGAGCTCGGGGGCACGACGTTGCCCTTGGACTTGGACATGGTGTCGCCGTTCTCGTCCTTGACCATGCCCTGGCACAGCAGGTTGGTGAAGGGCTCGTCCACACTCAGCAGGCCCAGGTCGCGCAGCGCCTTGGTAAAGAAGCGGCTGTAGAGCAGGTGCAGAATGGCGTGCTCGATGCCGCCGATGTAGTTATCGACGGGCATCCAACGGTCGGCGGCCTCGCGGGAGAAGGGCAGCTCGGTGTTGTGCGGATCGGTATAGCGCAGGTAATACCAGCTGGAGCAGGTGAAGGTGTCCATGGTATCGGTCTCGCGCTTGGCCGGGCGACCGCAGACCGGGCAGGTGGTCTCGTAGAACTCCTTGCACTCGGCGAGGGTCTCGCCGGCGCCCAGGTCCAGGTTCTCGGGCAGCGTCACCGGCAGCTGATCCTCGGGCACGGGCACGATGCCGCAGTGCTCGCAGTGGATGGCCGGGATGGGGTTGCCCCAATAGCGCTGGCGGGAAATGAGCCAGTCGCGCAGACGGAACTCGACCTTGCGACGACCGCAGTCCATGGCCTCGAGGTCGGCCACGATGGCAGCCTCGCCCTCGGAGTGCTTACCGCCGCGCATGCCGGTGTACTTGCCGGACTGGACGAGCGTGCCCTCGGCAGCGTGAGCGCAATCCCAGTCGACGGTCTCGGCATGGAAGGTATCGATGGTCTCGCCGCTGGCCTCGACGGCAGCGCGATCGCCATCGTCCAGGATGATCGGTACGATCGGCAGGTCGTACTTGCGGGCGAACTCAAAGTCGCGCTGGTCGCCACAGGGAACGGCCATGACGGCACCGGTACCGTAGTCGGCAACGACATAATCGGCAACCCACACAGGGACCTTCTCGCCGTTGACGGGGTTTACCACATAGCGGCCCGTGAAGGCACCGTGCTTCTCGAGTGTGCCCTGGGCACGCTCGACGGCAGAGATATGCTTGGAGTCCTCGACAATCTTGGTGACGGCCTCCTCGTACTCCGTGCCCTCGACGAGCTCGTGCAGGCCGGCGTACTCGGGAGCCAGGACAAAGAAGGAAACGCCAAAGAGCGTATCGGCACGCGTGGTGAAGACGGTGATCTTGCCCTCATCGCCCTCAATGGGCTCGCCATCCTGGTCGCAAAGGGTAAAGTCGACCTCGGCGCCCTCGGAGCGACCGATCCAGTTAGCCTGCATCTGCTTGACGCGCTCGGGCCAGCCGGGGAGCTTCTCCAGATCGTCGAGCAGCTCCTGGGAGTACTCGGTAATCTTGTAGTACCACTGCTCCAGGTCGCGCTTCTCGGGCTCGGTGCCGCAGCGCCAGCACTTACCCTCGGTAACCTGCTCGTTAGCCAGAACGGTCTTGCAGGTGGGGCACCAGTTGACCGGGTTCTTCTTACGGTAGACCAGGCCCTTTTCCCACATCTTCTCAAAGATCCACTGGCCCCAGCGGTAGTAGTCGGGGCTGCAGGTCTTGACCATGCGATCCAGATCGTAGGAGAAGCCCATGCGCTTCATCGTGGCGAGCGCCTGGTCCATGTTCTTATACGTCCAGGCGGCAGCCTGCGTGTTGTGCTTGATGGCGGCGTTCTCGGCGGGCAGGCCAAAAGCGTCAAAGCCGATGGGATGCAGCACGTCGTAGCCACGCATGCGGGCCTGACGGGCCATGGCATCGCCGATAGTGTAGTTGCGCGCGTGGCCCATGTGCAGGTCGCCCGACGGATACGGGAACATCTCGAGCACGTACTTCTTGGGCTTGCTGTCGTCGGTGTCGACGGCAAAGAGGTTGGAGTCCTCCCAGGCCTTCATCCACCGGGACTCAATGGCCTGCGCGTCGTAGGCAGGGATCTCATCCTTATGATCTGTGCAATCGCACATATCAGCTCCTTTAATCTTAGCTGGGGTCGGGCGGCTTGGCTTTATTCGCTACTGCGGACAGTCCTGCGCAAGACGAAGAGCACATTAAGTGCTCTTCTTTGCGTGCGGAACTTGTAGCGAACAAAGCCAAGCCGCCCGACCCTAAGGTTAACTTGACTGATGATAGCAAATACGACAAGCGAGATGCCTGCGACTTGCAGGCATCTCGCTTTATCTAAATAACGTGGTTGTGAATCAACCGCTAATTGTTACCCACCCAAGCATGATCGGGTTTTCCAAGTGCCGCAGATTGCCGTGAAAGAGGAGCGCCGCGTACTTAGGTACGCAAGCGACGGTTTGAGCGGCAAGGTGCGGTGCTTGGGAAAGCCGCTTAGCGGTAGCTGACGCTTTGCTGGGAGTCCTTGACGACTACGTCGTGGGCTCCGCCTTCGACGATCGAGGTCGAGGAGACCAGGGTCAGACGAGCCTTTTCCTGGAGCTCGGGGATCGAGAGGGCGCCGCAGTTGCACATCGTGGACTTGACCTTGTAAAGCGTGCCGCCCACGCCGTCCTTGAGGGAGCCGGCGTATGGGACGTAGGAGTCGACGCCCTCGACGAAGCTGAGCTTCGCGGCGCCGCCCAGGTCGTAGCGCTGCCAGTTGCGGGCGCGCGCGGAACCCTCGCCCCAGTACTCCTTCATGTACTGACCGTTGACGTTGACGCGCTCGGTCGGGCTCTCGTCAAAGCGGGCGAAGTAGCGGCCCAGCATCATAAAGTCGGCACCCATGGCAAGGGCGAGCGTCATGTGGTAGTCGTAGACGATGCCGCCGTCGGAGCACACGGGCACGTAGACACCCGTCTCCTCGTAGTACTCGTCGCGAGCGCGGCAGACATCAATCAGCGCGGTGGCCTGACCACGGCCGATACCCTTGGTCTCGCGGGTAATGCAGATGGAGCCGCCGCCGATACCGACCTTGATGAAGTCGGCACCGCAGTCTGCCAAAAAGCGGAAGCCCTCGGCGTCGACGACGTTACCGGCGCCGACCTTGACATCCTCGCCATAGTTGGCGCGGATCCACTCGATGGTGCGCTTCTGCCACTCGCTGAAGCCCTCGGAAGAGTCGATGCACAGGACGTCGGCACCGGCCTCGATGAGCAGCGGCACGCGCTCGGCATAGTCGCGGGTGTTGATGCCGGCGCCGACCATGTAGCGCTTGTCGCCGTCGAGCAGCTCGTTGGGGTTGGTCTTGTGGCTGTCGTAGTCCTTGCGGAAGACGATGCCCATAAGGTGATCGTTGTCGTCGACGATAGGCAGGGCGTTGAGCTTGTTGTCCCAGATGACGTCGTTGGCAACCTTGAGGCTGATGTTCTTGTCGCCCACGATGAGCTGCTCGCGCGGGGTCATGAACTCGGAGACCTTTTTCTGGTGGTCATCGCGGCTGGGACGATAGTCACGGCTGGTGACAATGCCCAGGAGCTTGCCCTTGGGAGTGCCGTCGTCGGTGACCGGCATGGTGGAGTGGCCGGTCTTCTCCTTGAGCTCGATGACCTGCTCCATGGTCATGTCGGGTGTCAGCGTGGAATCGGACTGAACGAAACCAGCCTTGTGATCCTTAACGGCCTTGACCATAGCAGCCTCGGACTCGGGGGTCTGAGAACCGTAAATGAAGGACAGGCCGCCCTCGGTAGCGAGCGCGACACCCATGTCGACGCCCGAGACGGACTGCATGATGGCGGAAACCATGGGGATGTTCAGGGTGATTGCCGGCTTCTCACCGCGCTTGAAGCGGGTTAGCGGCGTCTTAAGAGAGACGTTGTTGGGGATGCACTGCGAGGACGAGTAACCGGGGACCAGCAGATACTCCGAAAACGTGTGGGACTCACCGGGAAAGAACGTAGCCATGTTTCTCCTTTTTCCATGCGACCGGTCGGCTGCAGGCCTCGTAGGACCCAGCCCAACCTTGGGCGCCCAATACTGGGGAAGTATCTTAACGCACTTTGACTGCTACAATGCATGGTTTAGAAAGAGCACACGAGGGTTTGACGCAGGCTTTGCGTTTGCCCAGCAAATACTTTAGCGGGGAGACGTGGAGCGTATGAAGTACAAGACGACGGCAAAGTTGGTCATTCAAGCGTGCGACAAGGATTTGCCGGGCGTGTTCGGCCATGGCTGTGTCTTGCTGCTGCAGGGCATCGCCCGCGAGCACTCGCTCAACCGTGCCGCCAAGAGCATGGGCATGGCGTATTCCAAGGCCTGGCGCATCGTGAACGAGGCCGAAGGCCAGCTGGGCTGCAAACTCATCGAGCGCGACGGCGCCCGCGGATCCACCCTCACCCCCGCCGGCGAGCGGGCCATAGCGGTCTACGAGGAGCTGCAGACCGACATCAACAACGTCATCGCCACCAAAGCCAACGACCTCATCGCCAGCATCAACGCAGGATAGTCCTTTTGGGACTGAATTGTTGTCCAGCGCGCCCTCGGATTGAGGCTCGCGCCACAAAATGGGCCCATATACTACGTTTAGTTGAATACCCTAGACCATACCGGGCATTATGAAAATAAAACCGCTGGTAGACAGCTTGGCGATTTTCAAAATAAGCGGGTATGGTCGACCCCTACGGCATAAACGTAGTAAATAGGCCGTTTTCGTGGCACAGACCCCGATTAGCTACTTGCGGAGGGCGTTGTCTAGGGTGGCAGCCACCTGCAGAGGGTTGTCGGTGCCGGCGAAGAGGCGAATGGTGCACCCCTGCTTGCCGCGTGGAGCCGAAAGGCGCGTCGTTGCGCCGCCGGCCGGCGATGTACGAAACTCCCCCGGCAAAGCATCGAACAAATCGCCCGCACTGCGCTCAATAAGGTCAAACTCAACTGCCGGACCAAAGCCGTGCTCGAGGATTCCAGTTGCAACCGCATGGTCGGGATGCGAGCTCAGTCCGGGATAGCGCACGGCGTGCACCATCTCATTGGCAGCCAAGTACTCGGCCAGCGCACGTGCGCGGTCGAAATGCGCCTGCATGCGGACATCAAGCGAGTCCAGCCCGCGCTCCAGCACACCGGCCTCGTCAGCAGGCATATCAAGCTTGGCCAAGCCACAGCCCTCGAGCAGGGCATGCGCGCACTCAGCCGCGGCATCCACGCGATGGCGCTTGAGCTGCGAGCGCGCGGCCGATACGGCAACCAACTTGCGCGGAGCATCACCGGCGCATACACGATCGAGCGCCTCGAGCGACAGCGCAGCACCCAGCCGCAGCGGATCGCAGCCAAAAGCCGACGCCACGGTGTTGTCCACAACCAGCAACGCGCGGGCCTCACGCGCCGCGCGGCCCAGAGCGCGAAGGTCGGGCACGCGCAGACCAAACCCGCCGATGGAGTTGACGAACCACCACAGGTGCGGTCCCTCGGCATCAAACGAAGCATCAAAGCCCTCGGACGCGGCATTAAACGCCGCAACCGACGGCTCCCCCACCATAGCCACGCCGCATCCATCAAAGCTGCGCGCAAACGCATCGGCAAAGTCATCGGCAAACGCAACCAGGCGATCGCCGGAACGTACAATCCCCAACAGAGACAGCGCCGCCGGCACATGCGAGGCCGCAACCAATCGCGCCTCACGCGCGCCGGCCCTCAAAGCCCAAGCCTCTTCTAGCTGCTGTACGTCCACGCGGCACCGTCCCTTCATAAGCAAAAACCCACGATGCGGGTGTTCCCCGCATCGTGGGCAACGGCTGCAGTATAGCGCCG
>URRN01000053.1 GCA_900550185.1 uncultured Collinsella sp.
CCGACGTGGTGCTCAAGCGTGCCCGCGCCGTCTCCAACTGGGATATCGCCGGCAAACGACAGCTCAACTCCACGAGCGACACCAACCGCTACTACATCATGCGCAACCGAGGCTTCCTCGCTCGCTATATGCAGATCTACGGTGACTACCACCCCATGCTGTTCCGTCTGGGCAATGCCGCGACCTTCTGCAAGGAGTTCATTCGTCTGGCAGCAGTCGACAAATGCTTTAAGACCGGCATTCCGGCGCTGCGCCGCGGCATGAAGGACGCCCGCAAGATCGTCAAGGATCCCAACTGGAAGCCCATGCCGCCCCTGAAGGACGCCGAGTAGTAAAGGGCTTTCGCCCGCCGCTACAGTCGTTGACACACCACGGACACACGCTGACCGTCAAAGCCAAAGCCCCAACGCATGCGCCCGACGGCGGGGCGCGGCACGCGGATATCATCGATGCCGTCGCGCTCTATGTCGAGCAGCGCCTGAACCGCCAACAGTTCCAGGCCCAGGGCATCGACGCCAGGGTCGTACAACATGTTGACCGTAATGAGCGGTCGCTCATCGAGCATGCCGAGCGTGTCGGCCACGTCAAACACCCGACCGGTGGGAATCACCTGGATATCCCAGCGATCCGAGACGCCACTTCGCTTGGAGCTGGGATTGCAATAGCCGGGCAGTCCAAAGCAGAGCCCCTGAAGCGCCAGATGATAGGCTGTCGGCACATCTGATTGGCCCACATCGATGCCCAGATCGCCGATAGCACAGCTCAAAGCTTGCTTTACAGTGTCCTCGTCTCCTCGGAACAGCCCGTCATGGAACGAGTCGATAACTCCAACGTCCTCAACGGCGCACTCAAACCATTCCAGAATTACAAGACGGAGCGCCTGACACACTTCGTTGTTAGGCAGACGCAGGGAACGAAGGCACGCGCCGTCCTCCGAATGCCCCGTCATGTCCGTCGTAAGAAATCCAGACAGATACAGCGCTGTCCAGATATCTTCGGGCTTGGCGACATCGGCCACCTCGGCATGCACATGCACTGGCGCCTCAATAAACCCATGCGGCTCAAGCAAATCGAACAATGCGGACAGGCGCATGAGATTCCAGTCACCGACGCATGCGCTCAGACGGTCAGCGTAACCATACAGATCTGCCCGAACAGGCGCGACGCAACCGCGATGTGCGTAGTCCACCACGCGCTCCGGGCTCGAGCAATAAAAACCACCAAACAGATAGCCCTCGAGCCACTCACGCGCGTCATCCAGACAGCCGTTGCGACCGATGCAATCCAACAGCACTTGGACTTCGTCGTCCGAAAAACCGAACCATCGATCACACCAACTCGACAACGCTGTCGCCGACCGATAGGAAACCCCACGTTGGGACAACGCAAACTCGGCATGACCGGGGCGTTCGCACATCAGACACGTCAATCGCAACGAGTCGCCGGCATCGGCAATGGTGTCGAACAACATTCGGCTGAGCGACTCTAGGGAATCCACGCTACCGTCGTCCTGAGCGTCCAAACGCTTTGGACATACCGCGTCGTAGTCGTCTATCAGAAGAACAACCCGCTCATCGAAAGCTGTCTGAAGCAGTTTAATAAGCACGCCAAGCGCCGCATCGATCTCCTTATCGCTGGCCACCCCACGCGCCGCCCTCTCGATAAGACGAACCTCACGTCTTGACAGATCAGGCGCGGCAAGCAGCGGCAGTAATCGGGCGCACTCGCGCACGACAGCCCCGCGAATTGCTGCCGCAGCACCAGCGCCATGCCTCGAAGCGGCAGCTGTAAAGTCGAGCATGATGACCGGATAACTCGCGTACTCATCACGATAGCGACCGCCGCCCGCCTGCCAAATCTGGGTACCAGCGAACAGGCTTCGATCCGGCAGCCGGCGATCAGGTCGTTCCAAATAGCACTTGAGCATCGATAAATTCATGCTCTTGCCAAAACCCTTGGGCCGACAGCAAAGCGCAACAGGTGCTTCACTGTCCAATATATCGGCAATAAACATAGTCTTATCGACGAGTAAACACCGATTGATTGCATCGGAAAAGTCGTGTGCATCAACCGGTAGAGCTGCGCTATCCGCATGATTGAGCAACCGTGCACCAAACGCATGAGTAAAACCACAATTCACCTGTTCAGACACCGTAAACTCTCCTTCTAACGCAGCACGATGCCCATTGTAGCGAGCGGGTAGAGCGCAACAATATCGACATGCAAACGTTTCGGGCAGCGGTAGCAACAGACCCCCGAGGGGGCATAACAAATCGTTGCACAACAAAAAAAGGGGGGCCGATGCCGCCGCACCGGACCCCGTCCCAAACTCTTATAGAAAACGATCTGGAAGATTACTCCTCCAAGCCGTCCTCCCCAGAAGCCTTCTTCTGCTGATCGAGCTTATGCTTACCACTTACGATAGACGTAGCGCCCAGTGTGGCCAAGCTTGCACTGGCAAGGCTCGCCATCACAATCAGATCGCCCGTCTTGGGCATGTTGCCGCCCGAGGACTTGGTAGTTGTAGTCGTCGTGGTCGTGGTGGTCACCGTTTTGGAGTCATTTTGCTCCTGGTTCTGGTTGTCGGTGTTGCCCTTACCGCTGTCCTTGCCCTGCTGCTTTCCGACCTCGGTCTTGTCCTTGCTCTTGTCCTTCTCCTCAGATTCAGACTTCTTATCCTCGTCCTTCTTCTGTTCGGACTTGTCGCTCTTCTCCTCAGAGCTAGAACCCTTATCGGATTCGGTCTTCTCGGAAGCCTTGTCCTTGGAGTCGCCCTTTGCGGCTTCGATCTTTTCCGTGGAAACCTGATCAGAGTTGCCCTTGTTCTGGGTCGAGCCGTTATTGACGCCAGCCATCAGCGAAGAGCCCAGCGTAGAACCAAGCTGCTCGGAGAAAGAAGGCTTCTTGTCCGGCGAAGCAACGGGGACGTCCGGCGCCTTATTCGAGTCATCCTTGGAAGCATCGGAACCAGGGGTTGCGTCAGAGCCGGAGCCGTTGTTAGAGCCGGTGCCAACGGACGAATCGCTCGAGCCGGTGGATGAGTTAGAGGTGCCAGCGCCGGTCGAACCAGAAGCGTCGCTGTCCGTATTGCCGGCAGAGCTTGAAGACGAATCGCCCGCAGCAGAGCCGTTCGAATTGGAGCCGTTCGAGGTAGAGCCGTCGTTGGTAGTGCCACCAGCCGAGCCATTACCGTCAGCATCGGTCGAGGGCGTATCCATCCTGTCATCGTTGGGATCGTCACTCGAGTCGTCATTCGAATCAGGCGTCGGCGAGGGCGCCGGCGTGGGCTCCGGCTGCACGGGCGTCGCAGCGGCAGCGGCCTCGTCCTCGGCGATATAAACCAAGCAGTCCTTCAGCTCGTTGCGGTAGCGGTTCTTCCAGCCCTCATGATACTGGGGCTGGCTCGAATACTTGGTCGCCACGTTATTGACCACACTGTTGGAAAGCGCCGTCACAAACTCGCGATCAGTCATACTGTTAGAAAGGTTTGCCCAACGGAAGAAGTCCCTGCAACCACCGGTGCCGCACATGTTGGTGATGCTCCACACCATGCCCTTAACGCAATCGGCACGGCCCGAAATATCAATGCCCAGGCCGCTCTTGAGCCACGCCTCGGTCACCGCATAGTACGAGTTGTACGCATACGCATCCTGCAGAGCCGAGAACTCAACAGGGTCGGTGTTATAAGCACCTTGGAAAGCCTCCTGCGCAATACGGCCCAACTCGGTGAGCTGGCCGTTCTCGTACATGGCATTGCTCGTGTTGGAAATCTCGCTGCCGCGATCAATCGCATCCTTGAGCATGCTGTATTTTTCGGGGTTGTAGTTGTAGGCCTGCTTCATAAACGGAATGAGCGACCATCGACGGTCGAACTGGTAATAACCCAGCGCGTTATAGCCGTCGCCATACGAAAAGCCCTGGTTATAGTTGCCATGGCTCTCGTACTTGGTAAAGTACTTCATCTCGGGGGTCACGTTAACAAACGAAACGCCCTGGACCGACCTCAGCACGCCCGAGAAGGACTGCTGGGTATAGAGACCCTTATCGATATCGGTCGCATCCGAGGCAACGCCCGGCGTGGGCTCCTCGGCAGCGGCGGGTGCCGGCACGGAAACGGCGCCAAACGAAAGCGCCAGCGTCAGGCCCGCGACAATAGCAGAATGCTTGGGCTGCATAAGATCCTCCCTGCATTGGTGTAGTTAAAGAGCAGTTTGCAAAGATAAAAATAAGTATTGCAGCTCGCCCGTTGTTACACAACAACCCCTCGGTAAACGGCAACAACCCTCCGCGAAATCTTAAGGAATTGCGCTCAACCTACAGCTTAATGTCAAAGTTAATCTCGGGGACGGCAGCAAGGTCGGCTAACGTCACGCCGTCGACGTACTTTTCGATCACGTCGTCCAGACCGCGCCAGAACTTGACCGTGGAGCAAAGATCGCTGCGGGTACAGCTGTTGTCGATGCCATCGCACGCCACCGGAGCCGTGCTGCCCTCGACGGCGCGCAGGATGTCGCCGGCACGCACCTCGGCCGGGTCCTTGGCCATCATGTAGCCGCCGCCCTTGCCGCGCACGCTCTTAAGTAGGCCCGCCTTCATGAGCGGACGAACCAGCTGTTCCAGATACTTCTGCGAAATGCGCTCGCGGTCGGCAACCTCGCGCAGAGCAATCTTGCCCTCGGCGTCACCGAGCGCCGCGATATAGATCATCAGTCGGAGGGCATAGCGGCCCTTAGAAGAAATGAGCATACCTACCCTCCCATCGTTACTGGGACAAACCCAGGCTTGTTTGTCCCAAATCCTATGCAAGCGGAACAAACAAACCTGATTATTATGTCCCTCATCTAAAAAGTCGAGTGGATTAGTCGGGTTTTCCCTTGACTAACGCCGAACCCATAGTAACTTTATTCCGAGAAGATTCCTAGGGTTTAGTTCACCTATGAGTACACCATATACAGAGAGGGACAGCATGAGCGCAAATCCGCTGCTTTCCATCGAAGGTCTGACCGCCTCCGTGGACGAGAAGACCATCCTCCACAACGTCAACCTCAACGTCGCCGCCGGCGAGACCCACGTGCTGATGGGCCCCAACGGCGCCGGCAAGTCCACCCTCGGCCACCTGGTCATGGGCGACCCCGTCTACACGGTCAACGACGGACGTATCGTCTTTGACGGCCAGGACATCACCGAGCTCACCACCGACAAGCGTTCGCGCGCCGGCCTGTTTCTGAGCTTCCAGGCCCCGGTCGAGATCCCGGGCGTGCCGCTGTCGAGCTTTTTGCGCGCCAGCATCGCCGGCCGCCCCGGCCTGGAGATGAAGGGCAAGGAGTTCCGACGTCGCGTCAAGGAGCTCGCGGCCGAGCTTAACATGGATACCTCCTACCTCAACCGTGAGCTGGGCGTGGGCTTCTCGGGCGGCGAGAAAAAGAAGGTCGAGATGCTCCAGCTTCTGCTGCTGCAGCCCAAGCTCGCCATCCTAGACGAGACCGACTCCGGCCTGGACGTCGACGCGCTTTCCACCGTCAGCCACGGCATGGACGCCTACCGCAAGAGCTGCGACGGCTCCATGCTCATCATCACGCACAACACGCGCATCCTGGAGCACCTGGATGTCGACCGCGTCCACGTTATGGTCAAGGGCCACATCGTACGCGAGGACGACGCCTCGCTGATCCCCTGGATCGACAAGAACGGCTTTGAGACCTTCGAGCGCGAGGCCGCCGAGCAGCGCGCCCAGGCCGAGGCCGCCGCTGCCGGGCAGCAGGCGTAAAGGGGCGACGCAATGACCAAGAACCGCACCGAGGTCGCGGACATCGACCGCAGCCTCTACGACTTCACCTATGGCGAGGAGGGATTCGAGCGTCTCGACGCCGGCATCACGTCCGACATCGTACGCGAGATCAGCGCCAAGAAGGACGAGCCACAGTGGATGCTCGACCTGCGCTTAAAGTCCCTCGAGATCTTCAACCGCTTCCCCGACCCGACGTGGGGCCCCTCCATCGAGGGCCTGGACATGGATAACATCGTCACCTACGTCAAGCCCAACACCGACCAAAAGCACGACTGGGAGTCGGTGCCCGACGACATCAAGAACACCTTTGAGCGCCTGGGCATCCCCGAGGCCGAACGCAGCTACCTGGCAGGCGTCGGCGCGCAGTACGACTCCGAGCTCGTCTACCACAACATGCAGGACACCGCCTCCAAGATGGGCATCGTCTACTCCGGCATCGAGGAGGCCCTGCACGACCCGCAGTGGGAACCGCTCATCCACGAGAAGTTTATGACGCTCATCCCGCCCACCGACCACAAGTTTGCGGCCTTGCACGGCGCCGTATGGTCGGGCGGCTCGTTTGTCTACGTGCCCAAGGGCACCAAGTTGGACTTCCCACTGCAGAGCTACTTCCGCCTTAACGCCAAGGGCGCTGGCCAGTTTGAGCACACGCTCATCATCGTCGAGGACGATGCCGACCTGCACTTTATCGAGGGTTGCTCCGCGCCCAAGTACAACGTGGCAAACCTCCACGCCGGCGCCGTCGAGCTCTTTGTGGGCAAGCGTGCGCACCTGCGCTACTCGACCATCGAGAACTGGTCCAAGAACATGTACAACCTCAACACCAAGCGTGCGCGCGTGGACGAGGACGGCGACATCGAGTGGATCAGCGGCTCCTTCGGCAGCCACGTGGGCTACCTCTACCCCATGAGCGTGCTCAATGGCCGCCGCGCCCGCTCGAGCTTTACCGGCATCACCTTTGCCGGCGCCGGTCAGAACCTCGACACCGGCTGCAAGGTCGTGCTCAACGCGCCTGAGACCTCGGCAACGGTCGAGACCAAGGGCATCTCCAAGAGCGGCGGCATCCAGACGTTCCGCAGCTCCATCGTGGCCACGCCCAAGGCCGAGGGCTCCAAGGCAACCGTGAGCTGCCAGTCGCTGATGCTCGACGACCAGAGCCGCTCCGACACTATTCCGGCCATGGACATCCGCGCCAAGAACGTCGACATTGGCCACGAGGCCACCATCGGCCGCATCGGCGACGACAAGGTGTTCTACCTGATGAGCCGCGGTATCTCGGAGGAAGAGGCCCGTACCATGATTGTCAACGGCTTTGCCAACCCGGTCTCCAAGGAGCTGCCGCTGGAGTACGCCGTCGAGATGAACAACCTGATCAAGCTCGAGATGGAAGGAGCGATCGGATAATGAATCAGACCACCAACACCGCTGCTACCACCCTTGAGCAGGTCAATGCGATGCCGGCTGCCACATGGGGCTGGCTGCGCATGAACCAGACCAAGCTTGAGTTTTCGGACGAACTTGCCGCCGCCCCCGCCGGAGCCGTTGAGGTTGAGGGCTTGGACGAGCAGTTTGCTGGCACGGCCGACGCCTTCGATACCGCCATGGACGCCATGGCCGAGCGCTTCCCCGAGCGCCGCGCCTCCGCCCCCGGCGATGCCGCCGACCGCGCCCGCATCACGCCCGAGACCGAGCTCGACGTGCCCGCCACCTCCGTCTACCAGGCCGGCGCCATCAAGCTCGAGGAGGAGCTCTCCCCTGCTGAAGCCTTCGAAACCGGCATGGGCGAGGCTGCCTACGCCTACTTGGCCGAGCACGCTACCAAGCGCATCGTCATCGATGTGCCCGCATACCAGCACGCCACGGTTACCGTGCGTGTGAGCGGTGTCGATGCCGCCGCGGCCATCGCCGCCATCGACATCGTCGCTCGCCCGCAGGCAACGCTCGACCTGCATATTGCCCTAGACTCTCCTGTTACCGGCGAGGGTGTCGTGGGCTCCGTGCTACGCGTGTGCGCCCACGAGTACGCCACCGTCAACGTGACCTGCACGCAGACACTCGACGACAGCTGGATCGCACTCGACGACACCGGCCTGTTCCTGGACGAGGGCGCGTGCGTCAACGTGCAACACACCGTCCTGGGTGCCGGCGCCAGCGCCACCGGCCTTGCCGGCGACCTGCTGGGCGACACCGCCAAGGTGAGCATCGATACCGATTACCTGGGCGCCCGCGAGCAGGTGCGCGACTTTAACTACGAGCTGCGCCACCGCGGTCGCAAGACCGAGTGCGAGATCGACGCCAACGGCGTGCTGACCGGCACGTCCAAGAAGGTCTACCGTGGCACCATCGACCTCGTGCACGGCTGCAAGGGTGCAACCGGCACCGAACGCGAGACGGTGCTTTTGGCCAACAAGGGCGTCGACAACAAGACCGTTCCCGTCATTCTCTGTGACGAGGACGACGTCGCCGGCAACCACGGCGCCACCATCGGTCACGTCCGCGACGAGCAGCTGTTCTACCTCGCCTGCCGTGGCCTTGACCAAAACGCCGCCGAGGACCTGTTCATCCGCGCCAAGCTGGAGGACGCCGCGCTTTCCGCCACCGACGAGCGCACCCGCGCCGCCGTCGTCCGCCTGGGCAACAACCTGATCGACAACTTTGAAGAGGAGCTCGCATGATCGACACCGAGCACGTTAAATGCGATACCTGTACCGCACCGGAGCCTATGGAGCTCGACGCCAGCGACGAGGCCTCGCGCGGCTGGCCTACCGTCGACATCGAGACCAATCCCTACAAGGCACAGTTCCCGCTGTTCCAGCAACACCCCGAGATCGCCTTCCTCGATAGCGCCGCCACCGCGCAGCGCCCTGCCTGCGTGCTCGACGCCGAGCGCGACTTCTATCAGCGCATGAACGCCAACCCCCTGCGTGGCCTGTACTCGCTGTCCGTCGAGGCCACCGAGGCCATCGCGAAGGTCCGCCAGCAGATCGCCGACCTCATCGGCGCTCCCCAGGCCAACGAGGTCGTCTTCACTCGCAACACGAGCGAGTCGCTCAACCTGGTCGCCAAGAGCTTTGCACCCACGGTGCTCGAGCCCGGTGACGAGGTCGTCATCACCATCATGGAGCACCACTCCAACCTAATCCCGTGGCAGCAGGTCTGCCGCGAAACCGGCGCCAAGCTCGTCTACCTCTACCCCACTAAGACCGGCCAGCTCACCACCGAGGAGGTTCTTGCCAAGGTTGGTCCCAAGACCAAGATTCTGGCCGTGGGTCAGGTTTCTAACGTGCTGGGCGTCGAGAACCCGGTCAAGAACCTCGGCAAACTCGTACACAAGTACGGCGGCTACCTGGTCGTCGACGGCGCGCAGTCGCTGCCGCACATGCCGGTCGATGTGGCCGACCTAGGAGCCGACTTCTTTGCCTTTAGCGCACACAAGGCCATGGGCCCCATGGGCATCGGCGTGCTGTGGGGCAAGATGGACCTGCTCAACGCCATGCCGCCCATGCTCACCGGCGGCGAAATGATCGACTCTGTCACCGAGCAGGACGCCGTCTGGGCGCCCGTCCCCGAGAAGTTCGAGGCCGGCACGCAGGACGCCGCCGGCATCTTCGCCACGGGCGCCGCACTCGATTACCTGGTCAACACGGTGGGTTACGAGAACATCCAGGCCCGCGAGCAGGCACTCGTCCACTACCTGATGGGCGAGCTCATGCAGCTCGACTTTGTCCAGATCATCGGCTCCATCTATTGGGACAACCACCACGGCGTCGTGAGCTTTAACGTCAAGGGCATCCACCCGCACGATGTCGCGAGCATCATGGACATGGACGGCGTCTGCATTCGCGCCGGCCACCACTGTGCGCAGCCGCTGCTCACCTGGCTGGGCGTCGAGAACCTTGCCTGCTGCCGCGCCAGCGTGGCCTTCTACAACGACAAGGCCGATATCGACAAGTTCATCGCCGGCCTGCATCACGTTTGGAGCACGTTCAATGGGTAATCTGTACACCTCCACCACGTTTATGGAGCACAACTCGCGCCCCGACTACAAGTACGAGATGGACGCCCCCACGCACGAGCACGACGGCATCAACCCCAGCTGCGGAGACGAGCTCACCTTGCAGCTACGTGTCGAGAACAACGTGATCGAGGAGGCCTCCTTTACCGGCCACGGCTGCGCCATCAGCCAGGCAAGCGCCGACATCATGGCCGACCTCATCACCGGCGAGACCGTCGAGGAAGCTCGCCGCTTGGCAGAGCTCTTCCTCGCCATGATCCGCGGCGAGAAGCTCTCCGAGGAGGACCTGGAAGACCTGGACGAGGCCGCCCAGCTCCAGGACATCTCGCACATGCCCGCCCGCGTCAAATGCGCCGAGCTCGCCTGGCGCACCCTCGACGGCATGTTTGAGGGGAAAGCTAGCCAGTAGCGGATGTCCCAAATCCAAGCATTTTGATTGCCGAGCCGCCCAAAACGGGCGGCTCGGCTTTTTATAACGAGCGCGAACGCACAGCCCGCGCATCCGGCGCTCGTCCGTCGTTTACCGCTCGACCAACCACGAACACGGGCGTTTCCCACAGAACCAAAGACCGGCAGCAGGGCCACGGACCCGCCAGGCAATGTTCCAAGTCCAATTCCGTTGGGCTCCAGCTCGTCTCGCTCCTGCCGCAGAAGGGTCCCGTGGGGTGCGGCGTGCATTTTGGCGAATATTCAGCATGCCAAGCTGCATGTATACACGCCGGAAGCGCAAATCAACATCTCTAGGCGCGTTCATATGGCGTTTTAGAGCAAGTACCGCTGCCCGCCGGGACGCAAACGCGTGCTTCACGGCGCAAGGGCAGGGAAAAATGGCTTCGCAGCTCGCATATTGCAAGATTTCGGCGGTGTCGGCCGCGCCCCAATGCTGAAAATTCCGTTTTTTGCACGCCGCAGAAGGGGGTAGGCACGCACAAAACCGGATTGAGCCGTATTTTTATGCAACACGGCAACCATTCTATGCAAATCAAGCACTGCAGCCACTGTACCAAGCGTTTAGAACAGTGGTTGTGGCGCACAGACGGCCCTACACCAGATTATCGCCAGTCCTCACCGCCGCTCGCGCACGAGCGCGCACGATACGCGCAACGGTACTTTTGCCAATCCCCGTATACTGTTCAATTTGGCGCACCGTAAAACCGGCATCGTACAATCCAACGATTACGATATCGCGCTGCGCCCGCGGTGCGGCTTTAAGGCCTTGGAGTGGAACCCCGAGCTCCTTGGCCATCTTGTCGGCAAAGGCGCGCCGCTCCCACTCCATCTCTTTCATATCGCACATCGCCGACTCACAGCCGTCGGGCGTCGAAAGCGAAAAGGCAATAAAGGCCTTGGCAGAACCAAAAAGCTCAAGCACGCAAGACGGGTCCGAAAATCCCCTCGTCGCATCGTTGTCATACGCTCGCAGATACTCGGCAAAGCTGCTCCACGGATAGCGCTCGATCAGGGCGATACCCGCCTCCTGCGGATTAGCGTGAACATAGCGAATGGCGGCCACTAGATAACGGTCGGTATCGAGCGAGCGCCGGTCAAAACGGTTCTGGAACAGATGACCTGTGCGCCCCGTGCGTTTATTGAACCGCCGCGCGTACGTCAAAAGCAGCCGCTGCATCGCCGCGCTCATCGCGTCCTCGTAATCTGCAAGCACCAGATGCACGTGATTGCCCATAAGGCACCAGGCGATAACCGTCACGCCCGCCTCGCGGCAGCACTCGCGCATCAGCTCCAAAAACTCCCACCGGTCTTCATCGCC
>URRN01000054.1 GCA_900550185.1 uncultured Collinsella sp.
ACCGCAGGAAGCTTGGATACGCCTAGGCGCGGTCCAAGAAATCGTCCGCACCCCCGAGCGCGGTGAAGAGACCGGTGCCGCCAAGGTAGGTGGTGGCGAGCACTCTCATGGTCGAGCCATCCTGCAGGGTGACACTCTGAACGGGAGCACACACGAGCAGGAAGAGAATCATGGTGACGATGCCGTTCGCCAGCGCGCCCTCCATCTCCAAGTTCTTGGAGTAGATGTAGCCCACGGCGAAGGCCACGACGACGCCCAGGATGCCCATGGTCATGTTATAGGGCGTGGTGAGCCACATATAGGCGGCGTCGGTCGTCTCGAGCACGCCTACGATATCCAGCAGCGTGGCGACGACGGTGAAGATGGCGCCGGCGAGGATGACCGCCATGGCCGCCATCATGCCACCGCTGATGGCGGACAGGGCCTTGTTGGCCTGGAGCTTGCCGCCCCATTCCTGCAGCTTCATCATCACTGGGGATTGATACAGGTTGTCAAGTTTGGACATTGGTGTTCCGTTTCTCTTCGATCGAGACGGGTATCTAGCCCTGGACGAGAGACTCGACGAGCTTCATGATATTGGCGCAGTTGCCCGTGCCGTAATCGGTCGGCGGAATGACGGCGACCGGCATGCCGGACTCGGCGGCGATGTTGTCCTTCTGATAGGAAATCTGCGGACCCATGAGGATGCAGTCATACTCATGGCAGACCGTCTTGTACGTGTTGACGCTCTGGGCGGCGATGCTGAAATTGATCCCCTGCTCAGCGGCATACTTCTCAAGCTTCTTCATGAGAATGCTCGTGGACATCCCCATGGCGCAAACCAGCAATACCTTCATTGTTTTGATTCTCCTTGCATAACGGTCGTATCAACAAAGACGGCGGCCTTGAGCGCGCCATCCCGCCCGCATTACTCGGCGCGCGTCGCGTCGAGCTCGCGATACACATTCACGATCTCCTCGACCAGCTCCTGCGCGAGCATCGAGGTCATGAGATGGTCCTGGGCGTGCACGAGCATCACGTCGACGACGGTATGGTCGCCCGAAGCCTCCTTGGAAAGAAGCTGGGTCTGCACGTGATGGGCCTCGAGCGCGGCCTCCTTGCTCTGCTCGAGCAGGGCCTTCGCCGCCTCGAAATCATGCTCCTTGGCCTTCTTCAGCGCCTCGAAGGCGAGGCTGCGCGCCTGACCCGCCGAAGCGATGATGCCGAAGGAGATCATCTCGGTGCTCTGTTCCTCCTCTGCCATGGTTTTCACCTCCCTCTCGGTTTGCAAATATCTCAATGGAAAACGTATGGGCTATCGTGCGGAGCACGACTCGATGGGATCGACCAACTCGATGAGCGTCTGCCAAGAGCGCTCGGAAAGCAGGCGGTCGATGAACGCCTCGCTCAAAACCAGCTCAGACATCGCCGAGAAGAAGCCCTCGGAGACGTCGGTCGCATCGCGGGCGATTGAGACGAGGAACACCGCCTGCACCTCGCGACCTCCCCAGATGATGGGTTCGTCGGTGAGGGCGAGGGCCACGAAGCTCTGCGTGCTCGCCGCTTCGAGCGGGTGCGGCATGGCGACCCGGTTGCCGAATGCCGTCGGAGCCGTCTGCTCGCGGCGATACACCAAATCGAGGAAATCGGGCGAAAGGTCGTAGACGCGCGAGGCCTTGCCGACCAGCAGCTCGATTGCCTCCTCGGGCGTCGAGCACGACGCATGCGGCAGAAAAAGCTCCTCGCAGAACAGCGGGCGGGCATCCGACCGCCGCGAATCGGAAAGCAGGATTTCACGCACGTCGCTCACCTCTGCCGCGTCCAGAAAATAGCCCACTTGGCGTACCGGGACCGGCACCTCCTCGGCAAGCGGAACCGTCGTGAACACATAGTCGATGCGCGAGAAGTCGACGAAGCGCACGTGGGCGGCATCGCATGTCTCGATATGCTCGACGTACGAACCGAACTCCTGACGATAGCGGTGCTCCAGCAGCCGGGCGCTGCCCGAGCCCGAGGCACAGACCACCAGAATGCGTTTCTTGGGGGCATCGGTCTTTTGGCGCTCGAGCGCCAAGGCGAAGGAGAGAGCGATGTAGCCAATCTCTTCCTCGGAAAGCTCAGCTTCATAATGCGCCGCCAACGAGGAGCCCGCCTCGACGGCCATGGAATAGGCAAGCGGAAAACGCGACTTGATGTCCCCCAAGATGGGATTATCGAGATGCAGATGGTGATGCAAGCGCACCTCGAGCGGCACGAGATGGCGCGCGAGATTCATGCGCAGCTCCAAATCGTGCCTCAAGTCGAATCGGAACGTGCGCCACACCGCGTCGAGCATGCCCGTCACGACATCCCACACCTCATCCGAGATGACAAGCCCCGCCTCCTGATCATCCCCGGCATCGAAATCCCCGAGCAGGCGCTTGCCCGCCAGATGGATGGCGATATAGGCGACCTCCTCGTCGGGCAAAACGACGCCGGTGCGTGCGCCGATGGCATCGGAGATGCGCCGGGCAATCGGGAAACTCGGGGACTTCCGAATCTCGGTGAGCTGCTCGCCCTCCATGGGCACATAGCAACCTTCGCGTATCCGCAACAAAGCGATGACGATATGCGTGATGAGGTTGCGGTAGGCGACCGAGTTGATGGCGAAGCGTTCCTCGGTCGTCACGTCGTCGACGCAATCGGAAACCACGTCGAACAGCGCACGATACGCCTCGGCGTCGACCGAGAGGCGCGCCGCGCCCTTCAGCTCATCCGAGCCCTCCATGGCGAGGTTCGCGAGGCACAGACGCTTGGCCATCTCGGATCCGATGACCTTGATGCCATGATGGCTGCGCCTGTCGATGGCGAGGCCAAACTGCGCCAAGCGCTCCTCGACCTGTTTCAAATCGTTCGATATGCTCGTCCGGGATACATAAAGGACGCTCGCCAGTGTGTCGATGGCGATGTAATCACTGCGCGAGAGCAAATCGTTGAGGAGATAGGAGACGCGGGCCTCGGCCGTCTGGGGCAACGACGCACGCCGCTGCTTGCGCGCCTGCTCGAATATCGCATCAAGCGCCTGCTCGTCGGCGACGGAAACGGTATAGCCCCGCCCGCGCGCAAGGTCGATAGACGCGACGCCCTCAAGGCTGCGATTGACCGCCTGCACATGGTTGCGCACGGTACGAACGCTCACGCCGAACGCCTCGGCAAGCTCAGCGGGCTTGATGCCCTCGTGCTCCATGATGTGGAGCGCAAATCGCGCCAGCTGCACGTCCATCGGCTTTGACCTCCTTTCGCCTAGCTATGATACCAGCGGCGATGGGACGGGTTCTATACCCGGCTTTTCCCTTCCGAGAAGGAAAGCGTTTGCCGAAAACGAGCGCGCGGCGTGCGTGTGGCGCTCGCCGCGCTCTTTGAGACCCGCCAAGACCTCGTGCACGCCGGGATTCATCAGTGCGGCGTAATCGACCTCGCGCCCGTTCTTCCAATCCCGATAGATGCGCAGGGCCTCGTCCGGCGTCACCACGCGCCCGATGCGGCCCAACCAGTCGACGAGGGAGCGCTGGAACGACTGGAACGAGGCGCCCACGGTCGCCAACAGCTCCTCGTCGCTCACCTCGATGCCGAATTCCTCGAAGAACTCGCGCTGCTCGATCTGGTAATACGCCTCGGTATCGACGATGACGCCGTCCATATCGAAGATGACGGCTTTGAAGGGAAGGCTCCTTGGACCATGATGATGGTTCTCCTGAATCCACTCGTGCGCCGCAACGGCGAAGGGCGCCCTTCGCGACGCTACATCGAAAAGGTGTATCGCGACCCGACGATATATTGCTGCCCCACGTACAGCGGCTTGTTGAATTGATCGCGATACCTGCCCCTCAGATTGAAGAGGGGCTCGGCGAGAGGGACCTCGAGCAGTTTCGCGAGCTCGTCATTTGCCAGTTGGATACCAAGCGACTGCTCGCTGCCGCGAAACGCGCGACGATCCGTCCGCTCGCGAATCGCCGCCGTTTATGTTGCAGCTGGCGCTTCGTGCAACATTGAGGGCATATTGCTACCCTGTTTGATGTTGAACAGCCATCAAGTTTGCTCAACCCGCCAGTTAATCTTATCGTTCACGTAGACCGTGCCATCGATGTAGATCCTCACAGGATTAATCCGAGACGCATCCGGCGCGTCGATGGTGCAACCCGAAGATGGCGTGACCTTACCCTCAGCCGTCTTAAGTACGTAACTGCCCGGCTCGGAGATTTGGATGGATTCGTTGTTGGCCTGCGTAAGCGGCAGCACCTCCGCCTTCACCCCGTCTGGCATGATCTGAGTCTCGGCGCTGGCCACCGCTGGCGTCGCCACGAGTGCGCATGCCACGGTGGCGATGCTCAGCAGACGAGTCAACACAGCGCGCATCCCCATCTTCTTCTCCCTCATCACAGCTCCCCTTACCCCTATGCTTTCGCGATGTCCGATATCGCTTGGCACCGGCGGCCGGCATGCCCCCTCGTCAGCCGTCAGCTCAAATTGACATATATATCCACCTGGTATTGTGCAACCGCATGTTTTGACACCCTGCTGCTCGGCGCGAGTTGCGTACCGTGAGGCGCAAATGGAACGCACCCCCGCGGGCGGCGCGTGCACGATGTGGCAAAATCGAGGTACTAAGGGGGCCCAATATGCTCAAAATCATCGCCTGCGACGACGACGTCGCCTTTCTAGATAATCTGCACCGCATGATCAACCGCTGGTCGGCCGAGACGGGTACGGCGGTCGATGTTGCGCTCGTTACGCGCGGCGAGGACCTGCTGGCACGCCATGCCGCATCGCGCGCCGACATTATCATGCTCGACATGATCATGCCGCTCGTCAACGGCATGGACACCGCCCGCGAGCTGCGCCAATCCGATACCGCCGTACGCTTGGTGTTTCTGACCTCATCGCCCGAATTCGCGCTTGAGTCCTACGAGGTCCGCGCCTTCGACTACCTGCTCAAACCCGTGACCTACGAGCGCGTGGCGCAACTGCTCGACGAGCTGTCGAGCCTGCGTCCGGCAACGACCGACGAGCTCGTCATCAAGACGTCCTTTGGCTACCATGCCCTGCGCCTATCCGATATCGAATATGCCGAGGCTCGCAACAAGCACGTGATCTTCCACCTGCGCGATGGCCGCGATATCGAGGCGCTCGAGCCGTTCCGCAGCATCGAGGACCGACTGGCCCAAAACGCGACCTTCTTTAAGTGCCACCGCAGCTACCAGGTCAATCTGCGCAACATCGACCACTTCAATCGCACGGATATCGTCATGCGCTCGGGTGCGTGCATACCGCTCGCGCGCAGCTGCAAGCAGGGATTCCAAGACGCCTACTTTGCGGTGCGGTTCGAGGGCGGGAGACGCTGATGCTTTCCTCGGCAGAACTGGTACTTTGGGCAATCCACCATGCGACGACGTTGCTCTTTGGCGTCTTTGCCTCGGCGGCTCTGTGCGGTGTCGAGATCAACGGCCGCCATTCGCTCGAGCTGGTGGGGGTCGGCGCCGTAACCGGATGCGCATTCGGCCTCGCCAATGCCGTCGGCGGCGAGCTTTTCGCCCGACAGGCCTATCCACTCGTCGTGCATCTGCCGCTTGTCGTCTACCTGTGCGTACGCTATCGCCTGAGTCCGCTGCTCGCCATCCTGGGCGTTACCAGTGCCTACCTGAGCTGCCAGTTTAGCAACTGGATGGGCATCGCCGCATTCGCTGCCACCGATTCGCAAATCGCATATTACGCGGCGCGCATCATCACGACGCTCGGCGTCTTTGCGATCTTGCTGCATTGGGCCAGAGACATCGGTCCGCGCCTGGCGGCCAAAAGCCCCACCGAGTTGGAGATTCTGCTCATCCTGCCGCTCGTCTACTACATCTTCGACTACGCCACCAACGTCTATACCACGCTCTTCCACTCGGGCTCGGTAGTAACCGTTGAGTTTTTGGCGTTCGCCCTCTGCGCGTTCTACCTTATGTTTCTTGCCGTCTACCTTCGCGAATACGAGGCAAAGGAAATCGCCGAGCGCGAGCGCTGGATGCTCGCGACCCGCGACAGCGCGGCCATCAAAGAGCTCGAAGCCTGGCGCCAGTCCGGACGCGAGCTCTCGGTTCTCCGTCACGACATGCGCCACTACCTGCGCGGTCTAGCGGCCCTGATCGAAGAGGGTCACACCGATGAGGCACTCGAGCGCATCGACGCGCTCTGCGAGACCAACGACCGCACCGCCGTGCGCCGCTACTGCGCCAACGAAACGGTCAACATTGCGCTCTCGTCGCTTTCCGCGGACATCAACGCGCACGGCATCACCGCCGACCTGCACGCCGCCGTGCCCGAAACCGTCCACGTGGGCGATGTCGATCTATTCAGTGTGGTATCGAACGCCCTGGACAATGCCATCGCCGCGGCGAGCGCCGCCCCCGAAGGCAAGCGGTTTGTCGACCTGGACCTTCGCTACGAAGACGGTCAGCTTCTATTGCTGGTTTCCAACACGTTTGGCCGTGCGCCGCACATGGTCGACGGCATGCCCGTGACTCAGCACACTGGGCACGGCTTTGGCACCAAGAGCATTATGCTTGCCGTCGAGCGCATGAACGGCAACTGCCAGTTCCGCATTAACGGCGACCGGTTTGAGCTGCGCGCCGTGATGTAGGGGCTGCCGCCAAGCTCGCTACAGCGGTGCAGCCGCCGGGGTCAGCTGCTTAATGTAGGCCCACATGCGCTGCTTGGCGGCCTTGTCGGTGAGCGCCGCTTCAAAGCCGTCGAGCGCGAGTACGCGACGTCCCTGCACGTGGGCGACCAGGCCGGGCTTGAGCATGGCGGTGTCAAAGTCGTCGATCGCCACGAGCATGTCGGCGTAGGTTTCGCGCATGACATCGGCCGCGCTGTTGTCCAGCAGCAGCACTGCCTCGGGGTCCAGGGCCTCCAGCGCCTCGCGGAACAGGTCGCACGGCAGGGCCTCGCCCACCGCGACCGTCCCATTGCCCGCGCCGGCAACGCTTGCCAGCGCGCAGAAATCCTCAGGCGCATAACCGATGGCCCCGAGCGCCTTGCGCAGCGCGGCGCCATCCGAGCCGGCGGCAAGCTCGCCGCCTGAGCGCTCGGCCTCATCCAAATCGCCTTTGACCAGCACGATCGGCGAGCACGCATTGCCCGCGATGCGCACGCCACGCGCCGCAAGCGACGCGAGCTCCTGCTCGGTCGCCTGAGCGATGGCTTCTTTTTTCTGGCTTTGTGACGTGGGCATGCGCTCTCCAATCGTTTGCGTGCCCACCATTATATAAAAGAGCCGCCCGCGAGTGGTTGCTTTGCGGGCCGCTGGGTATAAGCACGGTCGTACTGAGTTTTACGCGGCCGAGCCGCGTCGTATTATGGAGGCCACCATGGCTGACATTAAGCAGATTACCCCCGAGAACTTCGGCGCTGTCGTCAACGATAGCCTGCCCGTACTGGTTGATTTTTGGGCCCCGTGGTGCGGCCCCTGCCGCTCGCTCTCGCCCATCGTAGACGAGGTTGCCGACGAGCTGGCCGGCAAGTTGGCTGTGGCCAAGTGCAACGTCGACGACAACCAGGACCTGGCCATGAAGTATGGCGTCATGAGCATCCCCACGCTGATTGTGTTTAAGAACGGCGAGGAGATTGACCGCTCGGTTGGCGCTCTGCCCAAGGCGAGGCTGCAGGCGCTGCTGGAGAAGCATCTGTAATACGCTTGTTACATGTTGCCGTCTGCCTGCCGTCCATGAGCGCTTTTACGCCGCTCGCCGGACTTCTGAATGCACCGAGTGCAACCACGGATAGTATGGTAGTCACAAACAGCCCCCAGTGAACGGGTGCGGGTCGCACAGACTCGTACCCGTTTTCTTATGCAGCTGCGCGCAGAGCGGGCGTAGTAAAATCTGAACCACTGAACTGCCCCATACAAAAGGAGATTTCCCATGCATGATGTTGGAATGAACATGAGCCAGCTTGCCATGAGCGTCAAGCAGGTCGACGACACCATCGAGCTCGCTCACGAGTGGAGCCATCAGCTGCTGCATGCGACCGAGAATTTTGACATGGAGCGCATCGGCGCCAAGCTCGAGGCCGCCATGGCCGCGCTCCACGAGGCGCATGACGCGCTCGAGGGCTACGAGGAAGCCATCGAGGCCGACCACAACTCCGTCGGCTCCGTGAAGCTGGTGTAAGGTGGCCGAACACGAGCACGGCTGCGGGTACGAGCACGAGCATCCGCACGGGGCGGACGGTGACGCGGGCTGCCACTGTAGTGGCTCCGGCTCCGAGCTGGTCCGTTTTTCGGTTACCGCACCGGATGACCTGCTGCGCCGTTTTGACGAACAGATCGCGCGCCGCGGCGACGTGGCCAACCGCTCCGAGGCCGTGCGCGACCTGATTCGCGCCTCGATCGCCAAGGAGCAGATGCGCACGCCCGACGAGCATGTTATCGGGTCGCTCACCATGATCTACGACCACCATACCGGCGACCTGACGCGCCGTCTGGACGAAGTGCAGCACGACTACACCGACGAGATCGTATCGACCATGCACGTGCATCTGGATCACCACAACTGTCTGGAGATCCTGGCACTCAAGGGTCGCGGCGAGCGCGTCTACGAACTAGCCGATCGCCTGCTGGGCCTGCGCGGCGTTAAGCACGGCGAGCTCACGTGCGCCGCCACCAAGCAGAGCCTGGGGCTGTAGCGCACCTACCAAAAAGGGACAGGTTTGTTTTGGCAGGTTTAGCGTTTTACCTACCAAAATAAACTTGTCCCTTTTTGGTCGGTTTTGATGAGGAGTGTCGCATGCGGCATGTGCATATTCATGTGACGGGCATTGTGCAGGGCGTTGGCATGCGACCATTTGTGTATCGCGAGGCCATGGCGCATGGCATTTGCGGATGGGTGCTCAATGCGGGCGACGGCGTACATATCGAGGCGCACGCTCCGGCCGATGCGCTCGATGCTTTTGTTGCCGCGCTTTCTGAGCATGCGCCCGCGGCGACTCGCGTAGAGCATGTCGAGGTTGTGGACTTGGGGCCTGGCGGTTGGAGTGCTGCCGATGAGCAGGGCTTTCGCATTGTGGCATCGCAGGACCAGACCGCGCACACGACGCTCGTCTCGCCCGATATCGCTACCTGTGACGATTGTCTGCGCGAGTTGTTCGATCCCGCCGACCGACGCTATCACTACCCCTTTATCAACTGCACTAACTGCGGCCCACGCTTTACCATCATCCGATCGTTGCCTTATGACCGAGCGGCCACGTCGATGGATTGTTTTCCCATGTGTCCCAAGTGTGCCGCGGAGTATGCCGACCCACTCGACCGGCGTTTTCACGCGCAACCCGATGCCTGCTTTGATTGCGGGCCGCATATTACGTGGCGCGAGGCTGTGAACGGCGATGCGTGCGGGAATTCGTCCGCGACACCGGCAGTCGGCACCACACGCGAGGCCAGCGACGCCATTATCGAGCGCTGCGTTGAGCTGCTGGCCAGCGGTGGCATCGTCGCCATCAAGGGCCTGGGCGGATTTCATCTAGCCTGTGACGCCGCCAGCGAGCAGGCGGTGGCCGAGCTGCGCCGTCGCAAACGCCGCAGCAACAAACCACTTGCCGTCATGATGCGCGACCTTGCCGACGTTGAACGCCTATGCCATGTCAGCGACGTTGAGCGCGGCTTGCTGGCCGGCAGCATTCGCCCCATTGTGCTGCTGCGCCGACGTGCTGCTTGCGAGAGCGGCGGCTCCCCCGACGCCCTCGCGCTCGCGCCGTCCGTCGCGCACGACCTTCCAGAGCTCGGCATCATGCTCCCCTATACGCCGCTTCAACATCTGTTGCTTGCCGCGGCAGAAGCCTGCGGTATGCACGCGCTCGTCATGACCAGCGGAAACCTGAGCGAAGAACCCATAGAAACCGACGACGATCTTGCCTGGGAACACCTCGTTGCCGCCGGCATCGCCGATGCGTTGCTCGGCAACGACCGCGCGATCCTCTCGCGCTACGACGACTCTGTAGTGCGCGTGGTCGACGGCGCCGTTATGCCCGTGCGCCGCGCTCGCGGATATGCACCCCAGCCGTTGCCGTTGCCGGCGCTCGACGGCGCTCCGTCCTGCGTGCTCGCCTGCGGGCCACAACAAAAGGCCACGATTGCGCTCACGCGTGAAGGGACGAACGGCGAGGCAACCTGTTTTGTGTCGCAGCATATCGGCGATGTTGAAAACGGCGAGACCTTCGATGCCTGGAACGCCGCGCGCACGCGCTTGAAAGATCTCTTTGACTTGGCGCCCGCCGCCTTGGCCTGCGATTTGCACCCCAGCTATCTATCGAGCCAGTGGGCGCGCGAGCAGGCACGGGAGCACAATCTGCCGCTCGTCGAGGTGCAGCACCATCATGCGCATATCGCGAGCGTAATGGCCGAGGCCATCGCCGCGGGCCAGCTTACAACCGACGCGCGTGTCCTTGGCATCGCCTTTGACGGCACCGGCGCCGGCACCGATGGGACCATTTGGGGCGGCGAGTTTCTTGTTGCCAGCCTTGGCGGCTTTGAACGCGCCGCGCATTTGCGCACCTGGGCGCTCCCCGGCGGGGCGGCCTCCGTGCGCGACGCCCGCCGCAACGCCTTTGCCCTGCTCAGTGAGCTCGGCCTGCTCGAGCACCCAGGTGCCGCTCGGCTTTTGGACAGCCTCGACGAACAAACGCGCAGCGTGACAGCCACCATGATCGAGCGCGGCATCAACAGCCCGCGTACCAGCAGCATGGGGCGTCTCTTTGATGCCGCGGCAGCAATTCTGGGCATCTGCGACAAGGCAACCTACGAGGGCGAGCCTGCCATAGAACTCGAAGCCGCCGCCTGGCGCGCGTTCAGCAGTGAAAGTGCCTGCCCCACCGGCAATATGGCCAGCTTTTCCGTAACCGAATCATCCCGTCCGGACGACTTCCATGTTCTGAACTCCAGACCGCTTTTTGAGGCGCTTTTGGAGGGAATCAGGACCGGCGTGCCCGCCGGCAAGCTCGCGCTCGACTTCCATGTCACCATCGCACGCGCGTCGGCCCGCATCGCAAGCGAGATCTGCGTCCGTGAAGACCTCGACACCGTCGCGCTCTCGGGCGGTGTGTTCATGAACCGGCTTTTGCTTCAGCTCCTTACCCACGAACTCAAAGACGCCGGTCTTGCCGTCTTGGTCCCCCACGCTGTACCCGCCAACGACGGCTGCATCGCCTACGGTCAGGCCGCCATCGCTCGCGCTCGCCTCGCGCAGACGGCGTTGCGATAGGCTGTTTTGCCAGCCTGCGCGCCGCCGTCTCACAGGTGTAACGCGTTTGCTCGTGACTCCCGCGAGCGCTACCATCAACTGATGGGTAATTAGGCGCCTATCCAGCGCAAAACGTATAAAAGGGGAACATTATGTGCCTTGCCGTTCCCGGTAAAGTGGTCAAACGCGACGACGACCTTAAGGCGACCGTCGACATGATGGGCATCGAGCGCCCCATTTCGCTGCGTCTCGTACCGACGGCGCAGGTTGGCGACTATATTCTCGTACACGCCGGCTTTGGCATCCAGA
>URRN01000055.1 GCA_900550185.1 uncultured Collinsella sp.
CATAGATACGGCTCACCATAAGCAGGAAGGCAAACATCACCAAAAAGTCGACCTGGCCGGAGGCGACCATCGCAGCGCCCGTGACCAACGTGGTGGCAATCCCCAGGCGCAGGATGGCAAAGGCGGAGTTGACCAAAAGCCCGTTGGCGAGCTCGCCTTTGGTGGTCTCGCGCTCCTCGGCATCGATCACGGCGTTGAGTCCCTCAAGATAATGGGCCTCCTGGTTGGTGGCGCGGATCTCGCGCACGCAGTCGAGCGTCTCCTGGATCGCCTCGGTGACCTTGACCTTCTCGGCGCGCACGCGGTCGAACACCGGGGTCATGGGCCCGCGTGTCAGATACAGCACGGCAAAGGCCACGGGCACGCTCCAAAACGCCGCAATCGCCAGCTGCCAGCAAAAGAACAGCGACGCCACGAACACGATGGCACTTGCGATGATGGCACCCCAAAGCTCTCCCAGCACATGACTGTAGGCATGCTCCATAGTCTGAACGTCGCCCATGATGGTTTCGGTTAGATCGGCCAGATCACGACGGCCGAAAAACGACAACGGCAGTTTGCGCAAGCGCTCAGCAATCCCCATGCGCTGCTTGCCGCATTCCTCGTAAAAGATGCAGTAGGTGTAGTAATACTGCTGCCAGTTAGAGGCAAAGAGCATCACGAAAAAGACCAGGAGACCGCCCACGATAGGCAGTGCACTCGGCAGATCGGCCCCACTGGCGAGATGCTCGACAAAGCCGGCCATGACCAGGAATAAAAAGCCCATGCCGGCCATGGTAATGAGATTGGTGAGCGTGGTCCAGAAAATGCCGCGTTCTACGCCGGCGACGCCTTTATCGGATAGGAAATACTTCTTTTGGAATGAGGCGAACATTTAGGCCTCGCCTCCCTTCGCGACGGCGATATCCGCGGTCGCTGCAGTGATTTTCCAGCTCGCGGCCTGTTCGTATTCGGCCCACATCTTGGCGTATAGACCCTTTTGGGACAGCAGCTCGGCATGGGTGCCGGCCTCCTGCACGCTGCCCTGGTTGAGCACCACGATTTGGTCTGCGCCCACTACAGTCGAGAGTCGGTGCGCGATCATAATGACCGTGCGACCCGCCGCCAGCTTGCTAAAGGCGCGCTGGATGAGCGCCTCGTTCTCGGGGTCGGCAAACGCTGTGGCCTCATCGAGCACCACGATAGGCGCGTCTTTAAGGATTGCGCGGGCGAGTGCCACGCGCTGGACCTCGCCACCCGAAAGGTACGCCCCGCCGGCGCCGAGCATGGTGTCGATGCCCTGCGGGAGCTTGGCCACGATATCGTCGCACTGGGCCGCGGAGAGGGCCGCGCGCACTTCGTCGTCAGTGGCTCCAGGCTTGGAGGCGCGCACGTTATCGGCAAGTGTTTGTCGGAACAGCTGGTTGGTCTGAAACACGAAGGCAACCTGGTCCATAAGCTCGTGGGGATCCATGTCGCGAACGTCTACGCCGCCTACGAGCACGCGACCCGCGGAAACATCCCAAAAACGCGGGATCAGGCTTGCGCAGGTTGACTTACCGCCGCCCGAGGGACCAACCAACGCAAGGGTGCTACCTGCGGGAACGCTAAAGCTCACATGATCGACGGCAGGCGCTTCGGCACCCTCGTAGGTAAAGCTCACGTCCTCAAAGCGCACATCGCTACCAACAGGATGCTTGGGCTGGGCAGGCACGGAGAGCTGCTTGGAATCCATAACGCTTCGGATACGCGCCAGCGAATCGGCACTCATCTGAGACGCCTCGCCCACAAACATAAGCTTGGTCATGGCCGTCGGCACCACGGCCGAAAAGATCGCGTAAAACGTGAAGTTGGTCATAAAATGCGCGAAGTCCGTCTCACCCGGCGCCAACAGCAACGCCACGGGCAAAAGAAATGCCACGAGGCCATTGAGCGCGGTAAGGTTGAGCACCTGCGGGCCTCGGCAGAATGTACCCGCATAGTTTTGCGCCATGTCGGCGTATTCGGCGATTGCATCGTGGAACGCCTTAAAGGAGTAGACCGTCTGCTGGAACACCTTGACCACGGGGATACCGCGAACGTATTCGGTGCCGGTCTTGTTCATCTTGACCAGCGCGCCCATGTAGGCCTTCATAAACTCGGCGCCCTTGCCGCTCATCATGGTGGCCATGGCGCAAAACGAAACGGCCACCGAAATGAGGCACGCCGCGCCCAAGCGCCAATCGAGGGCGAAAAGCAGCACGAGCAAGCCCACGACCATGGCGGCGGCGCCTGCGATATCGGGCAGCATGTGTGCGAGCAGGGTCTCGGTGGAGGCGGCGCATCCGTCTACAACACGACGCAGCTCACCGGTGGCGTGCGTGTCAAAGTAGCCAAGCGGCAGCTTAAGCAGGTGCTCGCTCGTAGTCTTGCGGATATTGGACGCACAGCGAAACGCGGACAGATGCGTGCACATGAGCCCCACGAAATAAGCTACGATGCTTGCCAGGGCAAAACCAACGGCCCACCAGCCATACATCGCGATGTCGCAGGCTTCGCTCCAGTTAGGTGCCACGGCGATCAGATCGCGCGCGACAAGCCAAATGCACACGTACGGGCCAAAGCTCAGCAGCTGCGAGAGCGCCGAGAGAGCCATGCCCAAATACGTTAGGAATTTGCGGTCGCCGGCATATGCAAGCAGCTCGCCGATACCGCCGCCTTCCCTTTTTGACCCCTTTGCCATGAGATTCCTTTCCAACGGCTTGAGAGTTAACCGTAATGAACTTATCATTGATGTGTTAGCCATGGCTCACAATCGAGCCAGGCGTGGACGTTTCTGCAAAGGAAAGGGACGCTTTTGCAAATACGGCGGGCAGCGACCGACATAACCGAGCTCTACGCACCGCAGTTTGAGCAGTTTGGCCTGGAGCTTACCGGCAAGGGCGCCGTCTTTACCGGCGAGGTGGCAAACGATCGGGCGCACGGACGCGCATGGATCATGCCTCTCTCCCCCGCCTGCATCGTTATGGAGCATTTCATTACCCCGATGCACGATATGTACCTGGCCGAATACACACCCGAACCGTACGCGTGCGTGAGCGAGGTCAGCGCGCCCACGCTCATGTGCATGCCCGAAGCCGGCATAAGGCCTGCGAATCTCAAGCCGCTGCATGGGCCGTGGCCGAACAGCGCGGTCTGCAGCTTTGTCCAAGACAGCTGCGGCGAGGAGCTAAGCCCGCTGTTCGCAGGGCAGCTCTACCACTCGCGCTCGGTCCTCTTTTTGCCCGGTTATTTTGACGAGTTGGAGCATCGCTATCCCGCCGAGTTCGCGGGAGTCTTTGAGGCGTTTGCCGAGTCGTGGCACGAGGAGGCAGTATCTGCCATCTGCCACACGCTGCGCAAAATTAACGAGGACCGCGCCCACGCCGTAGGCGGACATGTCTATATGCAGGGCATTGTGGAGGCCATGGTCGCCGAGCTCGCATGCTCACGCGCAGCCCACAGGCAGGCGCAGCGAGCGATAGACACGCGCGCCAGCGTGACCATTGCCGAGGAAGCAGCGAGCCTTGTAGAGCGCTCGCTCGACAAGGGCAGACATGTGAGCATCAACGAGGTGGCAGAGCGGCTCTTCTTAAGCCGCTCCAAGCTGTGCGCTACCTTTAAAGCCCAAACCGGCGAGCCCCTGGGCGCCTATATAAGAAGGCGCCGCATGGAGCGGGCCCAGGACCTTTTGGCCGACAGCTCGCTTACGATAGCGCAGGTAGCAGAGCGGCTCGATTATCCCCAACAGGCCGCCTTCGCCCAAGCCTTCAAGCAACACACCGGCACCACCCCCACCGCTTGGCGTTCCCAACATATATAAAGAATGAGGGCGCCATCGGCGCCCTCATTCACTCTATTCCATTCAGCCCGCCTGACCCGAACGGCCGAGTCGTCACGAAACCGAGGGGCCGGGCGCAGGGCCTTGCCTCTCAATGAGTTCCCTTCAAAACAATGGGCGTGCCGACGGCACGCCCATTCACTCTATTCAATTCAGCCTACCTGACCCGAACGGCCGAGTCGTCTGGTCGTGGAAGCCCCGAGTCGCCGGGGTGTTTCCTCCAAATGAGTTCCGCATGCAAAGAAGGCCACTAAATGTGGCCTTCGTCTTGCATAGGACTGTTTGAAATTTGGAGGAAACACCCCGGCGACTCGGGGCTTCCCCGGCCTCGCAGCTACGAGAGCGACGTTCTCAGCAACTCGTTGAAGAGCTTCGGGTTGCCCTTGCCGCGGCTCGCCTTCATACACTGGCCCACCAAAAAGCCGATAACCTTCTGGTTGCCGTCACGATACTGCTGCGCCTGATCGGCACAGTTTGCCAGCACCTCGTCCACAATCGGCTGCAGCGCGCCGGCATCGCTCACCTGACGCATACCGCGCTCGTCGACGATCTTGTTGGGGTCGTCGCCGGTCTGGGCCATGGCCTCAAAGACCTCGTGCGCCTGGTTGGAGCTGATGGCATCGGTCGCCAGCAGCTTAGCCAGCGCTGCTACCTGAGCCGGCGCAATGCCGGACTCGGCGAGCGACACACCCGCGCCCTTAAGGTAGGCGATCATCTCGTTGACCAGTAGGTTCGCGACCGTCTGGGTCTCCTTGCCGGCCATACCGGCAGCAGCGGCCTCAAAGAAGTCGGCAAACTCCGGGTCGCCGGCGATCTGCTCGGCATCGGCCGCCTTAATGCCAAAGTCGGCCTCAAAACGGGCGCGCTTGGCATCGGGCAGCTCGGGGATCTCGCCACGGCAACGGTCGATAAACTCGTCGTCCAAATCGAACGGCGCCAGGTCGGGGTCGGGGAACAGACGATAGTCGTCGGCCGTCTCCTTCACACGCATGACCACGGTGCGCTTGCGGCTGGGCTCCCAGTGACGAGTCTCCTGATAGATGATGCCGCCCTCCTCGAGCACCTCGGCCTGGCGGCAAATCTCGTAGGCGAGGCCGTCATGCAGGCTCTTAAACGAGTTGAGGTTCTTGAGCTCGGTCTTGGTGCCCAGCTTGGTCTCGCCGCGGCGGCGCAGCGACACGTTGCCGTCGCAGCGCATGGAACCCTTCTCCATGGAGCAATCGGAAATGCCCAGCGTCACAAAGATGCGACGGAGCTTCTCCATAAACAGGCGCGCTTCCTCGGGCGTGCGCAGATCGGGCTCAGTCACGAGCTCAATCAAAGGCGTGCCGCAGCGGTTGTAGTCGACGAGCGACTCGGCGGCGGCGGTAATGCGGCCCTCGGCACCGCCCACGTGGACCATCTTGGCGGCGTCCTCCTCCATGTGGATGCGCAGGATGCGGATGGGCACCGTGTAGGAACCGTCCTCGCGGCGCTCAGGCATCTGCAGGTTGGACGCGTCGTAGCTGGCCAGGTGACCGGCGCGCTGATTGCCTTCGCGCATGGTCGACGTCATAGACGTGGACAGGCCCTCGGCGTTGGCCGAGGCGCTTGCCAGGCTCTGGGCCTCGGCTTCGCCAAACGCGCAGTCGGGGCGCTCGGCGGCACCGCGACCGGTCACGTCCAGGTCCAGATGGCCGTACATGGCAAAGGCGACCGGACCCTGCGTGGTCTGGAAGTTCTTGGCCATATCGGGATAGAAGTAGTGCTTGCGATAGAACATCGAGTGGCGCTGAATCTCGCAGTTGGTAGCGAGACCGGCCTTGACGATGCTCTCGATGGCGCGCTTGTTGGGCACCGGCAGGGCGCCGGGCAGGCCCAGGCACACCGGGCACACGTTGGCGTTGGGCTCGTCATCGTGGCTGAGCTTGCAGTTGCAGAACATCTTGGTATCGAGTGCGGTGAGCTCGGTATGGATCTCCAGGCCGATCACGGCCTCCCAATCCTGCAGGACCTCGGAAAGCTCCTTCATTACAGCTCGCCTCCCTTCCCGGCAAAATCGGGCGCAACGGAAAGCGCGGGCGCACCCGTAGCGGCATCGGCAAAGCCGCGCTCCAGGGCGCGGGCAAACGTGAGCAGCTGACGGTCCTTAAAGGCCGGACCCACCAGCTGGGCAGAAACGGGCAGCTGAGTATCCTCGCCCAGGCCCAGCGGCACCGAGATGCCGCCGTTGCCGCAAATGTTGAGCGAGATGGTGTACAGGTCGGACAGGTACATCTGCGTGGGGTCGCTGATCTCGCCAAACTTAAAGGCCGTGCGTGGCGAGGCGGGCATGAGGATGGTGTCCACCTTGGCATACGCGGCGTCGTAATCCTGCGTGATGAGCGTGCGGGCCTTTTGCGCGGCATAGTAGTACTTGTCGTACACGCCCGAGCTCAGCAGGTAGGCGCCGAGCATCTGACGGCGCTTGGCCTCGGCGCCAAAGCCGTGGGCGCGCGAAAGCGAGCTCTGGTCGGACAGGTTGGCGCAGCCCTCCTCCTGATAGCCGTAGCGAATGCTGTCGAAGCGGGCCAGGTTGGAGAACGCCTCGGCCGGGCCGATGACATAGTAGGCGGCGATGGCGGCGTCCAGGTGCGGCAGGTCGACCTCGACCAGCTCGGCACCCTGGTTCTGCAGCTCCTGGGCGGCGCGCTGAACAGCGGCCTTGACCTCGGGCGTCAGGCCCTCGGCCTCCATAAACGCGGGGATGGTGCCCACGCGCTTGCCCTCGATGCTGTCGTTGAGATGCTCGGTAAAGTCGACGGCGCAATCCTGGCTGGTGCAGTCGTACGGATCGTGGCCCGCGCCGGTAAGCGCGTTCATGGCCAGCGCGACGTCCTCGACCGTGCGGCCGAAGGGCCCCACCTGGTCGAGCGACGAGCCAAAGGCAACCACGCCGTAACGGCTCACGGCGCCATACGTGGGCTTAAAGCCCACCACGCCGCACAGCGACGCCGGCTGGCGAATGGAGCCGCCGGTGTCCGAGCCCAGCGAGAGCGCGACCTCGCCCGCGGCGACGGCGGCAGCGGAGCCGCCCGAGGAGCCGCCGGGCACGCGCTCGGTATCCCAGGGGTTGTTGGTGCGGTGGAACGCCGAGCTCTCGGTGGAGCTGCCAAAGGCAAACTCGTCCATGTTGGCCTTGCCCATGGGCAGGCAGCCGGCGTCGAGCATGCGCTGGACGCAGGTGGCGGTGTAGACGCTCTGGTAGTCCCCGAGCATGCGGGAAGCGCAGGTGGTACGCGTGCCCACGAGGTTCATGTTGTCCTTGATGACCAGCGGCACGCCCGCGAGCGGGGGCAGCGGCTTGCCTGCGGCGCGGTCGGCATCCACGCGCGCAGCGGCCTCGAGCGCAAGCTCGGGCGCCACCTGCAGGAATGCCTGGACCCCGCCCTCGCGCGCCTCGATGGCGGCAAGGGAGGCCTGGGCCACCTCGGTAGCGGTAAAGTCGCCGGCGGCAACGCCCGCGGCGATCTGGGCGGCGGTAAGGGAATCGAAGCTTAGCGCCATTACTCGCTCTCCCCCTCTCCCAAAATGGACGGCACGCGGAAGTAGCGGTCGCGCGCGCTGCCGGCGTTTTCCAGCGCAACGTCGAGCGGCAGGTCGCGCTCGGGCTCGCGCAGGTCGTCACCCATCACGTTGGACAGGCTTCCGATGGGATGGAACGTGGGCTCCACGTCGGGCAAGTCATATTGCAAGACGGGCTCGAGCATCTGGACGGCGTCGTTCATGTAGGACGTCATCTGGGTGAGCTCGTCATCGGTCAGTGCGATCTTTGCGTACTCGGCTATGCCGCGCACGTCTTTCTCGCTGAGTGCCATAGGCGCTCCCTTCCGCATAACAGATAAACCGCTCTAGTATACAAGGCAACGCCGCTTGGAGCAGGTGCTTTACCCAAATGCAGCGAAAACGTAACGAGGGCGGCGGACTGGCAGGCAGCGGGCTGGCGATTCTGCAGCGAAACCGCACTGTCCGTAGCGAAAACCGTCTCGCCCATAACGAAAACCGCGCCGTCCACAACGAAAACCATCACAACATTCGACGCTTTTCGTCAAAATCGCAATTTTCATCGAATGTTGTGATGGTTTGGAAGTCCCGACCACCACAAAGGTGCCTGTCCCCATTGTGGTGGTTCTGAAGAATGTCCTATGCCGAGGCCTTGGCCTTGCGGCGCTTGCGGACCGCGTGGATCACGATGTCCAGCAGCAACAGCACAATGGCCACGACCACGATGAGCACGGCAAACTCGCGCTTGCCCCAGTGACGGCCGGCCAGCGACTTTTGCTTGTCGACGTCCTTCTTGTTGTACTTGGTGCGCACGCAATGCACCAGCAGGCGATGGTCGTTCACGCCGTAGGGCGTGCAGGTGACGAGCGTCACCTTGTCGGCGCCGGGCTCGATGGTCAGCGACTCCATCTCCTCGGGCAGCACCACCTCGGAGTCCACCATCTTGTAGGCGAGCGTCTTGTTCATGGTGTGCAGCAGCACCAGGTCGCCGGGCTCCAGCGAATGGATGTCGTCGAACATGCTCAGGTTGCGCATGCCCGAGTGCGCGGTGAGCACGCAATGCGTCGAGGTGCCGCCCACCGGCAGGCTCGTGCCCTCCAGGTGGCCGACGCCCGCCATAAGGACTTCTTCGCTCGTGCCGTGGTAGATGGGCATGCTCACGTCGATGGAGGGGATTTCGACCCAGCTCATCATGGGGTCGCGGTCAAAGATGAGCTGCTGAGCGTAGGGCTCGATCTGGTCGGCGGGAAGCTCGGTGGCCTCGCCGGCAAGTTGCTCGTTATAGGAGCGCGCCTGGAGCAGGATGCGCTCGCGCTCCTCGGCAGACAGCGCGTCCACGGTGCTGGACACGGTGCTGATCTGGTTGAACACGCCCGAGGCCTCGAGCCGGTCCAAGATCCACGGCCAGGTCATAAGGCCCACGCCAATAAGAATGATGACGATGGTGATGAGCCGATCGGCCCAGCGCGGCAGCCGCTTGCGACGGCGCTTGGGCTTTGGTTGAGGTTTGGGCTGAGGGCTTGAGCCGCCGTTGTCCGCGGCGTTATTGCCCTTCATATGTTTGGCGCCCTGCACCATCGCCGGTCACTCCTCTACAACTCAAGTTGTCTAAACAAATAATAGCCGATTAGCGAGCTTCCGCGCCGGACAACGCAGCTAGACTGCACCGTCCAGTCGAGGATAAGCCAGCATTTGAGTTTTCAAAATGTCCCGAATCGGCGGGGCGATTCGGGATACAATGTCAATAGAAAACGACGCATCCCGCGTAAGTGTACGAGAGCGCGGGCGGCCTAGTTTTCAGCTTTAGTTAAATGCCCGGGATCCGACCCCCGGGCATTCTTATTTGCGCTTTCGGCGCAAATGCCGTCCACCGTCCGCACCGCGCGTGCGCCTACGGACCTTAAACCGAACCTCATACGAGTCAAGAAACGCGATGACGAACGTGCCCACCGTCGCGAGGGCGGCGAGCGCGTTAAGGAATTTCAGCATTTGGGGACCTCCGATCGAGTCGTCGGCCGCCCGCGCACGGGATGCGTCGCAAAGCCATTTTAGCGCGCATGCTCGCATTTACAGCTGGTAAACGCAATATTAGCAAACATCTGTTCGATAGCTATGTGTTCGATCTTTGTCTGAGTTTTCCTCTTCAAATCGAGTAAGTGGTTTTCGAGCAATGGAGGCCGGGCTACGGTGTCCCACGAAAAACAGCCTCCTCATCGAACGCTGGAGCCTGGCTGCTGTATCCAAAAAACGGGGCAAACTCCAGCGCGGAGTCTGCCCCGAAAAGAGGATGGCAAAGCAAGAACGTCGATGGACGAGAAAAGTGTCCGCAAGTCTCATGGCCATCACATCCCACCTGCCAAAGAGATAGGTGAGCGAGCGTTACTCCTGCTCGGACTCCTCAGCCTGCTTACGGCTGCGGATGAGGTGTGCCACGCCAATGCACAGCACCGCGCCACCAGCGATCCAAGTGAAGGTCACGCCGTTAAGACCGGTCAGCGGGAGGCCAGAGCCCTTCTTGTCGATAATGGTAAAGCTGAGCTTGCCGGTAGATACGGCGGCAGAATCGGCCTTTATGACACCATCAGCAGCAGTAACGTTGGCAGAATCCTTGTCGGGAGTCACTGCGGAGCCATCCTGCTTAAGCGTCCCGCGGGCAATGGTAAACGTGACACCTTTGGAAGCGGAGTTATTGTAGCCAGGCGCCGGGGTTACCTCTGTAAGGGTGTAGGTGCCCTCATCGAGACCGACAACGTTTATCTTACCGTCTGCGTCGGTCTTCAGCTTGGCCAGCTTGCTATCAGCCGTCTTGGTACCGTCCGCTTTGATAAAGTTGCTCGTATCACCGTTCTCCTGCAGCGTGAACTCAACGCCCTCGAGTCCCTTAGCTTCGTTATCAGAGCCCACCTTGGTGACATCGATGCCATAGGTGTAGTCATAGGCAGGGTGCTCGACCGTGGTGCCGACACCTTCAGCATGCGGATTGTTGGAATAAGTCAGCGTAACCATATTCTTCTGGGCTATACCAACCAAGCCGTTGAATATTTTTTTGATCTTGCCATTTTCGAAGATCTTGGTGGAGTCGAGCTTGGCCTTGTACTCGACAGTCACCTTCGAGTCACTGTTCAACGCAATGGGAGCGTCGTCCACGCCCGTGCAATTCTTGAGATTGGTGAAGTCGACAGTTATCGTATCGTTCTCGTACTTGGCGGTGTAGCAGCCAGTCTTGACCTTGGCATCACCAATCTTGACCGTGACAGCGGGCGTCGTGCCGTCAGATCCAAACTCGGGCGTCATGGAGTTGGGAAGCTTATCCGTGAAGGTGTACTTGTAGGTACTGTAAGTGTTGATGTTGCCCGCAACGGTACCGGTAAGCAGGTAGTCGACATAGTCGTCCATCTGAGAGTCCGCAGCCTTATTGGGATTCTCGGGTGCGCCGAACGTGCTGCCCTTTGCGTCGTCCTTTACGGCCTTGGTCACAGTGGGGACCTGCTTCTTGGGAGCAATGGTCTCAGCGGAACCGCCGACAACGGCGAAAATCGGCGAAGTGAAGGTATCCGTGTTGCGCTCGGCGACAGCATTTGGGTTCTTGCCGACACTCTTAGTCACGAAGAGCCAGTAGCCGGTATTCAGACCAGTGAAGGTGCCACCGGTGCTCGTTTTGCACTCATCCGTCCCTTCAGTGATATTGGCGTCCTCCAGTGCCTTGGCGATCTTGTCGAGGGTTGTTCCGGCATCGAGCTTAGTAGTCTTGTCTGTACCTGACTTGTAAACACCTTCGGTTTTTGATTTAAGCCAGTCGGCCCACTTCTGAGCATCATTGTCGGAGGGCTTTGTAACGTCGCTAGTTTCGGCAAATGCCCCGGTCACAGCATCCCTAACGGTATCTGACGCCCACTCAATGTCGGAAAGCGTCTTAGCGCCATTCCAGTTGTTAACGCCATCCAAATCCTGCGTGACCTTGGCCTTGAAAATCTGGATACCCTTAAAGGTTGTATCCGTATAGGTCTTCTCGTCAATATTTACATTGCCGTCCGGAGCCACCGTTGGCGTGCCATCAGCAAACGCCATGGTCACCGGGGCCATGACGCCGCCGAAGCTCAGCGCTGCTGTGAGGCCGGCGGTTACTGCCAGGCGTGCGATGTTCTTGCTCATGCTC
>URRN01000056.1 GCA_900550185.1 uncultured Collinsella sp.
AACCCTCGGCTTCCATGGTGTCGATGATCTTGTTGAGCATCTTCTTTTCGCCACGAGTGTGTCCGACGAGTTCGATTTTACCTGCCTCACTCGCTGTGCCCAAAATACGGATATTGAGCTTGTTGGCAATGACGCCGGCTGCCTTAGGGATACGTCCGGCTTTGGCGAGGTTTTCGTAATTGCACAAACTGAAGAGGATTTTGCTGTTCTGTTCAAGGCTATCGAAGTATGCGCAAGCATCCTCGAATGAGACATTCGGATTGCTTGCAAGATAGCGGTCGAACAGCAAGAAAATGAGGTCCATTTTGCCGCCAGCTGCGCGTGAATTGACTAGATGAATCTGTCGGTCGGGCTCCTCGGCAAGAACCATATCGCGAGCCGTGGCTGCCGCGTTGTAGCTGCCCGACACGCCCTCAGAGATCGGCATGCAGATGGTCTTGTCTGCCAATTTGAAGAGCTCGGCCCACTCCCCTACGCTGGGACAAGCGCTCGAAGAAGCGTTCGTCTCCGCCTGAACAGCGCAGTTGAGCTCATGAACATCGAGCGAAAGGTCATCGACGAATTCATGCTCCCCCACTCGAATTTTGAGGGGCGCAAATGCAAAGGTGGTATGGGGCGCGGTCGGTTGCCAATCGCGGAGGTTGCAGCTTGAATCGGAGATAAGTGCCCAGCTCATAGAGGGTCCTTTCTAATCGTTCCCATTCAATTATAGCCATCTTGCAGACCGATTGGGCCGCTATCTAGTATTCAAAACTAGATAGCGGACTGCACTAAAGGCAAAAGAATGGACCCCATGACTCAAAGCCACGAGGTCCATATCCGTTTGCTTTATCTGAATACTTAGTAGCGCACGAAAATGTAGTTGTTGTTCATGCCGGCGGCAACGGAGCTGATGATAACACCCGTGTTGTAGTCGGAAGCATGAATCATCTGACCACCACCGATGTAAATGCCGGTGTGGTACGAGTTGACTACAACGTCACCGGGCTGCGGATCGGACACACGCGTCCAGCCCATAAAGGTGCCCGTGGTGCCCAGGCGGCAATAGCGACCAGTAAGGCAATAGCTTACAAAACCAGAGCAGTCGAAGCTGTTCGGGCCAATTCCGCCCCAGGAATAGGCGCAACCAAGCTTGCTGTATGCACGCGAGACAACAGAACCGCCGTCGACGGACTGGCTCGGAGCAGAAGGTGTCGGAGCCGGAGCAGGCGTGGAGGGCTGCGGCGTCGGAGCAGGTGCCGGCTTAGGAGCCGGAGTGTTGCCGCCCTGGTTGTTGTTATTGCTGGTCTGGCCACCGTTGTTGGTGTTCTCGGTCGTACCGGCAGTCTCGTTGCTCACCGTGGCCTTCTCGGCGGTGCTGGCGTTGATGCCGGCCTGCAGCGCGGCGTTGGCCTCGGCCTCGGCGGCAAGCTCGGCCTGCAGCTGCGAATCCAGGGAGTTTACGACGTTCTGGGCTTCAGCCTGCTGGGCGTTAAGCTCGTCGACCTTCTTTTGCGTGGCGGCGACGTTCTTCTCCTGCTCGGCCTGCTTATCGGTGAGCTGCTGCTTAAGCTCCTTGACCTCTTGAATGGTCTGAGCTTGCTTATCGGAAACTTTGCCGTAGTAGAACAGACGGTTGAGCATATCGCTCAGGTCATCGACACCCGTCAGAACCTGAAGCAGGCTCAGACCGCCGGTTTTGTACTCGCCGGCGACATAGGTTGAGAGCTTAGCCTGACCATCGGCGATCTCCTGCTGCTTTTGCGTGATCTCGCCGGCAGTCTGATCGAGCGCCTGCGTCTGCGTGGCAAGCTCATCGTAAATCTGCTGGGTTTGGGTGCCGATCTGCTCGAGTTTCGTACGAGCAGCGGCAAGGTCGGATGCGGTATCGGCGTAGGCAGGAGCCGCGAGGCCCAAGCCCAAAACACAAGCGAGGGTTGCCGTAGCAGCGCAGCGTGCCATGTTTTTGTGCGTGTTTGCTGTGCGCATGTAGCTTCCTTTCCAGTAACTAAGGGTAACGGCTAGCCTACCGTCACCAGGCTAAAGAGCTCCACATCGTCATCAGACGGCGTGAGCTTCTCGCGCGGGTTGAGAAACGCAAGCTCAAGTATACAACCGTAACCGATAAGCTTTGCGCCCATATCTCGCACCAGTTTACCTGTTGCCTCGACGGTTCCGCCCGTCGCGACCAAGTCGTCCAGAATCAACACGGTATCTTTAGAGCTGATAGCGTCGGCATGGATCTCAATTGAATCGGTGCCGTACTCGAGCTCGTAGCTCTGGCTTACGGTCTCGCGCGGCAGCTTGCCCGGTTTACGTGCGGGAACAAAGCCGGCGCCAAGGGCTACAGCCACCGGTACGCCAACCATAAAGCCGCGAGCCTCGGGACCCACGACCTTGGTGATCCCCATGCCGGCAAAGTGCTCGGCGAGGGCATCGGTCATGGCTTTGAGCGCCTCGGGATTGCCAAAGAGCGGCGTGATGTCTTTAAAGATGACTCCGGGCTCGGGATAGTCGGGGATGTCGACGATTTGAGATTCGAAGTCGTACATTGCATGACCTTTCAATGAGTTGCCGAAATATCAGCAGCGGTTATTTGCCCGCGGTGACGGTGCCGGAGTGCGAAGGGGCGACGACCTTGAGCGGCTTTACGAGAGAATCCTCGTGCGAAGCAGGCGCGGCAGTTTCTTCGTTTTTGGCCTTGGTGGACTCGGAGCGAGCGATTTCCTCATCGAGTGCATCGATGTCGGCGTCCTCGACCACGGCGTTGAGCGACTCAAAAACGCGGTTTTTGAGCAGCGCGGTGTGCACGCCCTCCGTCAGGTCGCGAAGCTTCTTAAACGCACGCTCGAGCTTGGCGTCGCGCTCGTCATCGGAGGTATCCATGCCGAGCATGCTCACGAGCACCTGCTCAAACATCGAGGACTCGCGGTTGGCGGAAGACACGTACTGACGCAGGTTGCGCGGCTCAATGTGGAAGCGCGACAGCTCCGAGCAGTAGCGGATAATCGGGAAATCTCGGCCATCGACGAGCTCTCGGTTCTGCGGGCTCTTGATGATGCGGATAAGATCGTTCTCGGCAAGGGAGCGGATAAACGAAATCTCAACACCGAGCATATCTGGAATGGTCTCGATGGGATGCAGCTTTTGCTTAGTCTCCTTGGGCTCCGTCTTGAGCGGAACATCGGATAGCAAGCCCACCTCGTAGGCGAGCGTTGACAGGTCCGTGGCGTTTTCCAAGCGCTGCTTAATCACGTTGAGCGGCATGTAGCGGGTCTTCTGCAAGTGCAGGATGACCTCCAGACGATCAACGTCCTCCTTAGAGTACTGACGGTATCCCTTAGGCGTACGATGAGGGGTAATGAGCCCCTCATCCTCTAGAAATCTAATTTTTGAGTTCGAAAGATCGGGGTATGCGCCTCGAAGTAGGTTGACGACTTGGCCGATACTCAGATAGTTGCGTTCGGCCATGCCCTACTCACCGGTTTCGATGCGCTCCGGCGTGCTCTCGTGGTAGATGAGCGTAAACGTACCGATCTGAACGGAAGAACCGTCGTGCAGCGGGGCTGCATTGACAATGGCACCGTCGACCCAGGTACCATTGAGCGAGCCCAGGTCCTCGATGCGAGCGCCGAGGCCCTCGCGAATAATGCGCGCGTGGCTGCGCGAAACGGTCATGTCATTAAGGAAGATGCCGTTCGCGGGATCGCGGCCGATGGTGGTCACGTCGTCCTCGAGCTCAAAGGCGGCACCAGTCTGCGGACCCTTGACGATGGACAGGACGGGGGCGGTGATGCGCACGTTGGCCATGAGGTCGGGAACGGTGACGTCGCTTGAAGGCACGCGGAATACGCAGGTAGCGTCAGCAGTCTTATCATTCTGAGGCATATTGTTAACCATGTTGTCCATGACAACCCCTAACTTATCGCGGACGTGCCGCAAATAATGAACCGTACGTAATCATACCCCAACGAATCAGTCTTCGATTTCAGGGTTCAGAAAGTCGATGTCCTCGTCCTCGGGATGCGCGAGAGCCTGTTTAATGGCCACTCCGCCCTTAATGGAATAGATGACAGCCGTGAGCATGGAGAAGATCACGCCGCCGTACACAAAGAAGATGCCGAGGGGCACCGAGCTTCCGTTGAGGCCCGGGAAGGCCGTAAGGGTTGAAGGTAAAAGATGCAGGCCGTCAATAACGGGGAACCCGAGCAGCATGAGCGAGAAGCCGGTCATGAGCAGTGCAGTGGCAATCTTTCCGGGAAAGACGACATCGATGGGGCGACGGTGATAATGACGAACGATAAGCGTGCCGATGCCCAGATAGATGTCGCGGCCAATAATGAGCACGCAGACCCAGATGGGCAGCTCTCCGCGGACCACCAGTCCAAGTACGCCGGTGAACAGCAGCGCACGGTCGCAAATGGGATCCATGACCTTGCCGAGCCACGAGACCGTCTTAGTCATGCGGGCGATCTGACCGTCCATCCAGTCGGTGGAGGCGGCAACGGCGTAGATAACGATGGCGATGACGCGGTTGTTATCCGTCACAAACAGGTACAGAAATACCAGGGTGAGGATCAGGCGCGTAAAGGTGATGAAATTGGAGATCGTAAAGATCTTATTCGACGGGTAATCGGAAGTGCCGATAAGCTCCTTTTTGATCTTCTTTTTGATGCCCACAGGACTCCCCCGCTGGTTAACGACAAAACTTTCGATACTATACCCGTTCCGGCGATGTCTATCCAGCGTAAGCATAGAGAGTCCAGACATATGGAGGATGCTACTGGGTTGTGCGGGATTCTGCATTTGTGTACATCAGCCTCTAAATATGACATTTTTCGGCATCTTTGATGGCTGATGTACACGTTTTGATTCGGTGATTACATCGATCGGGAAAGTTGTTGCCTTAAGCAAATTAATCATGATGTGCGGGTCGAGAAGGGTTGGCGCTAAAAGAACCCAACGGCCGTTACGGCTTCGTTAGAAACGCGCCCCACCATGGATGGTGAACCCGAAAGGTAAGACGCGGGGGCACGGTGAATCGGCCCGCGCGCCCGGAAGAGAAAGGATAAACCCATGGGTTACATGCTCGAGACGCGCGGGCTCACCAAGCGCTTCGGCCGCGGCGACCAGGCGCAGGACGCCGTGGCCGACGTGAGCCTTCATATCCGCGAGGGCGAGGTGTACGGGCTGCTCGGTCCCAACGGCGCCGGCAAGTCGACAACGCTCAAGATGATCTGCGGGATGCTGCGGCCGACGGCCGGGGAGATCCTCTTTGCCGGGCACGCCTGGCGCCGCGAGGACCTCTACGCAATCGGCAGCCTCATCGAGGAGGCGCCGCTCTACCCCAACCTCACCGCGCGCGAGAACCTGCGCGTGCGCACCACGCTGCTGGGCCTTCCCGAGAGCCGCATAGATGAGGTGCTCGCCGCCGTGGACCTCGCGGACACCGGGAAGAAGCGCGCCGGGCGCTTCTCGATGGGCATGCGACAGCGCCTGGGGCTCGCGCTGGCGCTGATCGCCCGGCCACGCCTGCTCGTGCTCGACGAGCCCACCAACGGCCTCGACCCCATCGGCATCGAGGAGCTGCGCGACCAGATCCGCGGCTTCGCGGCGGCGGGTACGACGGTGATCGTCTCGAGCCACATCCTCTCCGAGGTGCAGCAGATGGCGGACACCATCGGCATCATCTGCGGGGGGCGCCTCGCCTACGAGGATGCGCTTCGGCCCGGGCAGGACCTCGAGGAACTCTTCATGAGCTTCTGTCGGGAAGGGCGACGAGCGCGCGGGGAGGTGGCGGCATGACGGGCGAGAAAGGCGGCCTGCTCGCGGCCCTGCGCGCCGAGGCCCTGAAGTCGCGCCACGCGGCACCGGTTCGCCTGGCCGTGCTCATGGCGCTGCCGATGCCGCTGCTCGGCGCGATGCCCTACCGGGGCGTGCAGATCTTCAGCGCGTGGAACTACTGGTACGCGCTCTTCCTGCCCGTGTCTCTCTCGCTCGTGGTGGCGTGCGTCGCGCGGGCGGACGCTCGCACGCGGATGCGGGGGCTTCTGGGCCTGGGCTTCCCGCTCGGGCGCGCCTGGTGGGCCAAGGCGCTCTGGTGCCTCGCGCTCTGCACGCTCTCGAACCTCGTGGTCTTCGGCATCTACCTCGCGGGATCGGCGTTCTCCTCGCAGGGTCTCACGGCCGCGGGCACGCTCACGATGCTCCTCTGCGCGCTCGCCAACACGGTGACCGCGGCGTGGATGATCCCTGCAGGGCTCTTCCTCACGGCGCGGCTCGGCATGCTCGCGGGCATCTTCTGCCCGCTCGCCGCGCAACTCTTAGGTGGGTTCGCCTGGTCGTTGGTGCCGCTGCCGCAGCTCTTTCCGCCGTCGGCGAACATGGTCATCCCCACGAGCTTCATTCCCGTGCTGCCGAGCGGCGAGCCGCTCGCGGCGGACATGGCGCTCGGCGGGGCGCTCATGGCGGACGGCATGCTCACGCTGGCGGGCCTTGCGGTCTGCGCGCTCGCGTTCGCCGCGCTCACGGCGGCGGGCGCGGCCTGGTTCGCGCGCTCCGAGGAGAGGTGATGGCCATGACACGACTCTCCGACCCGACGCCGCGCATGACTCTCCCGCGGGCCCTGCTCTCCGAGGCCCTGCGCCTGGCGCGCTCCCCGCTCTCGGCGGTGCACCTCGCCTGCGGCCTGGCAGCCGGTCTTGCCTGCGGCGAGTACTTCTCCGTAACCCGATGGGACCCGGCGCTGGGCGCGGACGCCTACGCCCAGTTCCTCGGCGCCCTCATGCCGCTCATGTCCGCCATCGTCTGCGGGCTCGCCGTGGACGAGGAGCGCACTGCCGGGCGCCTCGCCAACCTCACGGCGGTCCCCTCGCGCGGGCGCGCCGTCGCGGCGAAGCTGCTCGCCCTTGCGGCGCTCGGCGCGGGCGCGCTGGCCGTGGCGCTCAGCGTGTTCGGGGGCGCGCTCGCCGTCGCCGGACGCCTGCCGCTCGGGCCCGCTCCGCTTGCGGCCGCCTGGGCGGGCATCGTGCTGGGCAGCCTGCCCCTCTACGCGCTGGAGCTCGGCGTGGCCCTGCGCCTCGGCCGCAACGCCGCCATCGGCGCCGGCGCGGCGGGGATGCTCCTCGCGTTCTTCTCAGTGGGCGGACTTGCGCACGGCCTCATGACCGGCGAGCTCACCGGTACCCTGGCGACGCCCCTGGGCTGGGTGCCGCTCGCCTGGCCCGCGCGCCTGGGGTCGCTCGGGGTAGAGGCCTTCATCGACGCCGCACGCGCGGCGGGCCCTCTCCTCACGACTGCGCTCGCTGGCCTCGCGCTCACCCTGGCAGCCGCCGCCGTCCTTCTCGCCTGGTTCTGCCGCTTCGAGGACGGGAGGGCAGATGCGTAGGAGGCCGCTCGCCGCCGTGCTCGCCCTCCTCTCCGCAGCGCTCGTCCTGGGCGGGAATGCCCTGCTCGACGCCGGCTGGGGGTCGGCGCTGCGCTCGATCGCCGACCGCGTGCTGCCCAACCCTGAGATCGCCATGTGGGCGCCCGCGCCCGAGGCACCCGCGGCTGCGCGCGGGGCTCTGGACCGCTGATCGCGGCGCAAGTACAATGCCGACGGGAGTTTCAGGAGGTCGAACATGGCGAGGATACTGGCAGTGGATGATGAGCGGGCGATCCTCGACGCGCTCGCGCGCGTCCTCGGCCGCGACGGCCATGAGGTCGTCAGGGCGACGGACCCGACGGCGGTCCCGGGGATGGACCTCTCGCGCTTCGACCTCGTGCTCTGCGACGTCATGATGCCGGGGCTCGACGGCTTCGAGCTCGTGCGGCAGATCCGCCCGGACTTCGACGGGCCCATCATCTTCCTGACCGCGCGCGTGGCCGAGGAGGACGCCGTGGCCGGCTACGGCCTGGGCGCCGACGACTACGTCCGCAAGCCCTTCGGGGCCGCGGAGCTGCGCGCCAAGGTCGCGGCCCATCTACGCCGTGAGCGCCGGCCGCGCTCGCACGCTCTCTCCTTCGGGGAGGTGCGGATCGACCTCGGGGCGCGCGACCTCGCCGTGGGCGGCGAGACCGTGCCGCTCACGCCCACCGAGTACGCCATCTGCGAGTACCTCGCTCGTCACCCCGGGCAGGTCATGAGCCGCGCGCAGATACGCGAGGCGGTGCTCGGCTGGGAGAGCGACGCCGACGACGCGGCCATATCCATGCAGGTCAGCCGCGCCCGGAGGAAACTCTCCGAGGCCGGCGCCGATCCGATCGCGACCGTCTGGGGGATGGGGTACAAGTGGCAGCTCTGAGGACCGGGGCGCGAGGTCGCGGGGGCATGCCGCTCTCCTTCGTCATCGCGCGCTACTTCGCCTACGCGTTCGCGGCGGTCGCCACGGCGTGGCTTGCCTCGTTCATGGTGCTCTCCGTGGCGATCAGCGCGGGCTATGTCTACGAGGCAAGCTGGGGGCCGGCCAATGCGCGCGAGGTCGCGGAGGGCCTGGCACGCGACGGCGTCTGCGGGCAGCAGGACGTGCCGACGGCGTACCGCTACCTCATCCTGAACAAGGACGGATACGCGCTGATGACAGACCTCGAGGGCACGCGGCTCGAGGACGCGACGGAAATGGCCCGTGCGGCACTCGCCGCGGATCCGGGCACAGTGGAGATCGAGGGCGGGGGCTCGGGCCTCACCTACGCCGCGTTCCCGCTCAAGGGCGGCGGGGCCTGCGCACTCGTCAGCGAGTACCTGCCGCAGTGGGTCTCGCGCGACCTCGCCGGCCTGCTTCCCAACCCGCAGAACCTCATGCTCGTCGGCGCCGCTGCGGGAAGCGCGCTCGCGCTCGCGCTCGTGGCGCGCCGCGCGAGCCGCGTGATCTCGCGCAAGATGGCGCCGCTCGCGGAGGCGGCGGGGCGCGTCGGCGCGGGGGAGCTCGACTTCGCGGTCGGCAGCACCAACGTGCGTGAGGTGAACGACGTCCTCGCCGCGATGGACGCCATGCGGGCTTCCCTCGCCGAGTCGCTCGAGGCCCGCTGGGCCGCGGAGCGGGGGCAGCGCGAGCAGATGGCTTCGCTCGCCCACGACCTCAAGACGCCGCTCACCGTGCTGCGCGCCAACGCCGACTTCGTGGCGGAGGAGCTGGAAGACGAGAATGACAGCGACCTCTCGGCCGCCGCGCGCGACATAGCCGGCGGTGTCGAAAGGCTCGACGGCTACGTGCGCCTGCTCATCGAGGCCTCGCGCGGGTCCGGCGGGGCGGAGAGGGCCCCCATGCGGCCGGCCGAGCTCTGCGAACAGGTCCTCGCCGAGGCCGCCCAGATCGCCCGGGCGCGAGGCGTGACGCTCGACGCGGCCACGGGCCCCGCTGTCGCGGGCGCGCCCGAGGCCGCGCTCGACCGAACCGCCCTGGCGCGAGCCGCCGCGAACCTCGTGGCCAACGCCGCCGAGCACGCGCGCTCGCGCGTGGCGGTCTCCTGCGACGTCGAGAGCGGCCACCTCGTCATCGAGGTGGCCGACGACGGACCGGGCTTCTCTCCCGCCGCCCTCGAACGCGGCTGCGAGCGCCTCTTCACAGACGACTCCTCCCGCTCCTCGCGCGACGGAGGCCGCCACTACGGGCTCGGCCTCCACGCCGCCGCCGAGGCCGCGAGCGCCCACGGGGGCTCCGTCTCGCTCGCCAACAGCCCCTCGGGCGGCGCGGTGGCCACCATCGCGGTCCCCCTGTGAGGGCCTGACGAATCAGGCCCTCACACTGGCATACCTCGCAACCAAACGCTTCCCGGATAATTCATGAGGCCGTACTCGTATTCGAGCCTGCCTATCTCTGCGGCAAGCGCCTCCGTCATGTAGAAGTTTTTCGTGCGGCCCGTCGACTTCGCCAGGCGGTCGTACCTGTTCGCAAGGTCCTCGGGGATTCTCAGGGCTGCGGTGGCGGTTGCCATGACGCACCTCTTGGTTAGATGTAATACGTATATTTCTTTCTATCACATCACCCGAACCCCGCACCGGCGTACGGCCGCATCTGCTTTTTACCTTACATTGTGTCAACCGGTCCATGCCCGGCATATTCTGCCGGATTGAATCAACCGTTAAATCAATCCGAGCCTTTAAGGGGCGGTTGAAATCCTTCGAGGACTGAGGGCACCGTCCCTAGGTCGGCTCCTCGATGGCCTCGGCTGAATTCCCCTGCAATCGACCGCATGGGTTCCGGCACGGGGTTCTGGCGCTGCCCGAACGGGGCGCAAGACTCGGCCGTCGGTCGTGCCGGACGGCATACGTTTTGAGACCGGCAAGCTGTTGCCGGCTCGAGGACAGCGGCCCGGTGCACCGGGCCGATCGATAGCGGTCTCAGGTTCACAGCGCAGCTTCTCAGGGCCCGCATATATAGGAAGACTTGATCGGCAATCGATTTTAATGAAGTCGGCGGCGCATGTCAGAGTTTTCAACAAACCGCAGGTAAATCCGTGTACCAAAAATTGGTACACGGATTTACCTGCGATGTTCATGCTTGGTCAAAAGCCCATCAAGCGATATATCCATTATTTTAATGCGCGCGCCTGAGCTTTTGGCTGAAGTGGCAGTCCGACCGCCGGCAGGCGGCCACGCTATGTCCAAAGGTCACGCCTACTCCCAGTGCCCGGCTACGTCGACGACCCAGTGCTGCCCGTCGAGTTCTTGCCGCAGAGCTACATCAGGGACGTCTTATTGGGGGACGACCACATGGAACCCCGGGAGATCAAGCTGTACGGCTGATCCATCCGTCAACAACATGTCAAAGCCCCAAAACCCAACAGGATCGCGAACGAGGGGATGAATTGACCGCCCGGGTATTTGCGCCCGGGCGGTCAATTTTATCAACCATGGGTGCGATTCTGTGAGGCCATTTTTCTGGCATCCGCCGTTTGCTCCGGTCCCAACGCACCCATCGACCGTTCAGTAATCTTTGCGAACGCGACCACGTGCGCATTTGTCGAATAATCAAATGTCCGACAATGTCTGACGGAGCTGTCAGATATTCACGCACGAACAGGCGAGCTTCGCGAGCGATTGTAGGCAACTAGTAGCCCCAGCTGCGTCTTTGGCGCAGGTTCGACGTCTGACATCTTGAATGTCTAACGTTGAACGAAGCTGGTTGATAACAAGCAGGTGGAATAAACATGGAGCCCGACACCTCTCGCGCAATCGGCGCGCGGCAAGGGCCGGGCCCATCTCATATGTTGTCAACGCTAGCGGTGAACCTGAACGCCAGGGCACATTCTTTGTTGGATGAAACCATCATAGCGGCTAGCGGAAGGTGTCATCGAAGGAGTGCGCTGTAAAGCACCCGTCTCCTTAACTGTTAGAAATGCGAGTTAATAATCTATGTGGTCGATATGCCGTTAAACCCGCATATCGATACCGTTCAGCCATTCGCCTCGCCCCCGCCGCGCGCATCTTCGTTCAATCTGTTACTTTTAATCTAACGATTCTTTGAGGAATGCAGGTGCTTCTGAATGTACTGTCGACTTCTTCTCAAACTAATCCTAAGAGACAAGGCCGTATGGATT
>URRN01000057.1 GCA_900550185.1 uncultured Collinsella sp.
CCTCCAGTCCGGACCGCCCCGCGGTCCAACTTTCTGTCCGCACCCCCCTCATCATCCCGCTGGTTTCGGTCAAGATCATCGATTTCTGCCAGAAGCATCACGTGAGCCTCAAGATGCCCGACGCGGTTCCGCAGTTCCTTTCGGACGCTTTCGCGACCCTCGTGCCGCTCGTCATCTGCATCCTGCTCTGGCATGGTCTCAACACACTTGCCCAGATGACCATCGGCGTCGTGCTCCCGGGCGCCATCGCCGGTATCCTGTCCATCCCGCTGACGCCCCTCATGTCGGTGCCCGGCATGTTCGTACTCGCGTTTGTGTGCCAGCTGCTCTGGAGTCTCGGCATCCACGGCGCGATGGTGCTCTCTCCGGTCATCATGGCCCCCATGATCCAGTTCTACACCCAGAACGCCGAGCTCGTCGCCTCCGGCCAGGCTGCCATGTTCGCTCCGATCGCCCTGTATGGCGTCATGTCTTGCTGCGGTGGTAGCGGCAACGTGCTGCCGCTCGCCGTGCTTTGCATGCGTTCCAAGTCCGAGCAGCTTCGCGCTGTGGGCAAGGCCGGTATCGTTCCTGCGGTGTTCAACATCTCCGAGCCCATGGCGTTCGGTACTCCCATCATCTATAACCCCATCATGGCCATCCCGTTTATCCTGAACCCCATGATCATCATGTTCTTTGCCTATATCGGCTACTCGCTCGATTTCTTCCAGCCCGGCCACCTGCTCATCATGACGCAGCTGCCGATCATCATGCAGAGCTTCATGCCCTCCCTTGCGTGGCAGAACCTCTTCATTGCCCCTATGGCCTTCGTCATCGCCTTCTTGGTCTACCTGCCGTTCGTGAAGGTGTATGACCATCAGCTGTGCGAGAAGGAGGCTGCCGAGAAGGCCGCTTCCGAAGCGTAGGGACCATCTTGGCGCATGTGCGCATGTGCCCCGCTCTCTGCGGGTGACTTGTGATTGGGGCGCGGCTCTTCGAGTCTCGCCCCTCGTTGTATTTGGAGGTGTTCCATGGGTAGATTTCCCGATGGATTCTTGTGGGGCGGCGCCATCTCGGCCAATCAGATCGAGGGCGCATGGGATGTGGACGGCAAGGGCGTCTCGGTGCCTGACGTGTGCACGGCCGGTTCGCATAAGGTCGACAAGCGCATCACGCCGACCCTTGAGCCGGACACGTTCTATCCGAGCCACGAGGCGTGCGATTTCTACCATCGCTATCGCGAGGACATCGCGATGCTCGCGGAGATGGGCTTCAAGGCGTTGCGGCTCTCGATTGCGTGGACGCGCGTCTTCCCTACGGGGGAGGAGGCGGAGCCCAACGAGCTCGGTCTGGCGTTCTATGATCGCGTGTTCGACTGCTGCCGCGAGCACGGCATCGAGCCCATCGTGACGCTCAGCCATTATGAGATGCCCTATGCGCTGGCGAGCAAGTACAACGGCTGGGCCGGCCATGAGCTCATCGCGTGCTTCGAGCGCTTTTGCGCCTGCGTGTTCGAGCGCTATCGGGGCAAGGTGCGCTACTGGCTCACGCTGAACGAGATGAATACGGGCATCGGTCGCGGCGGGGCCGTGCTCAACTTGAGCACCGTCCGCGGGTACGAGGGGCCCGTCAACGGCCTGCCCGATAACCCCGCCGAGCGCTTCCAAGCGCTGCACCATATGCTCGTCGCTGCCGCGCGCGTGACGGCTCTGGCCCACGAGCGCTATCCCGAGTACCGCATCGGCTGCATGTCCTCGTTTGCGCTCATGTACCCCTATACCTGCGATCCCGATGACGCGGTGCTCGTGCAGCAGCGCATGCGCGTGGCCAATTGGTTCTGCTCCGATGTTCAGGTGCGAGGATACTATCCCAGCTACATGAGGCGCCACTTTGCCGAGAAGGGCATCGAGGTCGCGATGGAGCCGGACGACGCCGAGACGCTCGCGCGCGGCACGGTCGACTTCGTCACGTTCAGCTACTACATGTCGGTCTGCCTCTCCGCGCATCCCGAGAAGCTCGAGACGACGGGCGGCAACTTCGCCTTCGGCGCAAAGAATCCCTACCTCAAGACGAGCGACTGGGGTTGGCAGGTCGATCCGGTGGGCCTGCGCTGGTCGCTGAATGCCATCTGGGATCGCTATCAGAAGCCCGTCATGCTCGTGGAGAACGGCTTGGGTGCCTTCGATACGGTCGAGGAGGACGGTTCCATCCACGACCCGTACCGCATCGAGTATTTGCGCCAGCACATCGAGCAGATGGCCGAGGCGGTGGCCGACGGCGTCGACCTCATGGGTTACACCTCGTGGGGCCCCATCGACTTGGTGAGCGCCTCGACCGGCGAGTTCGCGAAGCGCTACGGTTTCATCTACGTCGATCGCCACGATGACGGAACGGGCACCTTCGAGCGCAGCCGCAAGGACTCGTTCTATTGGTACCAGCGCGTGATCGAGACGAACGGCGAGGATCTCGGCGGGGAGGTCTCCCATGCGTGAGGTGCGGTTGGGCATTTCCCTCTACCCGGAATTCGCCTCTGCCGAGGCGTGCCGAGAATACCTGCGCCTCGCCGCCCGTCACGGCTATCGCGTGCTGTTCGTGGCGCTGCTCGGCGTCCGCGATGAACGCGATGAAGTCACGGCACGTTACCGGGCTTTGACCGACGAGGCGCATGCGCTCGGCTTCGAGGTGTTCTGCGACGTGAACCCTTCGGTGCTTGCGCGATTCGGCGTGAATGCGAGCGTTTTGCGCGGCAAGCTCGATCTGGGATTTCTCCAGGAGATAGGCTGCGATGTCATGCGTCTCGATCTCGGTCTCTCCGAGATGGAGGAGGCGTTTCTCACGCGCAACGAGGCGGGCATCGGGGTGTGCCTCAACGCCTCGGCAAACGCGTGCGACCACATCGGGGCGCTGCTCGCGAGCGGTGGGGAGCCGGCGCGCATCGTAGGCTGCCATAACTACTATCCGCATCGCTACACGGGTCTGACGCTCGAGTATTTTCTGACCTGCTCGCGTCGGTGGAAGGAGCGCGGGCTTCCACTCCAGGCATTCGTGTCATCGCAGGAGCCGGAGGCCTTCGGCCCGTGGCCGGCATGCGACGGTTTGCCTACGCTTGAGATGCATCGCGATCTGCCCGCCGCCGTGCAGGCCCGTCACCTCGTGCAACTCGGCTGCGTGGATGACATCATCGTGGGCAACTGCTTTGCGAGCGAGCGCGAGCTTGCGGCAATCGCTGCGGGCGTCGCAGCCCCGATGGCGTTCACCTTGCATCGCGCTCCCGGTTTGCCGAAGGAGCTTGAGCGGCGCCTGCGCCTCGGCCTGTCGTGTCGTCCCGAGCAAAACGGCTATCTCGTGCGCACCGTCGAGAGCCGGATGGTGAAAGGGGAGGTCGCTCCCTTCAACACGGTCGATATCCGGCGGGGCGATGTGCTCGTGGACAACGACGGTTACGGCCAGTATGCCGGCGAGGTTCAGATTGCGCTCGCGGCCATGGAAAACAGCGGGCGGACGAATGTGGTGGGGTATATCGATGGCGCGGAGCTCATGCTGCTCGACGGCCTGCGTGCGGGCACGCGCTTCACGTTCAATGTGGTCTAACCGTCCGGACTGCGGCGGGGCGGTTAATCGAGTTGCGCGATGCGCCGCCCCGCGCATCTGCTGATTACAATCGCAAGAGACGCACGCTCGTCTCCGCAAGAGCGGGGGCGAGCGTTTGCGTAGAGGTGCCGCGGATCTCGGCGAGCAGGGAGAGCGTGTGGGCGAGCGAGGCTTCCAGCTCTGCGGCGGAGCAGGGGGCATCGAGCCATGCGGGCGCATCCGTCTCCAAGAGCAGTGCGTCTTCCGGCAGTTGGCGCGCGTAGGCGCGCCCGCGCCTGGTCGCGAGCATGCACTCGTTGACCGAGACGAGGCACCCGAGCGCGCGCAGGCGGTTCAAGTCCTCGCCGCTGCCCGAAAACCAGTGGAAGATGCAGGTCGCGTGCGCGGGGAGGCCGTGGCGCTCGAGGATGTCGAGCACTTCTGTGGCGGCGTGCACGGCATGGATGGACACGACGCGGCCCGCGCGCGGCTGCGCGGCGCAGGCGGCCACGATGCGGTCGAAGGCGCAGAGCTGCGCCGCGCGCGTCGATGCATGGGCGCGCGAGAAGTCGAGCCCGACTTCGCCCACGAATTCGTGGGCGGCGGCTTGGGCGGCCGCCCACGCAGCCGTCTTCTCGCCGGCAGGGCCCGCCTCGATGCGCCAGGGATGGAGCCCGGAAGCGACACGCACGTTGGGTGCCGCGGCGAAGCGCTCGCACGCTGCCGGGTACTCGGACGGTGCGAGCGTGGCGTCGAGCAGGGCGATACCGCGTTGCCGTACGGCGGCTGCGACTTCTGGGCCGTTCGCCATGTGGCTCAGGTGGCAGTGCATGTCGACGAGGCGATAGCCCCCGCCGGGGGCGCATCCTCGCCGGAAGGATTTGCGTTCCCGCGCACCTCGGACGGAGCGTCCGCCCGCCCGCCCGCCTCGCGCGCAGCGGCCCTCACGCCTTGCCGCCCTTGCGTCCGGCCAGCTTGCCCTTTTGTGCGGCGTCGTGCATGGCGAGCGCCGCGTTGGTGTCGTCGTCCGCGCCGACGCCCGAGAGCTACCGCAGGACTTCTCCCGCGAGCATCTGCCCCATAATGGTGTTCCTATAGTTTTGTCAACTGGGAAATGCTCTCCGTGCGACCGAATCGCGGCATGCTGACGCCAAGCCATTAGGCCGGTGGGCTTCAGTCTGCTCGGTGCGTTTCGGCTAGGCTGCGTAAGGCACCCTGTCTCGCATGACCGCGTAGATGACCTTCAGCCTCTTTCGCGCCAGCGCCTTGAGCGCCTTGCCGTGCGACATGCCCCGCTCTCGGCACCTGGTGTAGTAGTCGCCCCATCTCCCCTCTGTCCGGGTAAGGCAGTTGCATGAGAATATGAGCAGGTTCTTCAGCCTCTTGTTGCCTTGGCGCGATGCCGTCACCGAGGAGATCGAGGTTCCCGACTGGCGGTTGCGCGGCGCCAAGCCGCAGTACGACGCGAGCCTGTCGTGACTGGGGAAGTCTTCGATGTCGATGGAGATCGCAAGCTCGGAAGCGGTTTTGGGCCCGATGCCCGGCACCGTCAGGAGGCATCGGTAGGTATCGTCGCCCTCGAGCAGGGCGGAGATCTCCGCCGTGATCGCCTCGATCTCCGCCGAGTTCTCGGATATCCTGCGCGCGAGCAGTTTCACCGCCCGGTCCTCGCCGGCGACGACCGACGCATCCGGCCTTGTCGAGGAGGTTGTCGAGCGGACGAGGGCCTCGATCTTACCGCGCGCCGCCCCACGCGTGAGCGCCGCCGCCCTGCGGGGCCCGGCGTCGGCTACCGACCAGGCCCCGCCGAGGGATGCCATGAGCCTCAGCTGGGACCCGTCGGACAGGTCGACCAGTGCCTCGAAGGCGGGGCACGATTCCAGCAGGATGCTGCGCAGCCGATTCTTATTCCTAGTGTTCTCGCAGGTCAGGAAGTTCCTCTGGGCGGCCAGCGCCCTCGCCGCCGCAATTGTCGGACCTGGGTCTCCGACCGGCAGGAGCGCGTCGGGGATGCCAAGCGCCGTCTTCGCGATGACCATCGCGTCTCGCTCGTCGGTCTTGGCGTCGCCGGCGAAGAGCCTGGCGGCCCCGTGCGCCGCGAGTCCCGGCAGGTACGCCGCCGACATCCCGGCCGCCCTGGCGCGGGCGAGCGCGAGGGCGCCTATGTTGCGCGACTGGTCGACGACCACGAGCGCATCGGGGAAGCGGCCGAACAGCGAGTCCAGGTCGTCCTCCCTGTTCGCGACGGGGGTGCTCAACAGCACCTCGCCATCTCGAGTCGCGACGCATGCCCAGTGGGACGATTTCCCGACATCGAGCCCGATGACGGCTTCCGGCATTCTAATTGGTGCCACGGTGGTATCCTCCAATCGGTAGGCCGATCGGAACCCCTCCCCGCGACACCCACATTACCTGGCCGTGGCGCTTGCGCCCGGCAGTTTCCTATCAGTCGTCCGGAGCGGCGAGCGCCCCCGGTGGCAACACCCCCCGGGCCCTCTACGGGGCAGGGGCAGACGGCCATCCGGGGGCGCCCGATCGGCGGCCCCTCGGGGCTTGCCCGTATCGTAGGCAATGCGCCGAATGCTCGCCATCGAAATTTATCGATGGCCTATTTCAGACTGTAATGGGACAGCCCCGTCTCCCTGAGCTCGACCGGCGACATGCAGCCCAGCGCCGAGTGAATCCTGAAGTTGTCGTACCGGTGCACGTAGTCCGAGAGCCTGGCCCTCGGTATCCCGCCGGCCGACTCGTCGACGGCGTTGTCGTGGGGGCAGCCCTTGGCCGACGGCGACCTCTCTATGCCGAAGGCCTCGAGCATCAGGTCGATCTCGGCGTTGTCGAACTCGCTGCCACGGTCCGTGTGGAACACCTCGATGCCCGCGCTGCGCCGATATGGGGCAGCGGCCCCCGTTGGCCGCCATGGCCCTCACTTCCGAGCGTATACCGGCGCCGCTCGTCTTAAGACGTCGACCTCCATCCGGAGCCTGCGGTTCTCGCGCTCGGGCTCCAGGATCCGGTTCTACTCGGGCGTGCGGTTGTCGGCGGCGCGCGGCGAGCCGGTCTCGTTTATCGACTTGACCCGCCTCTCCACGGTGCTCTTGTCGAGGTCGCACTCGTCCATGGCCTCGCGCCTGGGCTTTCCGGCGTTGTGGAGGTCGACTATCTTCCTCTTGAACTCGTCAGTGAAATGCCTCGGTCTGGGGCCGGTCGAGGCCGAGCCCCCGGTCCGGCTGGGATAGCATGTCGCTACGGGCCATCGTCTTTCCTCTCGTCGAATATCTAGGCGCTGACGATTCTAGGCGATGGCCCTCTCTTGCTTCTTACACCTCGATTGTGCTCGCTACCCCCAGCGGGCCCGGATCGAGCGATTCGGGCCCGCTTTTGGGGCCTGCCGGAAACCCAGTGGTCAAAAAAGGCCAAATATGAGTACTGTTACCAGTTTAGTGGCAGCCAAATGGCCTTAAAATCGGTGCCAGAGGCCAAAAGTGCATCGATTTTCGTTCTTCAGAGTCGCGATCGGGCTCCAAACAAGGCGATTTTGCTGCTCTGGACCGGAAAATCGCTGCTACTAATTTGGTGACAGTACTCATATTTGGCCCTTTTTGACCACTGCCCCTTGGTCCAGGACAAAACGGGCTGCTCGAATCTTGGGGCGGGTCCATTTTCGGCTGTCCTCAGCTTGCCAGTTCGAAAATGGACCCGCCCCAAGATTGAATCTTTATTCCAACTTTACACCTGGCTTTACAGCTGTCTTGTCAGCTGTAAAGCCAGGTGTCATACTAAAGCCCCAAGATTCGCCAAAAGAGAGGGGCCTTGATGGCACAGAGCGCGAACATGGATGCATCGGAGCTTGCACGCGACATTGCGGCCGGCCTGGCATCGGCAACGACGGCAACGGAGCGCGCGGCATTGGTGCCCGCAGAGCTCGTCGAGGCCATTCAGCAACTAAAAACCCAACGTGACGCGGTGATCCTGGCACACTATTATGTGGCGCCCGAGGTCCAGGCCGTTGCCGATTACGTCGGCGACAGCTTCTACCTGGCAAAGCTCGCCAAGAGCCTGCCGCAGCAGACCATCGTGCTGTGCGGCGTGGAGTTTATGGGCGAGAGCGCCAAGCTGCTCAACCCCACCAAGACCGTGCTGCTGCCCGAGCCGGGCGCGGACTGTCCCATGGCGCACATGGTCAAGCGCGAGACGGTCGACGCGGCGCGCGCCGAGTATGGCGACGACCTAGCTGTCGTCTGCTACGTCAACTCGACGGTCGAGATTAAGAGCTGGAGTGACGTGTGCGTTACCAGCTCTAACGCCGTCAAGATCGTGTCCGAGCTGCCGCAGCAGCACATCTTGTTCATTCCCGACCAGAACCTGGGCCGCTTTGTGGCCGAGCAGGTGCCCCAAAAGCACGTCATTCTCAACAACGGCTACTGCCCGCGTCATCACATCATCACCGTCGAGCAGATCGTCGACGCGCAGGAGGCGCACCCCGACGCGCTCGTGCTAGCGCACCCCGAGTGCAAGGCCAACGTCCTGGCTGAGGCCGACTACATCGGGTCTACTGCCGGCATCATCAAGTATGCCGAGGAGTCGGACGCGAGCGAGTTCATCATCGTGACGGTCCGCGGCGTGCTCTACGAACTTGAGCGCCGCTGCCAGGGCACCGGCAAGAAGTTCTACTTCCCTGCGGTGCAGCCCACCTGCGTCAACATGGATCTCATCACGCTCGAAAAGCTCGTGCGCTGCCTGGAGACGGGCGAGGGCGAGGTGCAGATTGGCGTGTCGGACAAGGCCGCCGATCAGGCCAAGCTCACGCTCGACCGCATGCTCGAGTACGCAGCGCGCTAGAACAATGCGGCATGAGGGACGGTCCCTTATGTCACATTCAAGGGAGAGGATTCCTGTGGAAACCAAGCAATACCCCGATATGGAGTGCGACGTCGTTATTGCCGGCTGCGGTGTAGCGGGCCTGTATGCGGCTCTCAACCTGCCGACGAGCATGCGCGTGATCATGCTCTCCAAGGGCGCTGTCGACGAGTGCGATTCCATGCTCGCGCAGGGCGGTATTTGCGTGCTGCCCGAGGGCTCGGACTACGACGCCTTCTTTGAGGACACCATGCACGCCGGCCATTACGAGAACCGTCGCGAGAGCGTCGACATCATGATCCGCTCGAGCCGTTCGGTCATCAACGACCTGCTGGCCATGGGCGTGGACTTTGAGCGCAAGGCCGATGGCAGCCTCGACTTCACTCGCGAGGGCGCGCACAGCCGCCCGCGTATCGCCTTCCATGCCGACATTACGGGTAAGGAGATTACGACCAAGCTGCTCCAGGCCGTGCGCAAGCTGGACAACGTGCAGATTCTTGAGCACGTGGCCATGACCGACATCCTGACGGGCGAACGTGACGGCGCCACGGTGTGTGCCGGTGTCGTCGCCGTTTCCGTGGACGAGGACAACTCGGTTCGTCCCGCCGACGAGCTGGCAAATGCCGCCGAGGTTGTGCATGCCGGCGAGCCGTTTAAGATCCATGCCCGTCACACGCTGTGGGCAACGGGCGGCATCGGCGGCGTATACGACCACTCGACCAACTATCCGCAGCTTACGGGCGATGCCTGCTACATCGCTCAGGAGCATGGCATTAAGATGGAGCACCTGGACTACGTGCAGATTCACCCCACGGGCCTGTTCTCGCCGCAGCCAGGCCGCACGTTCCTGATCAGCGAGAGCTGCCGCGGCGAGGGCGCGATTCTGCTCAATGCCGCCGGTGAGCGCTTTACCGACGAGCTTCAGCCGCGCGATGTGGTCGCCTCCGCTATTCGCGAGCAGATGAAGCAGGACGGTACTGAGCACGAGTGGCTGAGCTTTGCCCCCGTCGAGCGCGATGTAGTGACCGGGCACTTTGCCAACATTCGCGCACGCTGCTTGGAGGACGGCCGCGACATCTTGGACGAGCCCATCCCCGTTACGCCTACGCAGCACTACTTTATGGGCGGCGTGTGGGTCGACAAGGACGGCCGCACCTCGATGCCCGAGCTCTACGCAGCCGGTGAGACGGCCTGCAACGGCGTTCACGGCAAGAATCGCCTTGCATCAAACAGCCTGCTCGAGGCGCTGGTCTGGGGTCGTCGCGCCGCGTGGTACATGCGCACCGGCGAGTCGCTCGCCGTGGAGCGGGCGGGCGAGCCCGCGCTCGACGGGCGTCATCGCGCCCTGAGCGCCGACTCCCTGGCGATCGATGATTTGGCCCGTGCCGCCGGCACGCAGGCCGTGGAGGAGTAGACCATGAATCCCATTACCATGAAGCTCGTCGTCGATGATCTGATTCTGCAGGCTCTACGCGAGGACATTACGTTTGAGGACGTGAGCACGGCGAGCGTGTGCCCCACGGCGCGTCCCGCTACCGTTGAGCTTATCGCCAAGGCCGACGGCATCATCGCCGGCTTGGATGTGTTTGCCCGCACCTTTGAGTTGCTGGATCCGCAGAGCTCGGTGCTGTTTGATGTTGCCGACGGTGACGAGGTGCACGCCGGCGACCACGTGGGCCAGGTGCGCGGCGATGCGCGCGTGCTGCTTTCGGGCGAGCGCGTGGCGCTCAACTACCTGCAGCGCATGAGCGGTATCGCTACCTATACGCACAGAATGGCAGCGGCGCTCGAGGGTACCAAGACCGTGCTTGTCGACACACGCAAGACCACGCCGGGCATGCGCGTTTTCGAGAAGGCGGCGGTTGAGATCGGCGGCGGCAGCAACCACCGTTACAACCTGTCGACGGCCGTCATGCTCAAGGACAACCACATCGATGCCGCCGGTGGCGTGACGCGCGCGATCGAGATGGCGCGCGCCCATGCATCGTTTACCACGACGGTCGAGATCGAGTGCGAGAACCTGGACATGGTGCGCGAGGCCGTGGAAGCCGGCGCCGATATCATCATGTTCGACAACATGACTCACGACGACATGGCTGCCGCGATTGAGCTTATCGCCGGCCGCGCCAAGACCGAGTGCTCGGGCAACGTGGACGCTAACAATATCCGCGCGCTTGCCGACCTGGGCGTTGACTTTATTAGCTCGGGGGCGTTGACGCACTCTGCGCCGATTCTCGACCTCTCGCTCAAGCACCTGCGTCTGTTGGACGGTAAATAATGGACGCCCGCAAGCGTCGCCGTGCCATCATGGCCGTGCTCGAGGGAGCCACGGAGCCCGTATCGGGCAGCGCGCTTGCCCGCGAGGTTGGTGTGAGCCGTCAGGTCGTGGTTCAGGATATTGCCCTGTTGCGTGCCGATGGGCACGATATCGTGGCGACCAACCGCGGCTACGTGCTGCAGGAAGCCGCGAGTAGCCCCGCCGTGCCCACGCGTCTTGTTAAGGTGCGCCACAGCGTGGAGCAGGCGGGCGACGAGCTTACGAGTATCGTCGACGCCGGCGGCGCCGTGCTCAACGTGATCGTCAATCACCGCGTGTACGGTAAGATCACGGCCGACCTGGACATTCGCAATCGTCGCGATGTTGAGCGCTACCTGCACGATATCGAGAGCGGCAAGAGCTTTCCACTACTAACGGTGACGAGCGGCTATCACTTCCATCGCATTGCGGCAGATGACGAGCAAACTCTCGACGAGATCGAGGCCATGCTCAAAGAGAAAGGCTACTTGGCGGATCTAATGCCCTACGAGGATGATCTCTCTTAGCCGACGCTGCAAACGCCCCTAAGCGGCAATTTGGCCTCAAATTAGCTGCCTATACAAACAAAAGGAGGCCTCCGCGGCGATGCGGAAGCCTCCTTTTTTGTGCACGGTGTACTTTTGAGTGTGCAAGTGGGGGAGTTGTTACTCCTCGACGATCTCGGTGATCGCGCCAGCGGGGCAAGCG
>URRN01000058.1 GCA_900550185.1 uncultured Collinsella sp.
TGGTGGGCGATGAGGGATTCGAACCCCCAGCCTTGTGCGTGTAAAGCACCTGCGCTAACCGTTGCGCCAATCGCCCGTGCGGAGAGAGTATAGCAAAACAATCGCCCCATTCACCTCATATCCATTAAAGGTAACCGGCGCGTGTCACAGCGGAGCTGATTCAGTTGAGATTGCCTGAACATTCCGCCCCTCTTTACGCCCTCGGGTATACTCAAAAGCTACTGATTCGATTTGATGCCCAGCAACAGCAGAGGGGATAGTATATGTGCGGTTTTGTCGGTTTTGTCGGTGGGACGGATAACCAATCCGAGGTGCTCACCAAGATGATGGACCGCATCGTCCATCGCGGTCCCGACATGGGCGGTCAGTTTATCGACGGCCGCGTTGCCCTCGGCTTCCGCCGCCTGTCGATCCTCGACCTGACCGAGGCCGGCGCTCAGCCCATGGCCAATGAGGACGGCAGCGTCGTTATCGTCTTCAACGGCGAGATCTACAACTTCCAAGAACTCCGTTCCGAGCTCGAGGCCAAGGGCTATAAGTTCCACTGCGGCGCCGACACCGAGAGCCTCCTGCACGGCTATGAGGAGTGGGGCGAGGCAGTACTTGATCGCCTGCGCGGTATGTACGCCTTCGTCATCTGGGACAAGAAGAAGAACAAGCTTTTTGGCGCCCGCGATATCTTTGGCATCAAGCCGCTCTACTACTATCCCATGGCCGATGCGGGCGACGGCGCTCCGGGCGTGCTCTTTGGTTCCGAGATCAAGAGCTTCCTGGACTACCCGCACTTCCACAAGGCGGTCAACAAAAAGGCTCTGCGTCCGTACATGACGCTGCAGTATTCGGCAACTGAGGAGACCTTCTTCGAGGGTGTCTACAAGCTGCCGCCGGCGCATTACTTTACCGTAGACATCCCGACCGGCAAGATGAACATCGAGCGCTACTGGGATTGCGATTACTCTGCCGTCGAGAAGCCGTTCGAGGAGTACGTCGACGAGCTGGACGAGGTCGTGCACGAGAGCGTCGAGGCCCATCGCATCGCCGACGTCAAGGTCGCGTCGTTCCTCTCCGGTGGCGTCGACTCCAGCTACATCGCCGCTTGCCTCATGCCCGACAAGACCTTCTCGGTGGGCTTCGATTACAAGAATTTCAACGAGACCAACTACGCCAAGGAACTATCCGACAAGCTCGGCGTCGAGAATGTTCGCAAGATGATCACCGCCGACGAGTTCTTCGGTGCGCTCGAGGACATCCAGTATCACATGGACGAGCCGCAGTCCAACCTGTCTTCCGTGCCGCTGTGGTTCTTGGCCGAGATGGCCCGCAAGGACGTTACCGTCGTGCTTTCGGGCGAAGGCGCCGACGAACTCTTTGGCGGCTACGCCTACTACGAGGATACGGTCCCGGTGCGCAAGTACAAAAAGATGGTGCCGCTGCCCATCCGTCGCGCGCTCGGTAACCTGGCGCTGCATATGCCGTACTTCAAGGGACATAACTTCCTGGTCAAGGGTGCCGAGATCCCCGAGAAGTCGTTCCTGGGACAGGCTCTGGTATGGCCGGAGCGCGAGGTCGACGGCGTGCTCAAGCCCGAGTACAACACCGGCGACGGCGCCTTTGAGCTCGCTGCACCCATCTACGCACGCGTGAAGGGTCAGCCCGAACTGGTCAAGAAGCAGTACCTGGACATGAACATGTGGCTCCCGGGCGACATTCTGCTCAAGGCCGACAAGATGTGCATGGCGCACTCGCTGGAGCTGCGCGTGCCCTTCCTGGACCGCAAAGTCATGGAGTTCGCCGAGCACATTCCCGACCGCTACCGCATCAACGAGAACGGCAACAAACAGGTACTCCGCCACGCTGCCAACAAGTCGCTGCCCGATGAGTGGGCCACCCGTCCCAAGGTGGGCTTCCCGGTGCCGATTGTCTACTGGCTGCGCGAGCAAAAGTGGTACGACTATGTCAAGGAGTACTTCACCGCGCCGTGGGCAAGCGAGTTCTTCGATACCGACGAGCTCATGCACCTGCTCGATCTGCACTTTGCGGGCAAGGGCGATTTCCAGCGCAAGATCTATACGCCGCTCGTGTTCCTAGTGTGGTACAAGCGCTTCTTTATCGACGAGGACCAGCCCGCTGTTCAGGCTGCCTAGCCTCGGCTTACGAACGCCTGCGCGTAACGGCTCCTCCGGGAGCCGTTTTTGCGTGGGTGCGTTTCAGTTACTATAAAAACCGTCCCTGCCAAATGGCTGAGAAAGGCGAAAGATGCACCATTCGGATTCCGCGACCGTGACCACGGTCGATACGCTTGCCAAGCTTCTCGATGTGTGCGGCGAGCTGCGCGCATCAGAGCAGGTTGACGAGCGCGCCGTGACCGGCTGCTCGTTTGATTCGCGCGCGGTCTCGGCAGGTGACGTATTCTTTTGCAAAGGTGCTGCCTTTAAGCCCGCGTTTTTGAGCATGGCGCTCGATGCGGGCGCCGTCGCATTTGTGTGCGAGGAGTCGCTGGTCGAGTCTCTGGAGCCGCTGGCGAAGGAGAACGGCGCGGCGATGCTGGTCGTGGACAGCGTCCGCACGGCCATGGCCCTGTTGCCGCCGGAGGTCTACGACCGTCCCGACCACGACGTCAAGATCGTGGGCATCACCGGCACCAAGGGAAAGACCACGGCCGCTTTTATGCTCCAGTCCATCATCAAGGCGGCGGGCGAGTCCTGCGGCATGATCGGCTCGGTGAGTACCGACGATGGTATCGAGTGCTACGAGAGCACCAATACCACGCCAGAGGCCCCCGAGGTCTGGCGCCATATCGCCAACTGCCGCACGTCCGGTCGCCAGTCCATGGTCATGGAGGTTTCGAGCCAGGCGCTCAAGTACCAACGCGTCGAGAATCTGCCGTTTGACGTGGCGTGCTTCCTCAACATCGGGCGTGACCACATCTCGCCGATCGAACACCCCACGTTTGAGGATTATTTTGAGAGCAAACTCAGGATCTTTGACCAGGCAAAGACCGCCGTGGTGAATCTGGGCACCGAAGAGGTCGACCGTGTGCTGGAGGCAGCGTCGACGGCCGAGCGCTTGGTGACCGTTGGCGTCGAGCATCCCGAGGCAAGCCTGTGGGCAAGCGATGTCCGCGTGGTCGGCTTTAACATCGAGTTTAACCTGCATGGCCTGTGTGCCGACGAGTCCGAGGCGGGGGAGAAGGTCCTGCTGGGTATCGCGGGCGACTTTAACGTGGAAAACGCGCTGGTCGCTATCGCCGCTGCGCGCGAGATCGGCATCGGTATCGAGGCTATCAAGAAGGGCCTCTCCAAACTGCGTGTGCCGGGCCGCATGGAGGTCGTGGAGTCGAAGGACGGCCGCGTGATCTGCGTCGTTGACTATGCGCACAACCAGCTTTCGTTCCGTTCGCTTTTCTCGTCGGTCAAGCGCGCGTTTCCCGCTAGCCCCGTCATTGCGCTGTTTGGCGCCGCCGGCGGCAAGGCGCAGGAGCGCCGCGAGCAATTGCCACGCGAGGCCGCACCGTATTCCGACCTGATGATCTTTACGAACGAGGATCCAGCTCACGAGGACCCGATGAAGGTCTGTCGCGAGCTTGCCGAGCATGTTCCCGACGATACGCCGAACAAGATCATCCTCGACCGCGAAGCCGCTGTGCATGCGGCGTTCAAGGCGGCGCGCGAGGAGTACGTCAACCCCGATGCTCCCACCATTGTCTTGCTGCTGGCAAAGGGTGACGAGGAGCTCATGCACGTGGGCGACGAGTTCGTGCCCATCGAGAGCGACCTTTCGCTGGCCAATCGCCTGATCGATGTTACCCAGTTTGACTAATGAACCATGATGGCGGCGGCGCCCTGAGTGCGCTGTCGCCATAAGCGTGTTCCCTCAATCAAAACATGCCGTCCAAGTCCAAACCATTCTACGTAAACGGAGTAACCATGTCCCACAACACCCTGCCGACCGTTGCCGAGCTTTCGGGCGAGATGCGCGAGCGCTTGGCCAAGGTCAAGTACGTCTTTACCGACCTGGATGCCACGATGCTCGCGCCCGGCTCGTGCGTGCTGCACGACAACGACGGTAACCCCTCGACCAAACTCGTCGAGGCCGTCGTGGCACTTGCCCGCGCTGGCATTCAGGTGGTTCCCACCTCGGGCCGCAACCGTACCATGATCCACGAGGACGCGCGCGTGCTCGGCCTCAACTCCTACATTGGTGAGATGGGCGGCCTGGTCATGTACGACCTCAAAGCCAACGATTGGGAGTATCTGACCGGCGACATGCCCTACGACCCATCTTGCGGTCTCACGCCGCACCAGGTGATCGAGCAGACTGGCGTGTGCGAGAAGATCCTCGCCCGCTGGCCGCACAAGATCGAGTATCACAACGACATGTCGACCGGCTACAAGTACCGCGAGGTTACCGTCGGCATGCGCGGCGACATCCCCGATGACGAGGCGCAGGCCATTCTCGACGAGGCCGGCTGTGGCCTGGTGTGGGCCTGTAACGGTCACCTGACGCATCTGTCCAAGCCGACGACGCTCGAGCTCGATCGCGTCGAGGACGGTCGCGCATTCAACATCAACCCCGCGGGCCTCAACAAAGGCGTCGCCATTGCGCGCTTCTGCGAGCACCTGGGGATCGAGCGCGAGGAGACGCTCGCGCTCGGCGATTCCGAGTCCGACTTCTACATGGCCGATCACGTGGGCACGTTCTGTCTGGTCGAGAATGGCCTGACGAGCGCCGGCGCGCCCGAGTTCCTGGCTGCTTGCGAGAACGCTTTCGTTACGCGCGGCAAAATTGTCGACGGTTGGGCGGCGACGGCAGAGCTGCTGGTCGCGGCGCGTTCGTAGCGCGGCGTCGCCGCACTTGGATATGTCTTTTCGAGAGAGACTGGTGAGGTAATGTCCGATATCGAGAATCCGGCAGGCGACACGCGCCCGATTGGCGTGTTCGATTCTGGTTTGGGCGGTCTGACGGTTGCGCGCGCCATCGCGACGGTGCTGCCGCACGAGTCCGTCTACTACTTCGGCGACACCAAACGCTGCCCCTACGGCACGCGCACCGAGGATGAGGTGCGCTCGTTTGCGTTGCAGGCGGGCCGTTGGCTGTCGAAGCACGACGTCAAGATTATGGTCATCGCCTGCAACACGGCGACAGCTGCGGCCTTGCGTCTGGCCCAGCAGGTGCTCGACGTTCCCGTGATCGGCGTGATCGCGCCGGGTGCCCGTGCGGCAATCAACAGCACCCGTTCGCGTCGCGTGGGCGTGCTCGCCACCAACCTCACCATTCGCTCGGGCGCCTACACGCGCGCCATTCAGGATCTAGATGCCGGCGTCGATGTATACGGCTGTCCTGCCTCGAGCTTTGTCGAGGTTGTCGAACACGAGCTCGCCTCGGGTGCACATCTGCAGGAACAGTGGCTTGAGAACGAGGACATCTTCGATACGCCCGCCGTGCGTGCGCTGGTGGGTGCCACGGTTGAGCCGCTGCGCGACCACGGTATCGATACCGTGGTGCTCGGCTGTACGCATTTTCCGCTGTTGGTGGGACCTATCCGCCATGCGCTGGGGCCTGGGGTGCGCGTCGTGAGTTCCGCCGAGGAGACCACGCGCGAGCTGACCGATATCCTCACGCGCCGCGAGCAGCTGGCGGGCGTCGCCGCCGAGCCGCAGCATCGTTTTGCCACGACGGCCGATAACATTGCCGAGTTTGCGGTGGCGGGCAGCTTTATCTTTGGTCAGCCGCTCAAGAGCATCGAACACATCGATATCGATGAGCTGAAATAGATGTAAGGCAGCCGCCAAAGCCTTCGCCACATCTTTTGCCGAAAGGATATTTCTATGGAGTACATGCAGGTCAACCGCGCCAACGGTCGCGCCGCCAACGAGTTGCGCCCCGTTAAGCTCACCCGTGGTGTCATGAAGCACGCCCACGGCTCGTGTTTGGCCGAGTTCGGCGACACGCGCGTGCTGTGTGCCGCCACTATCGAGGAGGGCGTGCCGGGCTGGCGAAAAGGAGCTAAGGCCGGCTGGGTGACCGCGGAATACGCCATGCTGCCGACGTCGACCGGCAAGCGCTGCAAGCGCGAGCATGCCAACCGCAAGGGCCGCTCCATGGAGATCGAGCGCCTCATTGGCCGCAGCCTGCGTACCGTCGTCAACATGAAGGCGCTCGGCGAGTACACCGTCACCGTCGACTGCGATGTGATTCAGGCCGATGGCGGCACGCGTACAGCGAGCATCACCGGCGCCTGGGTGGCGCTGCACGACGCCCTCGCCATGTGGGTCGAGGCGGGCAAGATCGAGCGCATCCCGCTTACCGGCCAGGTGGCTGCAATCTCCATGGGCGTTGTCGACGGCAATACGCTGCTTGACCTCGATTATTCCGAGGACAGCCATGCCGAAGTCGACATGAACCTCGTCGCCACCGACACCGGTGAGATGATCGAGCTCCAGGGTACCGGCGAGCAGGCGCCCTTCGACCGCAAACGCCTCAACGCTCTGCTCGACCTGGGCGACAAGGGTATCGCCGAGCTCATCGAGCTTCAGCGCCAAGCCATCGCCTAACCTGCCAAAAAGGGACAGGTTTATTTTGGCAGGTTTTATCTGGGAAAACGTCGAAGTATAAGACTGCCGTTGATTGAGAGGGGAGAGGCGGAGGCCCTCGTCGCCCTCGGCGCGGCATTGCTATAGAGACAAGGAGACCACTCATGGCACTTGAGAAGATCGACATCGACACCCTCGACCCGGCGGCGACCATTGTCGTGGCAACGGGCAACGCCCATAAGCTCACCGAGATCGAGGCCATTTTAGGCAAGGTCATGCCCGAGGTTCGCTTTGTGGCGCTCGGCCAGCTGGGCGATTTTGAGGACCCCGAGGAAAACGGCACGACGTTTTTGGAGAACGCCATCATCAAGGCCCAAGCCGCGGTCGAAGAGACGGGGCTCATGGCCATTGCCGACGATTCGGGCTTGGTCGTTGATGCCCTGGACGGCGAGCCGGGCGTGTATAGCGCGCGCTATGCGGGCGTGCACGGCGACGATGCCGCCAACAACGCCAAGCTGCTCGTTAACCTGGAAGGCGTGGCCGACGAGGATCGCACCGCGCGCTTTATGAGCGTCGTTGCGCTCATCGACACGGACGGTTTGGTCACCTATGGTGAGGGCGCCTGCGAGGGCACTATCGCACACGAGGGCCGCGGCGATCACGGCTTTGGCTACGACCCGCTGTTCCTGCCGGTCGACACGCCGGGCAAGACCATGGCCGAGCTGACGGCGGACGAGAAGAACGCCATCAGCCATCGATTCCATGCGCTCAAGCACCTATCCGCCAAACTGACGGGCGAGGAGTAGGCCGTGCGCGCGGTGGTGCAGCGCGTGCTCAACGCCGGCGTGACGGTCGACGGCGAGTGCGTGGGTCGCATTGGACGCGGCTACCTGGTGCTGCTGGGTGTGGGCCATGGCGATACGCGTGCCGAGGCCGACAAGCTGTGGGGCAAGCTCCGCGGGCTGCGTATCAACGAGGACGAGAACGGCAAGACCAATCTGGCGCTTGCCGATGTCGACGGCGAGATGCTCGTGGTGTCGCAGTTCACGCTGTTCGCTGACTGCCGCCACGGTCGCCGTCCGTCGTTTACCGATGCAGGCGCGCCCGATGTTGCCAACGAGCTCTACGAGTACTTCCTGACGCTCGTTCGTCAAGATGTCGAACACGTGGCGCACGGCATCTTTGGCGCCGATATGAAAGTCGACCTCGTCAACGACGGCCCATTCACCATCGTCCTCGATACCGACAATCTGTAAGTAGCCAAATTAGCTACTTGCGCGTGGTCGCAACAGGGTGCTATAGTATTAGAGTTTTGTCTATCTTAGGGGTATTATCCCCTTTTTGAATTGCATCTTCTGGAGGCCCTGTTCATGGAAGAGATGGAAGTCAATCACGTCGACGACATCCACGAGAAGCTGACCGATATGGTGGGCGATCGCGTTAAGGTGAAGGCCAACATGGGCCGCACCCGCGTCGTCGAGCGCATGGGCACCATCAAGAGCGTCCATCCGGCAGTCTTTATCGTCGAGGTTGACGAGCGCCGCGGCCGCAAGTCGCGTCAGTCCTACCAGTATATCGATGTCCTCACCGGGCAGGTCGAACTGTTTGACCCCGAGAGCGGCGAGCATATCTTTACCCCGCTCGGCAACCAGCTCGAGGAGCACTAGCGGTGACCGATTGGTCCCTGACCCTTTCCGCGCCGGCAAAGATTAACCTCTACCTGGGGGTTCATACCGAGCGCGATGACCGCGGCTACCACAGGGTCGATTCCCTGATGGCAGCTGTCGGTCTTTCCGATACCGTGACGGTTACGCCGGCACAGGCGCTGACCGTCCAGACGGTTCCGGCATCAGATTTTCCCATGCAAAAGAATACGGCGTATCGGGCTGCGGTTGCTATGGCCGAGCATTATGGTCGCGAGGCAAACATCTGCGTGACGATCGAGAAGCGCATTCCATTGTGCGCCGGCTTGGGCGGCCCCTCGACGGATGCGGCCGCGGTCATTGTCGCCTTGGCGGAGCTCTGGGGAATTGATCGCACCGACCCCGCGCTCGACGACATTGCGCGGGGTATTGGTGCTGACGTCCCGTTCTTTTTGCACGCGAGCCCTGCGTTCTACGTAGGTGGGGGAGACGTGCTGGCAACTGAGTATCCCGCGCTGCCCGCAGCGCCCGTCGTGTTGGTCAAGCCGCGCGAGGCAAGCGTTTCGACAATTGAAGCCTATCGACGTTTTGACGAGACCCCAGCGCCTGCGGACAAGCCCGGAGCGATCGCATCTGCCCTTCGCTCGGGAGACGCAGAGGCGGCCTACGCGCTCGTCCACAACAACCTGGGTGCCATTTCCGCACAGATGGAGCCGCAGATTCAAATGGTTCTCGATTGGCTGCGTAAACAGGACGGCACCGTTGCTGTAGATGTGTGCGGATCGGGTGCCTGCTCGTTTGCCATTTGCGGCACCGCCGCCATGGCCGAAAGGCTTGCCGACGCTGCCCAGCAAAACGGCTGGTGGTCCTGCGCGACTGAGCTTATTCCCAACACGGTTCAAATCGACGCTTCAAAGAAATAAAAATTTCTCTAGCACGCGGCGAAAATCTTTGTTACTATAGTCGAGCTAACGGGTTGTGGCTCAGTTTGGTAGAGCACTGCGTTCGGGACGCAGGGGTCGCTGGTTCAAATCCAGTCAACCCGACCAGAGCATGAGGAGGGACCGCTTCTTGCGGTCCCTTTTTTTAGCTAGTGTTGTGATACCGCGATACCCGCGGTATACTCATTCGAGCTTGTCTCGCTGTATTGTGGAGGTCTACATGTTTGGACTGAGGGCTCCTGAGCTCATCATTATTCTCGTCGTTGTCCTGATTATCTTCGGGCCCAAGAACCTGCCGAAGCTCGGCAAGTCCCTCGGCTCTACCGTCAAGAATATCCGTGAGGGTATGGAGGGCGACGATAAGGCCGAGACCAAGCAGGCCGAGGAGGTCGTGGTCGAGCAGTCCGAGGAGGACAAGGAGATCGCTGAGCTCGAGGCCAAGCTCGCTGCTGCCAAGAAGAAGCAGGCAGAGGACAGCGACGCGGACGCAGAGTAGTCCCATCCCTTTGGGGTGAGCACCTGACCGGCTTGCCCGCAGGCTAGCCGGTCTTTTTCGTTTTGTTGACAGTTGATTGTTTGATCAGAGTTGGGGAGATATCCGTATGGACGCAAGCCAGATCGTACTGACCGCTGAGGGCCGCCAGAAGCTCGTCGAGGAGCTCGCTTGGCGTGAGGGCGATTACGCCAAGGAGATCGTCGAGGACATCAAGGAAGCCCGCGCGTTCGGCGACCTTTCGGAGAACTCCGAGTACGACGCCGCCAAGGACAAGCAGGCCCAGAACGCCGCTCGTATTGCCGAGATCCAGGCCATCCTCGCCAACGCTCAGGTTGCTGCCACCACAGGTGATCTGACCGTCTCCATCGGTTCCACCGTTTCGCTGATTGATCCCAACGGCGAGGTCATGGAAGTCACGCTCGTCGGTACCACCGAGACCAACTCGCTCGAGCACAAGATTTCCAACGAGTCTCCGGTCGGTCACGCCATCATCGGTCACGGCGAGGGCGACTCCGTCGAGGTCGTTACGCCTTCCGGCAAGACTCGCGTCTACACCATCGCCAAGATTGCACGCTAGACCACGGTCCCGCGTAAAGGTTTGTTTTCGCTCCCTGGGACCGAATCCTGGGGAGCGTTTTAGTTTGAGGAGCTAACTTATGGCAGAGAACCAGAACGCCGCCGATCAGGCATCGACGCTCAACGACGAGCGCGCCACCCGCCTGGCCAAGCGCGCCGCCCTGTTCGAGGCGGGCCAGAACCCCTATCCCGAGCACTCTGAGCTTGAGGACTACGTTGCCGATATCGAGGCTAAGTACGCCGAGCTTGCCGATGGCGAGGACACCGAGGACGTCGTGAAGATCGCCGGCCGTGTGGTCGCCAAGCGCGGTCAGGGCAAGATCATGTTCATCGTCGTGCGCGATGCGACTGCCGAGATTCAGCTGTTCTGCCGCATCAACGACATGGACGAGGCTGCCTGGAATACGCTCAAGTCCCTCGACCTGGGCGACATCCTGGGCGTGACCGGCGTGGTTGTCCGCACCCAGCGCGGCCAGCTTTCCGTTGCCCCTAAGAGCGCGACCCTGCTTTCCAAGGCCGTTCGTCCGCTGCCCGAGAAGTTCCACGGTCTTTCCGACAAGGAGACCCGCTATCGCCAGCGCTACGTCGACCTGATCGCCAACGACGACGTTCGCGAGACCTTCCGTAAGCGTTCGCAGATCCTCTCCACCTTCCGTCGCTTTATGGAGTCCGACGGCTACATGGAGGTCGAGACCCCCATCCTGCAGACCATCCAGGGCGGCGCTACTGCCAAGCCGTTCATTACCCACTTCAACGCGCTCGATCAGGAGTGCTACCTGCGTATTGCCACCGAGCTGCACCTCAAGCGCTGCATCGTCGGTGGTTTTGAGCGCGTGTTCGAGATCGGCCGCATCTTCCGTAACGAGGGCATGGACCTTACCCACAACCCCGAGTTCACCACGATGGAGGCCTACCGTGCCTTCTCCGACCTCGAGGGCATGAAGGCGCTCGCCCAGGGTGTCATTAAGGCAGCTAACAAGGCCATCGGCAACCCCGAGGTCATCGAGTACCAGGGCCAGACCATCGACCTTTCTGGTGAGTGGGCCAGCCGTCCCATGACCGACATCGTCTCCGACGTGCTCGGCAAGCAGGTCACCATCGACACGCCGGTCGAGGAGCTTGCTGCCGCCGCGCGCGAGAAGGGCCTGGAGAT
>URRN01000059.1 GCA_900550185.1 uncultured Collinsella sp.
AGAGGTCAGAAGTTCAAATCTTCTAACGCCCACCAAATGTTCGCAGCTCAGAGGCATCGCCTCTGGGCTGTTTTGTTTTGGTCGCCAAATGGGTCGCCAAATACGTCACCAAATTTCGAGTTTTTGATCTTCCGGGATGCTTCTCAGTAGTCATCCGAGGAAACTCTCATCTTCTCCGTTTGCATACACATATCTTTCAAGGATTCGTGCCGCGGTTGCATGAGGCTCGGCAAGGCACGACCGCAACATGTTGGTCAAGCATAATCTTTTGGATTCTTTTGGCGTGAGCGGCTTGGTTTTGGTAGGATTTGTCAGCGGCGCGGTTGAGGGGGTTTCAAAACTGCCGTGCAGGTAGTCGAGCTGATAACGTTTTAGCACTCTGCCAAGAGCCCTTCATTTTTAATGCGTTTGCAAAATGACTAATTGCTTTGACCTGCTGAAACACTATATGTTGTGTTTGACCTAAAAAAAGAATACAGGATATAGATGCCTCTTTGTCGTATGATAGATGGCGGACAGAGAACGAAGACCTTAACTGCCTCTTTTGAACGTGTCCTTGAGCCGCTTGATCGGCTTCTGGGAATGTCCGCATGGAGGCTTATGGTTTATCGAGAACACAGATTGCGCGACGGCGCCGCAAGACAGGGACAGGCCCTGCCGGGCATCGTTTGGCTCTGAAGCGCAATGAGACTACGACGCGAAAGAGGCAAGAGGATGAAGATCATCAAGCGCAGCGGCACCGAGGTTGTCTTTGACATCGATAAGATCGTCAATGCCATCCGCGCCGCCAACTTGGAGGTCGAGGAGAGCTCTCGTCTAACCGACCGCCAGGTGGTTTACGCGGCACAAAACGTCGCCGAGGCATGCGAGAACGCGGGCCACACCGTGTCGGTCGAGGAGATTCAGGATCTGGTCGAGGACGAGATTATGCGTCTCGACTGCTACGAGGTTGCCCGCCACTACATCATCTATCGCTATGTTCAGAGCCTGAAGCGCCAGAAGAACACGACCGACGACAAGATTTTGTCGCTGATCGAGTGCAATAACGAAGAGGTCAAGCAGGAGAACTCTAACAAGAACCCGACCGTCAATTCCGTCCAGCGTGACTATATGGCCGGCGAGATTTCCAAGGACCTGACTCAGCGTGTGCTGCTGCCCCAGGAGATCGTGGATGCCCACAATGAGGGCCTGATCCACTTCCACGATTCCGACTACTTTGCCCAGCACATGCATAACTGCGACCTGGTGAACCTGGAGGACATGCTCCAGAACGGCACCGTTATCTCGGGCACGCTGATCGAGAAGCCGCACAGCTTCTCGACTGCCTGCAACATCGCGACGCAGATTATCGCCCAGGTTGCTTCCTCCCAGTACGGCGGCCAGTCTATTTCGCTGACCCATCTCGCCCCCTTTGTTGAGGTGAGCCGTCAAAAGATTCGCGGCGAGGTTGCCCGCGAGCTCGAGGAGCTCGGTGTTTCGGCATCTGCCGAAAAGGTCCGTGAGGTCGTTGAGGACCGTCTGCGTGACGAGATCCGTCGCGGCGTCCAGACGATTCAGTATCAGGTCGTGACCCTTATGACCACAAACGGCCAGGCGCCGTTTGTGACGGTCTTTATGTATCTCAACGAGGCTCGCTCAGCGCAGGAGAAGCACGACCTTGCCATGATTGTGGAGGAGACGCTTCGTCAGCGCTATGAGGGCGTTAAGAACGAAGCCGGTGTGTGGATTACCCCGGCATTCCCCAAGCTTATCTATGTACTCGAGGACGATAACGTTCACGAGAATTCCCCGTACTTCTACCTGACCCAGCTGGCTGCCAAGTGCACCGCCAAGCGCATGGTGCCCGACTACATCTCCGAGAAGAAGATGCGCGAGCTCAAGCTGTCTAAGGGCGAGACCGCCGGCAACGGCGATTGCTACACCTGCATGGGTTGCCGTAGTTTCCTGACGCCCGACCGTTCGGGCAACGGCTTTAACAATGTCGCCAACGCGCTGAACTATGACCCGACCAAGCCTAAGTACTATGGTCGCTTTAACCAGGGTGTTGTGACCATCAACCTGCCCGATGTCGCGCTGAGCTCGCATCAGGACATGGACAAGTTCTGGAAGATCTTCGATGAGCGCCTTGAGCTGTGCCATCGTGCCCTGCTGTGCCGTCATGAGCGCCTGATGGGCACGCTTTCGGATGCCGCACCGATTCTGTGGCAGTACGGCGCCCTGGCGCGTCTGAAGAAGGGCGAGACGATCGACAAGCTGCTCGTGGGCGGCTATTCCACCATCAGCCTGGGCTATGCCGGCCTGTATGAGTGCGTCAAGTACATGACGGGTCACAGCCACACCGAGAAGGAGGGCACGCCGTTCGCCATGGCCGTCATGCAGCGCATGAACGACAAGTGCGCGGAGTGGAAGGCCGAAAGTGATATCGATTTCTCGCTGTACGGTACGCCGTTGGAGTCGACGACCTACAAGTTCGCCAAGTGCCTGCAGCGCCGTTTTGGCATTATCCCGGGCGTGACGGACAAGGGCTACATTACTAACAGCTATCACGTCCATGTGTCCGAGGAGATCGATGCCTTCGACAAACTTAAGTTTGAAGGCATGTTCCAGCAGCTTTCGCCGGGCGGTGCTATCTCCTACGTTGAGGTTCCCAACATGCAGGACAACCTCAAGGCTGTCATTCGCGTGATGCAGTACATCTACGACAACATCATGTACGCCGAGCTCAACACCAAGAGCGACTACTGCCAGGTGTGCGGCTACGATGGCGAGATCCGCATTGTCGAGGACGATGGCAAGCTGGTGTGGGAGTGCCCCAACTGCGGCAATCGTGACCAGGAGAAGATGAACGTCGCTCGTCGTACGTGCGGCTACATCGGTACCCAGTTCTGGAACCAGGGTCGAACCGAGGAGATCCGCGACCGCGTGTTGCATCTCTAATACCGCTCCGGGGCTGAGCCGAGAGGGCCGCTTGGGCATTTGCTCGCTATTTCGGACAGTCCTGCGCAAGACGAAGGCCACATTAAGTGGCCTTCTTTGCGTGCGGAACTCATATCGAGCAAAAGCCCAAGCGGCCCTCTCGGCTCAGCCAAGTTGATGTAGCTGAGATGCAGCGCGCAGTCTGCTCACTCCTCGAAGTTCTTAGCGGAAATGAGTCGACTTGCAATAACGGTTTGCTTGCAGCAACGGTTGAGCTGCAACAAATTTTTTATTGGACCTCGAACCCTATACTCGATGTTCGCTTCGTTCATTGAGTGTTGCTCGCGAGGGGTCTGGAGTATATCGTTCCGCCCGCAGTTTCGCAGGCCAAAGGCCGAGAATGTTTGAGGACGGAATGATATACTCCAGACCCCCAGGAAGGTTACTTATGAACTACGCGAACATTAAGTATTTCGACATTGCTGATGGAGAAGGCGTTCGTACTTCTCTGTTTGTGAGTGGGTGCCGTCGTGGGTGTAAGAACTGCTTTAACTCTGTCGCGTGGGACTTTGCTGCGGGCGAGCCGTTCGATCGCGCCGTCGAGGATAAGATTATCGAGAGCCTCGACCATCCCTTTATTGATGGCCTGACGATTCTGGGCGGGGAGCCTATGGAACCCGAGAACCAAGCGGGACTCGTTGATTTTGTCGAGCGTGTTCGCGCGGCCTATCCAGCGGGGTCGGGGAAGACTATTTGGTGCTTCACCGGCGATGTGCTCGAGGAGCTTATGCCGGGAGGCCGCCACCATACCGAGGTCACGGACCGTATCCTTGCCTGTCTCGACATGTTGGTGGATGGCCCGTTTGTTCAGGATCTGTATGATATCTCATTGCGTTTTAGGGGCTCGAGTAACCAGCGCGTGATCGATATGAACGCTACGCGCACCCGTGCTGAGCGCGAGGGCGTTGCGCTTTGTGATGCGGTTGAACTTTGGCGTGATGATCCGGTCTATTCGACCCATACTATGTAGCTTGTGGTCGATGTCGGAGGGCGTGGTACCATAGCGCGAACGTGAAATCGGAAAAGTGAGGCCCAGATGGTCGATCAGGAAAAAGTCGAGGCCGCCATTGAGCTGTTGCTTGAGGGCATAGGCGAGGATCCAGCTCGTGAGGGCCTGCTGGAGACCCCGGCGCGCGTTGCCCGTATGTATGGTGAGATCGCCGGCGGTATGGACCAGAGTGCCGAGGAACACCTGTCCAAAACCTTTGCCGTCGCTTCGAACGATTTGGTTATCGAGCGCGACATCACGTTTTACTCGCTGTGCGAGCATCATCTGCTGCCGTTTTACGGCAAGGCTGCCATTGGCTATATCCCCAACGGCCGTGTCGCAGGGCTTTCTAAGCTTGCCCGCACGGTAGAGGTCTACGCCCATCGTCTGCAGCTGCAGGAGCAGTTGTGCGCACAAGTTGCCGATGCCCTCATGGAGTATCTCGCTCCCCAGGGAGCGATTGTGCTCATGGAAGCTGAGCATATGTGCATGACCATGCGCGGCGTGCAAAAGCCTGGCACCAAGACCGTGACGCTCGCTCGTCGCGGCGTCTTTGAGGCCGATCCGGCGCTCGAGGAGCGATTCTTTAGGATGCTGGGACGCTAACTATGAGAGTCGTCAACGACTTTACATCGAATACTGACGAGGGAACGCCGCGTCGCGGTTTTATGGCTTCGGGCCTGGCGCCTTTTGGTGCCATGCCTCGCATTGATTACATTTGTGCCAACGGGCTGTTTCGGCGGCACCTGGGCAACATTGCGCAGTTGGAATCGGGGCGCATCTTCTGCCGCCACGGTATTGACCATCTGCTCGATGTCGCTCGCATTATGTGGATCAAGAATCTCGAGGAACAGCTCGAATTTGACCGCGAGGTCATCTACGCCACGGCACTTCTTCACGATATCGGCAAAGATGAACAGTATGAATCGGGTATATCCCATGATGTTGCAAGCGAACGCGTCGCTGATGCGATTCTCGGCGGTATGCCCGATGACGTAGCGTTTGAGCCGGCCGATGCCGCAGCCATTAAGACGGCCATTCTGGGCCATCGAAAGCTGCGCGTGAACAGCCAACCGCTCGAGCGTCTGCTCTATGCGGCCGACAAGGCCTCGCGCGCCTGCTTCGCATGCCCCGCGCGCAATGCTTGCAACTGGAGCGATGATAAAAAGAACCTGTCGATTCGCGTGTAGTTAGTTTACGCGGTCGGGGTTCTAAACGAAGGAGACGATCGCGATGAGCAACAAGAAACTGCCCGAGAATGCAACCAAGACTGAAGGCGCCGAGCTCGCCCGCCGTGGAAGGGGCGAAATATCCACCGCAACGGCGGTGCCCCACGTGAGCTATGACGATCTGCGCCATGCCGACCGCATCACCGTTGAAGGTCTTGAGGTTTTTGCTAACCACGGCGTGTATCCCGAAGAGAACGCGCTGGGCCAGAAATTCATCGTGTCCTTGGTACTCTATGCTGACCTGCGTGCAGCGGGAGAGCACGATAACTTGGACGCCTCGATTGACTACGGCTCGGTGTGCCACGATGTCGATGGCTATCTGCGCGAGCATACGTTTAAGCTCATCGAGGCGGCAGCTGAAGGTACGGCCCAGATGCTGCTGCGCCGTTATCCCTCGCTGCTTGGTGTGCGCATCAAGCTCGATAAGCCGTGGGCGCCTGTTGGCCTGCCCTTGGCAAGCTGTGGCGTCGAGATCGAGCGTGTGCGCTAACCGGTTCTAATACGTCTCTATGGGTGGCTGCTTGAGCCGCTGCGACAGAGCCCTGTTGTTGGGGCAGTACGTGTCGAGCAGCGCGTGAAACCGATGATTGTGGCTCGGCTCGAGCAGGTGGACGAGCTCGTGGGCGACAACCATGTCAAGGCACTCGACGGGGTAGGCGGCAAGTTCTCGTGCGATGCGAATGGCGCCGGTTTTGGGCGTGCATGATCCCCAGCGCGTTTTCATGCTGCGCACGGAAACGCGGGAAACGGCGACACCCATTGCGATTTCGTATGCGTGCACCATATCGCGCAGCGCCGATGTGACTTCGGACGTATAGAGCTGGTCGATGTGGGCTTGGAGCTCATCGGACGTTAGGCCGTCGAGGATTGCGTGCCGCTTGGTCTGTGGGCCTTCGTCCGATTCATCGGTACCCATAAAACTTGCGAAGGTGGCCTGTTTGGGTCGCGGTGCGGGTGATGCAAAGTTGTGATCGAGCGCATCCTGTACCGTGATGGGCTTGCCCCAAAGTGCAATGATGGACGAGGGACTGAGCGGCTCTCGCGCCGTCGCCTGACGTCGCTCACGCTGGGCAAGTCGGTTGACAATCCAGGCACTGTTGCGCTTTACAAACGCTTCGATGCGCTCGCGGCTGGCGCCGAGCGGTGCACTGGCGTGGACCTCACCACTCGATGTGACGCGTAGGTTGAAGTTCTTGACGCGCTTTTTGGTAACTACGACGGGGATGGGCGTCCCATCCGGTCGGGATACGGAAATCGTAAACTGCTGCGTCAAAAGCGGTCCTTCAGATTGGGGACGGGCCGGCATGTCGACCGTTCGGCATGCCGGCCCGCTCAAGGGATGTGAAATTAATAACGCTCGAAGAAGGCAAGCGCGTTGTCGCTGCAGAGCTTTTGCATCACGGTCTTGCCAAAATGCTTGGAAAGCATGTTCTGGAACTCGGGCATCTTGCTGGCATCGGAGAGGAAAGCGGGCACAGTGGCGCCGTCCCAGTCGCCGCCGAGCGCGATGACGTCCTCGCCGCCCAGGTCGAGCCAGTGCTCGATATGTGCCGCCAGCTGGTCGAAGGTGACGTCTGCGGCGGTCTTGTCGGTTGCGCCGTTGGAAAGGAACTCGCTGCAGTAGTTGAGGCCGACGATGCCACCCATGTCGCGAATGGTGCGGAACTGGTCGTCGGTAAGGTTGCGTTTGGCGCCGCAAACCGCACGGGAGTTGGAGTGGCTGGCGACGAAGGGACGCGTGGCGCGGGCGACAACCTCGTCAAAGCACTCATCGTTGAGGTGGGAGACGTCGAGCACCATGCCGGCGTGCTCCATCTGCGTAAGCGCCTCGATGCCGGCGGCGGTGAGGCCGGCGTGGGTGTCGTGGCCGCTCGCGAGCGGTCCCTGCGCGTTCCAGCTGAGTGATGACATGAGTACGCCCAGGCTCTTGAGCACCTCGATCAGCGCGGGGTCTTCGGCAAAGAACGTCGCGTTTTCGATGGTGTGGATGCAAGCGACCTTGCCGTCCTTGAGCGCAGGGCGAATGTCTGCCGCGCTGCGTACGTTGACCATGCGGTCGTGGTTGAGCATTGCCTGGCCGCTCATGTGTGCCATGATCTGCGCCTGGAAGCGCGCAGCGTGGGCGGTGGGAATCTCATCGGGGACAAACGTGGCGAAGCACTGTGCCCACGGCGTGTTGCCGATCTTTGCGAGCGAGATGGCGCAGGCGTTGCCCTCGATGAGGTCGAAATCTTGCGGATGCGTTTCGTCGCCGGGGAAATAACCGTCGGTGCCGGCGGTAAAGCGCAGGTCGAGATCGAGCGTGGCCCAGCCGATGCGGTCGGCGGTGTCGCAGTGTAGGTCAAATACGGGATATGCCATGGTTCCTCCGGTTGCAGCGTTTCTTTGCAAACTGTCTTTGAATTGTATGACTAGGGTATAGTTAGCGCCATATGTTCACGGCGGCCCGCGTTGTGCGCCGCCCTTATCACGGAGGTTACCATGTCCAACCAGGGCAAGAAGGTCAAGACTCATTATCGCGGCACGCTCGACGACGGCACGCAGTTCGATAGCTCCTACGATCGCGGCGAGCCGCTGGAGTTCACCTGCGGCGCCGGTCAGATGATCAAGGGCTTCGACGCCGCTGTTGTCGACATGCAGGTGGGCGAGAAGAAGACCGTGCACATTCCTGCTGCCGATGCCTACGGCGAGCACAACCCCGAGATGGTTATTACCTTCCCGGCCGAACAGGTTCCCAACATCGAGCAGATCGAGAAGGGCATGAAGCTTTTCCTGTCCACGCCGAGCGGCATGCCCGTCCCCGCCGTGGTCATAGACGTAACGCCCGAGGCCGTGACGCTCGACGCCAACCACGAGCTGGCCGGCAAGGACCTCAACTTTGATATCGAGCTCGTTGAGGTCGAGGGTTAGAGTATGCCTGAACGCTTGGTTTCGACGACATGCTTGGGAAATCTCAACGATCCGTCCTATGAACTCCTGCTTCGCCGGAAGTTGGGCGGCGTCTTTGAAGTTGACGAGCTGCTGCTCGATTGGGACCAGGCTGATGTATGCGCGCTTGTGGGCGTGACGGAGCTGGGGCGCACGGTCGATGTTCGGCTGGATGCTGCCGACGGCGGTCGTTTTACCGACGGCGACGTGCTCGCCATCGACCGTTCGGGCATGGTGCCCGTGGCGGTTGTCGTGCGCCTGCGCAGTGCCGAGGTTTATTTGGTCGAAGTTGACCGCATGGACCCGATTGCGCTCGCGCATGCGTGCTGGGAGATCGGCAATATGCACGCGCCGCTTTTCCGAGGCGATTCGGACGAGTATACCGTGCGCATGTATACGCCGGTGCAGCCTGTTTTGGGCCGCATGCTCCGGGGCGTCGAGGGCGTTCGGCTCTCGGTGGTTACCCGTGAACTCGATGCGGACCGGCGCTTTGCGTCGAGTGCGGCGGATGCCGTCGTGAGCATGGCTCCCGACTTTACCATCGTAAAAAAGACGCGCGGCTAAGCGCGTGTATACGCAAGGCGGGCTTTGAGGGGCGACCAATCAAGGTCCGTCTTGCTGTTGATAGGAGGCTTTGGGGAAGCATATGGGTCTTGAGGGAATCAAGCTGATTGCATGCGATTTGGACGGCACGTTGCTGCATCCGGGGGAGCGCGAGCTGCGTTCCGAGGCCTTTGAGCTTATCGATGAGCTGCATCGTCGTGGTATCGTGTTTATGCCGGCGAGTGGCCGTCAATATGCGAGCTTGCGCTACCTGTTTGCCCCGGTGGCCGATGAGCTCGCCTATGTATGCGAAAACGGAACCCTGGTGATGAGCGAGGGGCGTGCCGTCGTCAAGCGTTCCATGGAGCGTAGCCTTGCTATGGTTATCGCGAATACCGTGGTTGCGTATCCCCATACCGACATGACCCTTTCGTGTGAGGGGCACATCTACACCATGAGCGGCAACGATGCGTTCGTCGACCATTTGCGCTATGAGGTCCACTGCGATGTGGCGGTGGTCGACCGTCCTGAGGACATCGACGAGGACGTCATTAAGATTGCCTTCCAGACGCCCGAGGTGGATCAGCCGGCGGCCCTGGAGTATTTTGAGCGCCTCTTTAGCGACCGTGTCGACGTGATGACGTCGGGAACCGAGTGGACGGACTTTATCGGCTTTGATTCGGGTAAGGGTTCCGCGCTTGCCGATTACGGTCGTGCCCTGGGAATTTCGCCCGACGAGATGATGGCGTTTGGCGATAACGAAAACGACCGCGACATGCTCAACGTCGTGGGCCATCCTTATCTAATGGAGAGCTGCAATCCCTCTATGCGTGGCATCAACGACCGCGTCCGCTACGTGCGCACGGTCGAAGAAGAACTGCGCCGCCTGCTCGCCGAGTAGATATATGTGGCATGCCTAGGAATCTCTTTTTGCTGCAGAGTGCAGAAAGGTGGATTTTAAGGCATGTCCCGAACATCTACCGGCAGTCGGGGCAGAGACCCTCGAAGATGGTGTAGTGCGACGTGACGTGCCAGCCGATTTGCTCGGATGCCTTGGCGTCGAGTTGGGCATCGAAGGGGAGCGGTACGTCGATGACGCGGCTGCACGAGGTGCAGATGATATGCGCATGCGGCTCGATCGTGCGATCGAAGCGGCTGCCGCCCGGCGTCTTGATGGAGAGGATCTCGCCGGCGTCGGCCAAGAGATTGAGATTGCGGTAGACCGTACCGCGGCTGATTTTGTCATCCTGCGCGCGCACGGCGTTGTAGATTTCGTCGGCGGTGGGATGGTTATAGCTTTGGCGCACGGCGTCAAGAACCAGCTTTCGCTGCCTGGTATTCCTTCTTTGCACCGCCATGCGCCTCGCCTCTTTTCTATCAACGGTCGTAGGTAAATGATACCGTATTTAGCACACAATACTAATAACGAGGCGTGAAACCGTCTTCATTGGCAAGTGGGGCTCGGGCCTGGGCGTCTACGAGGCGAAAACGCGTTCCCATACGCTCGTAGGAGGCATGAAGCGCCTCGAGATGAGATAGGATATTTGCCGGAGCCCCCTGTATCTCCATCTCGACTGAGCCGTCTTCCATGTTACGCACCCAGCCGGTGAGCGCGCGTGCCTGCGCGAGGTTGGTGTTGGTAAAGCGAAAGCCAACGCCCTGGACTTGCCCCGCCCAGCGCAGGAAATAGCGCAGGGGAGTGTCTTGAGTGGCCTCGTCGCTTGCGAGCACAGTAAGCCTGCGGCGCAGCTCGAGCTCGACGTTTGATGGTTTTTGAGGCTCTCGACTGCCGCCGGTGACGCTGGAGAAGAACGTATCGAAGAGACCCATAGCTATGCCTGCTTGCCTGCGTCGGCTGGGAAGGTTATGCCGGCCTGCTGGCGCACGGCATCCATGATGCGCAGTGAGACGAGTGTGACATCGCGGTAGTGGCCAAGCTCGTGGCGTCCCGCCGGGGTCTCCCAAATCTCTTCCTTAACGTTATCGATGCCGCCGATGGCGGTGATAAAGTCTGTGAGTTCGTATTCCATAGTGTTGCTCGATTTGGGCAGGTCGAGCACGCGGCCGTTGTCTCCCTGTTCGCGCGGTGCCTCGGTCGCCGAGCCGCGTACGACGTCGCCGCGATAGTCGATGCGGACGTTGCGGGGCGTGGACAGATGGTCGATCTGGATAGTGCCACGCTCGCCTTCGATCTGCGAGGGCAACAGGTCGTTCGTAATTTTGGAGTGCGCGAGCTCGACGGAGATACGGCCACCGCCGTAGCTGGCGAGGATGGAACCGCAGCCATCGATGGGGCCGTGCGTGAGCTGTCGCGTGGTGGGATCGAGCAGGGTGGTCATGCTCGTAAGGCCGGAGGGCATGCCAAAGATCTCGACCATGGGCTCGACGGTATAGACGCCAATGTCCATGAGGGAACCCGATGCCATATTGCAGTCGAAGATATTGGTGGCGCGTCCCGCGAGAATCTCGTTGTAGCGCGAGGAATACTTGCCAAAGCGCAATGAGGCGCGGCGGATGGGGGCGATCTCGCCCAGGGCGTCCTCGATGGCGTGGAAGGCGGGATCGTGGAGGGGACGCA
>URRN01000060.1 GCA_900550185.1 uncultured Collinsella sp.
GGCGATCGTGCTGGTAGTAGGGGCCTTCGTCCCACTCGAGCCCCAGCCAGGTCAGATCGTCAATCAGTTGAGCGGCAAGTTCCGGGCGCTTGCAGCGATCGTCCAGGTCCTCGATACGCAACACGATGCTGCCGCCCTGGCTGCGGGCCGAAAGCCATGCGCACAGGCAGCTGAACACGTTGCCCAAGTGCATGCGGCCCGAGGGCGACGGGGCAAAGCGGCCCACGACGGGGGTGGGCACTGCCGTTGCTGGTGCGTCCGCGGCGGGCGTTGCTATGTTGCGTGTTTTGATATCCATGCGGATGAGTATAGCGCGGGGCTTGGCAGGGAAGGCGTTGCCGCGCTCACAAGTTGGCGGCGGTGCGCATTGCGCACGGTGGGTTTGCGGCTCAAGGTCTCGATCGCTGCGTACCGACTTAGCCTCACAAACGACAGAAACCCCGGCAGCTCTTCGCAACTGCCGGGGTTTCCGCGGAAAAGGGGGACATGATCCTCGAGCGAACGGCAAAGGGGCAAACCGTTTTCGCTCGACTGCTTTATGCCCCTCGGCTGGCGGCTCAGTCAGCGCATGCCGCGCCCACACAAAGCCGCTACACCTGTGACGGAGCTGTGAAGTGGTATCTATTGCTGGCGCAGGCCATGCCAAGGGTGTCCCTAATGACTGGTCATTTAAGAACGTCCCCAATGACTGGCTGTTGGGGTGCGGGTGTGACTTTCATCCCGTTTGGCGCTCCGGTCGCCTAGATGTTCGTCATGCGTACCCGCAAACGTGGGACAATGGCGCTGTTGGTTTTACAGACAAAGGATGTGCCTATGAACACCCTCGCCGCCAAAGTCAGCCGGCAGCGCCACCTGTTTGCGCGATTCGCTTCCGTCTGCGTGCTCGTCGCGCTTGCGTTGTTGCTGCTGCCTGTCGCCGCGCACGCCGACGGCTACTCCATGACCCAGACCTATATCAGTGCCACGGTCGAGGCCGATGGATCGCTGACCGTTGTCGAGGGACGCCAGTTTGATTTCGACGACGACATCAACGGCGTGTTTTGGGAGATTAATACGGGCTCCAACCAGCAGGGCGGCACGGCGGGCGTCGACGTGCTGAGTGTCGAGGAAGAGGACACCGCGTTTAACAAAGTCGATAGCGCGAACAAGGGCGACTCTGGCGTCTACACGGTCGAGCAGACCGGTGACGGCGTAAGGATTAAGGTGTTCAGCCCTCACGAGAGCGGCGACAGCGCAATCTACTACGTGAGCTACACCATGACCGGTGCGGTTATGAACTGGGCCGATACCGCCGAGCTCTACTGGAAGTTCGTAGGTGACGGCTGGTCTGCGGATTCCGATGACGTCGAGATGGAAGTGTGCTTCGCGAATGCCGCTGCCGGGACGGCGGCCGTCAAGGGCGATAACTTCCGCGCATGGGGCCATGGTCCGCTGACGGGCGACGTGTCGCTCGATGAGGACGAGCCCATGGTCACCTATACCATTCCCTGCGTGCACCAGGGCGAATTCGCCGAGGCACGCATCGCCTTCCCTAGCGACTGGGTGCCGCAGCTTGCCGCTTCGGGCGAAGAGCGCATGTCAACGATCCTGAGCGAAGAGAAGGAATGGGCCGACGAAGCTAACGCCCGCCGCGCTCACGCTCGCATGATTGCCAATGCACTTGCCGTGCTAAGTGTTGTTGCGGCGGTGGCCTTTACCGGCACAATCGTTATGCTCAAGCTGCGCAAGCGCAAGCCCAAGCCGCTTTTCCAGGACGAATATTTCCGCGATGTGCCTTCGGCCGACCATCCCGCCGTGCTTTCGGCCCTCATGAGCTGGAACGAGGTGCCCGATCAGGCATATATCGCCACGCTCATGAAGCTCACCGACGACCGTGTGATCAAGCTGGAGCAGGCGACCGTGACCAAGGCCAAGAAGGGTCTGTTGGGGCGTGAAAAAGAAGAGCAGACGTATCGCGTGACGGTGAGTGATGCGGGCTGGAAGTCGGCCAAGGGCATTGACCACATGGTGCTCAAGGTCTTCTTTGCCGGTACTAAGCCTGACGAGAACGGCGATCGCTCGCGCACGTTCGACGAGCTGCAGCACTACGTCAAGCAGCACGCTACACCCGTGGGCGACAAGCTCGAGGACTATCAGAACACCGTTAAGGGCAAGCTGGCCGATAGCGAGTACGTTGCCTCAGACGGCATTGTTGCAATGGTGTTTTGCCTGGTTCTTGGTATCCTGATTGCCTTTGTTCCCGTGGGATCCATCTTCTTTACCGATGGCGCACAGGCGAACATTACTGCCGCGGTTATCTCGGTGCCGATTGTGCTGGTGGGTATCGGCGTGGGCCTTACGTTCCGCCGCTTTACGCCGGAGGGCGCCGAGGTGGCGGCTCGCTGCAAGGCACTTAAGCATTGGCTCGAGGACTTCACGCGTCTAAAGGAAGCCGTCCCCGGCGATCTGGTGCTGTGGAACAAGCTGCTGGTGATGGGCGTGGCGCTGGGCGTTTCGAAAGAAGTGCTGCGACAGCTGGCCGAGGCCGTGCCGCCCGAGGTACGCGAGGCCGACGGCTTCTACGACAATTATCCCTGCTACTGGTGGTACTACCATCATTACGGTATCGAGTCTCCGCTCGATTCGTTCGATGACGTGTATCACGAGAGCATCCGTGAGCTGGCGTCGAGCTCCGACAGCTCGGGCGGCGGCGGAGGCGGCGGCTTCTCTGGCGGCGGAGGCGGCGGCGTCGGCGGAGGCGGCGGCGGAACGTTCTAACGGTCGTAAATCATGGGATGGGCTTTTCTCGACAGCCGTCGGGGAAGCCCATCCCATTTTTATGCGCTACCTACGAAGACTGTCCCCAACGACTAGTCACTGGGGACGTTCCTAAATGACTAGGTATGGCTGCTGGGTTTAGGCTGTTAGATCGAGTTCGTAGAGGAAGCTTTCGCGCGGCATGTCGTGACGGCGCTCTTCGCGGTTGGCGCGGTGCGTGGCCGTGCGCTTAAAGCCGTGCAGCTCGTAGAACTTCCACGAGCAGTTGGAGTCGGTGTACAGGTGCGCCCTCGTCGCTCCAAGCGAGGACAGGTGCGAGACGGCGGCATCGAGCAGAACCGTGCCAACGCCCAGGCCATGGACATCGCGATCCACGGCAAGCAGCGTGACCTCGTTGTCGTGCGGCAACGGGCTGCTCTCGAGCAGGCGGTTGTTGGTTCGGATGGTTGCGCGCACAAACGAGAGATACTCGGCGCACGCATCGGGCTCTAGCTCACGCATCTGCGATAGCAGCGCGCGTTCGGTATCCATCCAATGCTCGTTGATAGTGGCGCCGGAGCTCTGTCCCGCACGCGCGAGCGAAATGCCACGCGCCTGACCGTCGATTACGGCAACCTGTGAAAACGTCGACGACGAAAGGCAATAGGCGAGGTCGCACGCGGCCTCAAGGCGGTTGTACTCATCGTTATCCGAATTGTTATGCCAAAGCTGCTGCAGAATCAGCGCGATGGCGTCGAAGTCTTCGGTATCAAACGGTCGGTAGAGAACCCGCGAGACCATGGTGCCTCTTTCTTTTGCGGATGCATATCGAGCACAGTTCTACCACGCCAATGGCATCTAATTATGGTGCCCCTGTGTTCCATGAACTCACCGTGCCCGGTGCCATGCCCATCCCCTCCGCTCGCAAACTTTTTCTGCACATGCGTCCGTTGCGGGGTGCATCGATGCGCTCGATGCGCTACATTAAATCAGTATTTTCAATGCCGCTGCGCGAGCGCTGCAGATCGACGTATCACCGACTCACAGAGCACGGCGGCGTACCAGACAGGAGGACTGCATGGGATCTGATGTGAAGATCGCACGCGCGTTGATCTCGGTTACCGATAAGACGGGCGTCGTCGATTTCGCACGGACGCTGGTCGATGACTTTGGCGTCGAGATCATCTCTACGGGCGGCACGGCTCGTGCCATCGAGGACGCGGGCGTTCCCGTAACCCCCATCGAGGAGTTCACGGGCTATCCCGAGATGATGGACGGCCGCGTTAAGACCCTGCACCCCAAGGTCCACGGCGCGCTGCTGGCCCGCCGCGATTCCGAGCAGCACATGCAGGAGGCCGCTCAGCACGGCATTAAGCTGATCGACCTGGTCGTCGTTAACCTGTACGAGTTCAAGAAGACCGTCGCCAACCCCGAGGTCACCTTCGCGGACGCCATCGAGCACATCGACATCGGTGGCCCCTCCATGCTGCGCTCTGCCGCCAAGAACGCCACGAGCGTTACCGTCATTTCCGACCCGGCCGACTATGATGCCGTCCTAGCCGAGATGCACGAGACCGGTGGCTGCACCACGCTTTCCACCCGTCGTCGCCTGCAGGTGAAGGTCTACCAGACCACCGCCGCCTACGACACGGCTATCTCCCGTTGGCTTGCCGCCCAGGCAAGCGACGTGGCGGACACCTCTGCCAAGCTCGAGATCTCGCTGGAGAAGGTCGACGACCTGCGCTATGGCGAGAACCCGCAGCAGAAGGCCACGGTCTATCGCTTTGCCGAGGGTTGCGAGAACACCGCGAGCTCGCAGTTCCCGCTCGTGGGCTCCGAGCAGATCCAGGGCAAGCCGCTCAGCTACAACAACTATCTGGATGCCGACGCCGCCTGGAACCTGGTCCGCGAGTTCGACGAGCCGGCCTGCGTGATCCTCAAGCACCAGAACCCCTGCGGTTCCGCCGTTGCCGAGGACATCACGGCCGCCTACGACCGCGCCTTCGCATGCGATCCCAAGAGCGCCTTCGGCGGCATCATCGCCTGCAACCGCGAGGTTCCCTATGAGCTGGTCGAGCACTTTGCCGATCAGAACAAGCAGTTCGTCGAGGTTATCATCGCCCCGAGCTACACCGACGAGGCGCTCGAGCGCATGGCCAAGCGCCCCAACCTGCGCGTGCTGGCCACCGGCGGCGTGGACCACGGCGCCCAGGTGGAGCTGCGCTCCATCGACGGCGGCATGCTGGTGCAGGAGGTCGACCACGTGACCGAGGATCCCGCGACCTTTACGTTCCCCACCGACCGCAAGCCCACCGACGCCGAGATGGCCGAGCTCGAGTTTGCCTGGAAGGTCTGCAAGGGCGTTAAGTCCAACGCCATCCTGGTCTCCAAGGGTAAGGCCGGCATTGGCATGGGCCCGGGTCAGCCTAACCGCGTTGACTCTGCGCTACTTGCCTGCGAGCGCGCCGAGGACTTCTGCGAGCGCGAGGGCGTGGAGAAGGGCGGCTTTGCCTGTGCAAGCGACGCGTTCTTCCCGTTCCGCGACAACGTCGACGTGCTTGCCGCGCACGGCGTGACCTGCATCATCCAGCCCGGCGGCTCCAAGCGCGACGACGAAAGCATCCAGGCCTGCAACGAGCACAATATTGCTATGGTCTTTACCGGCGCCCGCCACTTTAGGCACTAAGTTTCGCCCCGAAACAAAATAATCTCTGCAAAAGACGGTCGCTCCGTTTGGAGGGCCGTCTTTTTGGTATAAGAGGACGGAATGACTAACACGAAAGGTATGACCATGCCCCAGATTGATGATGCCGAGCTGTTTGGCAATGCCGAGGATCAGCGTGCGTACGAGGACTTTTGCGCCAATCAGGAGGCGGTCGAGAAGTTTACGCTCGACAAGCCCGCGCTTATCTGCCGCTGGCGCATGTCCAACAAAAAGGTGCCCATGCTCAACCGCCACATTCGTGCGCTGTCCGAGCGCTTGGTGCAGGGCGAGCCGCTTACCCATAACATGCTCAGTTGGGCCAAGCAGCACGTTGAGTGGTCGCTTGCCGAGGGCGATTACGCTGCGCACGACGGCGTACTCATGCTAGTGATCGACGTTAACGGCAACGCCGCCATGACGGTGGGGGAGTACGAGCCGCTCGCCGATACGTCGGCCAAGGCGCTACGTGCCCGCTCCGCCGAGGCCCGCTCCGAGGCCGACGAAACCGGCGTGGCGCCCGAGCTGCTCGCCGCCGTCGATAACGGCAAGCTTGCCTTTGTGGCGCCAGCGGACGAGTGCCTGTGCGGCACGGCGACGCTCATTGAGCAGCTGGCCCAGACCAAGGGCATCCCGGTCACGCGCGTAGATATTCCCGCACAGCTCAAGGGCGCCTTGTTCCTGGTGAGCGACGAGCACGGCGTGGTTCCCGCAACCGAGACGGACGCTGCGGAGGCCGACGCCGCCACGGTCGCCTTCTTCGCCGAAGGCTACGAAAAGCTCCGTGCCCGCCGCTAAATGATGTTTCTGGGACGGGGATTAAAAACTCATTTAATTCCCGTGCTCGTCGCGAGCGAGAGGCAAGCCTCTGCCACTCGCGAACAGTTCTGTCACTTTGGTGCCGCGTGAGGCGCGTATCTGCGGATCCGCGGTCATAATGGGGCAAGACAACCAAGAGGGGGGCGGAATCCATGGCGCTAATCTATATCGTTGAGGACGACGAGCCCATTCGTCGTGAGCTTGCCGACATCCTTGCCCGTGCCGGTTTTGAGGTCGAGGCCTGCGAATCGTTTGAGCATGTCTCGCGCGATATTCTCGCCGCCGCGCCCGACCTGGTGCTGCTCGACCTCACGCTTCCCGTCAAGGACGGCCAGCATATCTGCCATGAGGTTCGCCGCGAATCCGAGGTTCCCATCATCGTCCTCACGTCGCGCGCGACCGAGATCGACGAGGTCATGGCCATGACGCTCGGCGCGGACGACTTTGTTCCCAAGCCCTATAGCGCGCGCGTGCTCGTGGCGCGCATCAATGCCTTGCTGCGTCGCACCGCGGCGGCGGGCGAGCGCAGCACGCTCGTCCACAAGGGACTGGAGCTCGACCTCGCACGCTCCATGGTCACCAACACGCAAACGGGCACCAGCACCGAGCTCACAAAAAACGAACTGCGTATTCTCTCGCTGCTTCTGAGCCGCGCGGGCAAGATTGTTTCGCGCTCGGCCATCATGCAGGACCTGTGGGACTCCGACGCCTTCGTGGACGACAACACGCTCACCGTCAACATCAACCGCCTGCGCACCACGCTCGAAAAAATCGGCATCAAGGGGTATTTGACGACGCACCGCGGCCAAGGCTATTCGGTCTAGGGGCCGGCTATGTCGTTTGGCAAGTTCTTTAAAGACGCACTGCTTCCCGTCGCCGTGTGGACGTGCGGCGTGCTGCTGAGCTGCTTTGTGCTGACGGTCGCCGGCGCACCCGTTTCTATCGTGGTCGTGGCGGTCGGCGTGTCCTTTATCTTCGGTATGCTCGGCATCGTGATCGAGTACGTTCGCCGTCGCCGTTTTCTGCGTCAGTTGGAGCGCGCGGCAGAGGAGCTCGAGAGTCCCGCATGGGTGCAGGAGATGGTGCAATGCCCGACCTATGCCGAGGGCGAGCTCGAATACGAGGTCTTGCGCCGGGTGGGCAAAGCCGCTTGCGACGAGGTTGCCGAAGGCAGACGTCAGACCGATGACTATCGCGACTATATCGAGAGCTGGGTCCACGAGGCCAAGCTGCCTCTGGCGGCAGCCCATCTGATTTTGGAAAACCTGGACGGCAGCGAAGATGATCTGTCGCGCGTAGATGACCTCGGTCGCGAGCTTGCCCGCGTGGAGCGCTATATCGACCAGGCGCTCTACTATGCGCGCTCGGAGGTTGTGGAGCGCGATTACCTGATTCGTCGCTGGGACCTTAAGACCTTGGTGACGGGTGCGATTAAAGCCAACGCCCGCGAGCTCATCGCGGCGCACGTGGCTCCGGTGTGCGAGAACCTCGACTTCGAGGTCTTTACCGACGAGAAGTGGCTCGAGTTTATTCTGGGCCAGCTCATTCAGAACAGCATTAAATATGCGCGTGAGGACGGCGCAAAGATCGTGTTTTCGGGTGCCTTGCTGGACGAGGGCCTGGCGAGCGAGCGCATCGAGCTTACCGTCGCGGACAACGGCTGCGGCGTGAGCGCGGCCGACCTGCCGCGCGTGTTCGAGAAGGGCTTTACCGGCGACAACGGCCGCACCACCAAGCGCGCAACGGGCATCGGTCTCTATCTGGTGGCGCGCCTGTGCTCCAAGATGGGCATCGACGTCACCGCGGCATCCGAGCCCGGCGAAGGCTTCGTCGTCACGTTTGCCTTCTCGACCAACAAATTCCAATACTTTGAGTAGTCGTCGCGGTGTAACGTCCCGGAGCGTCATTCACGTTAAGACAATTATCCCAAACGGGATAATTCCATCATGATGTGCTATGATTATCCCGTTTGGGATAATCATAGGGGATTAGCATGCAAGACTGGAATGAGCGAACGATTTTTGACCCAGCTGAACTCGGTGCATATTTGCGTGAGCGCCGGAAGAAGCTCGGTTATACCCAACGCGATGTGGCTGATTTCAACCAGTGCAGTTTGCGCTTTGTGAGCGAGCTTGAGCGTGGAAAGGCGGGTGCCAATCTTCGCCAAACCCTTCAAATCGCTAACAGCTTGGGGGTCGATTTGATCCTGAGGGAGAGGGGCGACGGCTCATGGCATTAAAGGTTTATCGTGAGTATCGGGGAACGTTTGAGCTGGTCGGAGAATTTGAGAGGGCCGACCCCGTAAACGAGACGTTTGCATATGATGAGGGATATCTTGAACGCGACGATGCTGCCGCACTCTCAGCTTCTCTTCCCTTGCGACATGAGCCATATGCCAGCAATGAGTTTTCGGCCTTCTTTTCGGGCATGCTTCCCGAGGGCCCGGTTCGGCATGAGCTGTCGATGCGTTTTCAAATCCCCCAGTCAGACTATTTATCGATGCTCGAGCGTTTGGGCGATGAGTGCGTTGGTGCCTTGAGGTTTCTCGGCGATGAGAAATCGAGCTACGATCCGGGCTATCGTCCTCTGCAAGACGAGGATTTTGAGGCACTTTCTAAGGCGGAAGTGTTTGAGATTGCAAATGATATGCAGGATTCGAGGCTGTCGTTGGCGGGCGCTCAGTCTAAAACCGGTTGGTTTTTACCGCGCGGTAAAGATGCAAAAAAGGCCGGGTCGGGGGATTGGATGCTGCCGCTCGGCTCTGCCCCCTCGACTCACATAGTCAAGATTGCTTCAACTAAACATCCGGATTTGCCGTTCAACGAATTAATTTGCATGACGGCAGCGTCTGCTGCTGGGCTTGAAATTGCCCGTTCAGAAGCTTCGGATACGATTCCTGGTGCGTTCTTTTCCGAGCGTTATGACAGAATCTGGAGCAATGAGCCGCCGTCGATGAGCGGATTCGATGTGCCTCTGAGGCTGCATCAGGAGGATTTTTGCCAAGCGGTTGGCTGGCCTTCGTATATGAAATACGAGACACGTCCCGATAGCTGCTATATGGCTCTTTGCGGCCGATTGATAAGAGAGCAATCGTCTAACGTAATTGCTGATACTCAAATGTTCGCTCGTCAGGTAATGGTCGATTATGCGTTGGGGAATTGCGACTCGCATCTCAAGAACCATTCGTTTCTTTATAGTCCGAGTTGGCGGGAAAAGAGGTTGGCCCCTGCATACGATATTGTTTGCACGACGATAATGGGATACGACCATAATCTTGGGATTGATATTGGGGATCACCGGGTGATCGATGGGGTGACTCCTGAAGATTTCGAATTCATGTCTCAAGATTTGCATCTGCCACTCAAGATGATCAAGAACATCGCGGCGGAAGTGGCTGAAGAGGTGTCTGCCCAGCTTGCAGAACTTGCCTCTGCAACCGGAGATTTGGGTCGGGTCGCTCTGAAAATTCAGACGGATTCCGTTGAGAGAATGAGGGTTCTGGAGCAATTCTCAGCCTAAAGCAAAGCGGGGCCACCGTAATGGTGGTCCCGCTCTTGGAAGACTTGGGCACGTGGGCTTGCGCTCCGCGATGCGTTAGACGTACGTTTGCTACTTCACGACCAAGATGTCGCAGTCCGTATTGCGCAGCAGGAACGTCGAAATCGAACCCAGCAGCGCATACTTGATCGAGGACAGGCCGCGGGCGCCGCAGAGCACCAGGTCGGGCTTGACCACGTCGAGCATCTCGTCTTTGAGCGTCTCACGAATACGGCCGGCGCGAATCATGACTTCGACCTCGGGAATGTCGGGATTGGCCTTGGCCTCTTCGAGCTGCTTGGCGATGGAGTTCTTAAATGCCTCCTCTAGGCCGTTGACCAGATCGACCGGATAGGAACCGGCGCTCTCGAGCGCCGTGGAATCGATAACGTGGCCGATGATTAGCTTGGCGCCGTTGTTCGCGGCGACCTTGATGGCGCGTGCGAGCACAAAATCCTGCTGCTCAGTACCGTCGAGTGAAACAAATACCTTGGTGTAGCCCTCGTTCATGGTTTCCTCCTTGGTCTATCGCACGGGCGCAGGGCTCGTGCGTCGGGCGGGCGCGGGTGCGTTGACCGCCGGACACTTTATCTTGTTGCAGTTATACCCAAGGATTTCGGTTTAACTGCTCGCAATTCTGTGAACGGGCGAGTTTTTTGGTAAGGGTAGGCGCGGTCGCACCGCCAACGGTTGATAATGGGACATCGCCCGCATCGTCCGCAGAACATCTACCGGCGGGTGTCTAACGAGGGGGTCCCTTTGGATATTATCGAGCTTCTAAAGTCTGCCTTCATGGGCCTGGTCGAGGGCATCACCGAATGGCTGCCCGTTTCGTCGACGGGTCACATGATCTTGGTGGATGAGTTCGTCAAGATGAACGTGAGCGAGACGTTCTGGAACATGTTCCTGGTCGTGATTCAGCTTGGTGCCATTCTGGCCGTCTGCGTGCTGTTTTTCCACGAGCTCAACCCGTTCTCGCCCAGCAAGGGCAAGGAGGGCCGTCGCGACACCTGGGTGCTGTGGGGCAAGATTGTGCTTGGCTGCATTCCTGCGGCGGCGATCGGCCTGCCGCTCAACGACTGGATGGAGGAGCATTTCTACAACGCTCCCGTCGTGGCGCTGGCGCTCATTGTGTACGGCGTGCTGTTTATCGTGATCGAGAACTGGCGCGCGAGCAAGCGCGAGGAAATGGCCGTTGCCGGTTCGTTTGGCTCGCGTGCTGTGGTGTCGGGTGGACGTCCCGCCGGTGCGCACTTTGCGGCGCCCGCCACGGCTACCGCTGAGGATGAGGACGATGACGAGAACCTGGACTTTGGCTCCATCGCCGCGCTCGAGGACCTCAGCTGGAAGACTGCGCTGGGTATCGGCTGCTTCCAGGTGCTTTCGCTGGTGCCTGGTACGTCTCGCTCCGGTTCTACCATCATCGGCGGCCTGCTTTTGGGCTG
>URRN01000061.1 GCA_900550185.1 uncultured Collinsella sp.
GCTCTCTCATTTCGCCCGCAACGTTTATCCCCGCACTCGAGGAAAGCGGCTTTGTGGTGACGCTCGACAAGTACATTTGGCAGGGTGTCGCCTCGTGGCTGCGCGAGCGCATCGATCGAGGGCTTCGTGTGGTTCCGGTTTCGCTTAATGTGTCGCGCGTGGATATCCTTGCCTGCGACGTTGCCGAGCATATGGGGGCGCTCGCCGCCCAATACAACCTACCGCCCGAGCTCATGCGTATCGAGATCACCGAGACGGCTTATACGGGAGAATCCGAGGCCGTGGATAAGCTAACCGCAGATCTGCACACCCGCGGCTTCTCGACCTATATGGACGATTTTGGCACCGGTCAGTCCACGCTCGCGATGCTCAAGAACGTCAACGTCGACGTCATCAAGCTCGACCGCGCCTTTGTACCCACCGATCGCGATCAAGGCCGCAGCACGCAAATCATTTCATCGATGCTCGAAATGGCGCAGTCGCTCCATCTGCCCGTCGAGGTCGAAGGCGTCGAGACAAATGAACAGGCGAACATGCTACGACAAATGGGCGCCCGCTACGCTCAGGGCTTCCTCTACTACCGTCCCATGCCGGCGAAGGATTTTGAGGCATTGCTCGATGGTGGCAATAACAACTGATACGCTCGCGCGCAAAACGCCACCGTCGAAGGGGGTATTTGTCTCCATTAGCTAACTTATATCCCCAATTCAAACCGAATTGGGGATATGATACAAACCGTTGTTCCGCCCAAGGAGGTTATCCATCATGAACGAGTCGTACCGCATGGGCGAGCAATCGATTATTGCCTATCTTCAGCGACTTGCGAATGGCATCTCGACCGCCGAACTCGATGTTGCCGCGCTGCCTGCTGAGCTACGCGCCGTTGGTGAGCAACTGCAAAAGACGCATGCCATCCTGCAACAAGAGCGCCAGCTGCTTGAGCGCAACGCCTATATCGATCCGCTCACCAACTTGGGCAACCGCAACGGATTCGACCGTCACGTCGAGCAACTCTGGCGCAAAGGCGACCCCTTCACCTGCGCCTATATTGACATCGACCATCTCAAGCATTGCAATGATAGGTTTGGCCACGCCGAAGGCAATCGCTATATTCTGAGCATCTGCCGCACGCTCTCCGAAACCATGGAGCACGATGAGATGCTGTTCCGTATCGGTGGAGACGAGTTTGTGCTTATCTCGCTCTCCGCAAACGAGACTGAACTCGAGCAGCGCTTGGAGCAGGTACGTGCCGGGCTGATCGAGGCGAGCTCAGATGGCAAGGCGCCCATGATCGCCAGCTTTAGCTTTGGCTGCTCGCGCGTCGATCCACTTGCCGGCGACACGCGTCGCCAGATGACGATGGATGCCGATCGCAAGATGTATCGCTATAAGCTTATGCATCGTGTGCAGCAACCGAAAGACAATGACGTGCCGCAACGCCCAATCGTCGATCAGCTTCCCTGCAACGACCGGGTGTTCCAAGCGATCTCCATGAGCTCCGAGACACGCTATCCGTTCATCCTTAACCTCGATACTGGAGAATCGCAATGGTCGGTTAACGCCGTGCGCGATTTTGACCTGCCTTCCCAGCACCCTTTTAACTCACTCGACATGTGGCTCGCCCGCGTTCATCCCGAGGACCGCGACAACGTACGCGCCGAGCTCGACATGGTGATAAACGGCACGTGGCACTTCCACTACATGCAGTATCGCGTAATGGATGCCACCGGAAAATACGTGCTTTGCGACTGCACGGGCTACCGCTTGGACGGCACTGATACCGAGCCTAACATGTACGTGGGCATTATCATCAACCGAAGCCTAGCGGATACGACCGACTCGGTAACGGGCCTGGGCGATGTCCACGCGCTGGTCAACGCTATTGGAGAGATGCGCCGCGTGCCGCACGAGGCAGGCTTTATTGCCATTAAGGTCGACGATATCGCCGAGGTCAATGCCCGCTTTGGATTCGATGCAGGCGACCGCGTGCTCGCCGAAAGCGCCGCCTGCCTCATGGATTGTTCGCGCGGCAAGGGCCGCCTGTTCCGCTCGACGGGGCCGACATTCGTGGCACTCTTCGATGAGCTCGGCCCCGAGGCAATCGATGAGATCGCAAGCGACATCGAACGGTTCCTGGGTTCTCCCGTGCTCATCGGCTCGCTTGAATATCAGCCGCCCATTCGCGTGGCCACGCTCCATCTGGACGGCGTCGACCGTCAGCCTGTTTCCATTTTGAACGAGCTTAAAGCGTTGCTCGGGAAAGCCGTGCAGGTGCCAGGTACCAAACTGGATTAGCACCGCGCCCGCACCGCCTCCCCCATCGTGCGATAATCCTCTGCAGAAGTCACCAAAAGCAGAGGGAGTTTGTGATGAAGGTTCTTTTGGTCAATGGCAGTCCCAAGGCAAACGGCAACACCGCCCGCGCACTCGCCGAGGTCGCCGAGCAGCTCAATGCCGAGGGCATTGATACCGAGGTGTTTCAGCTGGGCGCCAAGCCCATTCGCGATTGCATCGGTTGCGGCCAGTGCGGCAAGCTTGGCGGTCGCTGCACCTTTGACGACGACGTGGTGAACGAGCTCATCGCTGCCGCCGAGCAGGCAGATGGTTTTGTCTTTGGCTCGCCCGTCTACTACGCGCACCCCAGCGGACGCATCCTTTCGGCCCTCGATCGCGCCTTCTATGCAGGCGGGCATGCCTTTGAGCACAAACCCGGCGCCGCGGTCGCCGTCGCCCGTCGCGGCGGCACCTCGACCACCTTCGATGTGCTCAACAAGTACTTCACCATTAAGCAAATGCCCGTAGTTGCCTCCACCTACTGGAACAACGTATTTGGCCGCGTGCCCGGCGACGCCGATGGGGATGCCGAGGGCCTTGCCACCATGCGAAACATCGGCAAAAACATGGCCTGGCTCCTGCGCTGTATCGAGGCAGGACAGGCCGCCGGTATCAACGCACCCGAGGCAGATCGCGCAACGACCAACTTCATTCGATAGAGCGGCGGGACCATGAATATTCAAATCTTCGGCACCAAAAAGTCCTTTGATACCAAGAAGGCCCAACGCTATTTTAAGGAGCGCCGCATTAAGGTGCAGTTTATTGACCTTAAGGAAAAGGAGATGAGCAAGGGCGAGCTCACGAGCGTGATGCAGGCGGTCGGCGGCATCGACAAGCTGCTCAACCCCAAGGCTAAGGACGAGGAGACGCTCGCGCTCATCCAGCACCTCACCCCTAGCCAGCGCTTCGATAAACTGCTCGAGAACCAGCAGGTCTTGGCCGAGCCCATCGTGCGCAACGGCAAAAAGGCCACCGTCGGTTATTGTCCCGATGTATGGGGAGCCTGGGAGTAGCTTGTGTTATTTGCCGGCTCGTGGGTATAAGAGCAGGCGTTTGGCATAAGATTCAACTGTAAGCCATGTCTAACAAAGGAGGGCACATGCCCAACAAACCCGTGAAGATCATCATGCTTACCGGATACCTCGGTGCCGGCAAGACCACGTTGCTCAACCACATCCTCGCTAACGACGGCGGCATCCGCGCCGCCGTGATTGTCAACGATATCGGCGAGATCAATGTCGACGCCAGCCTTATCGCCGACGGCGGCCTTTCCGAGACCGACGACCTCATCCCGCTCACCAACGGCTGCATCTGCTGCACGCTTTCGGATGACCTGGCCAACCAGCTGCAGGGCATCGCCGATTCGGGCAACTTCGATTACATCATCATCGAGGCCTCGGGCATTTGCGAGCCTATCCCCATCGCCTACACCATCTCGAGCTTCTGCGACGAGGCCAAGGTGGGCGGCGAGCCCAAGCTCGCGCTCGACAACATCGTGGCCGTGGTCGACTGCGCCCGCATGTACGACGAGTTCAACGGCGGTCGCGACCTGCTGGCCGAGGATATCGACGAGGACGACATCGAAAGCCTGCTCATCCAGCAGATCGAATTCTGCTCCACGCTGATCCTCAACAAGACCGATACCGTGAGCCCTGAGCAGATCGCCGAGCTTAAGGCCATCGTGCGCAGCCTGCAGAAAGACGCCGTGATCGTCGAGGCCCAAAACGGCGAGGTCCCCATGGAGGAGCTGCTCGACACCGACCGCTTCGACTTTATGCGCGCCTACAACTCCGCCGCCTGGATCGAGGCCATGGAGCATCCCGAGGAGCACGACGATCCCGAGGTGCTCGAGTACGACATCGAGACCTTTGTGTACTCGCGCCGCAAGCCGTTTGACCTGCAGAAGTTCACCAATTTTGTTGAGCAGGAGTGGCCCGACGAGGTCATCCGCGTCAAGGGTCCGCTGTGGCAGACCGGCGATCCGGACATGTGCTACATGTTTGAGCAGGCCGGCCACCAGATGCGCCTGATGGAGAACGGCCTGTTTGTCGATTCGGCGCCCGAGGGCGAGAAGCAGAAGATCATCGACGAGAACCCCGAGATCATGCAGATTTGGGACGACGAGACGGGCGACCGCATGACGAGCCTGTGCATCATCGGCCGTCACATGGACAAGGATGCGCTCATCGCCTCCCTCGATGCCTGCCTGACCGACTGGCACCGCGCCTAGGTTTATCCAAGCGGACATTTTTCCGCTACGTAACCGCCAAACCACCACGAAGGTGCCTGTCCCCTTCGTGGTGGTTTTTCGTTCTGAGCCAAGGAGATTCATGTTCAACATCGTGCTGTATGCGCCCGAGATTCCGGCCAATACGGGCAATATCGGCCGCACCTGCGTGGTCACCGGCGCCCGCCTGCATCTGGTGGAGCCGCTGGGGTTTTCGCTCGACGACAAGACGGTACGTCGTGCCGGTCTGGGCTACTGGCAAAACTTGGACGTGACGACCTATGCCGGCTGGGAGGATTTCCTTGCACGCAACGGTCTCTCCCCTGCCGACGAGCGCCTACATCTGCTGACCAAAAAGGCACGCCGCACCTATGCGCAGAGTACCTACCGCGATGGCGACTACTTGGTCTTTGGCAGCGAGAGCTCGGGCATTCCCGAGCCACTGCTCGCCGCGGCGCCCGAGCGCTGCGAGCGCATCCCTATGCTGCGCGATTGCGACTCGCTCGATAACGCCGAGGCTTGGGAAGCCCACGAGGAATCGCTCGGACATACCGAGGACAGCCACGAGGCTATCCTTCAACAGGACATCTGCGGCAACTTCGTCAACCCGGACGACTACCGCATCAGCGCACTCAACCTTTCCAACAGCGCCGCCATCGTCCTCTACGAGGCCCTACGCCAAACAGGCTTTCCGGGAATGTGACAAAGGGACAGTCTCGTTGTCATATCGGACAATTGCCACATTGACACCCTTCAAACGAAATCAGAGATGCCCGCTATCGCAACATAAGGCATCGCGATAGCGGGCATTCAGCTGAATCAGCAATTTGATTTCAAAGGTAGATATTAATCTTCGAATTCGACATTGACCCTTACGTCTGGACCACAGAACGTCGACACCTGCTTTTTCACCAGTTTTACTGCACGTTCATCAGATTTTTCCAGCATGCCACTTTCTTGAACCTTTTGTCTCTGGTCCTTATCAGCCTGCTGAAGCAATTTATTTAAATCGTCCGTACTGACCTGATTCCAATTAAGAAAACCATTGTCCTCAACGTACTTTTTAAGCGAGTTCGGATCCGTTGACAACGTCACGATCTCGGAATGCGGAAGCGTAACATTAACAGATTTTATTACCGACTCGTTGTTTTTCGAACGATGGACTTTGACCTTCAGATTCTCATCGTCTACGTTCAGGCCGATATCTGCCTTGCCATCGATAGTCGCTACATATCGCTTAGTAGTAAATGGGTTGTTAAAACCAAACGGATTCCCTGCATCGTCAATATATAGAACCTGAGTAAAATCGTATTCGTAGGTAAGCAACTTCGTTACCGGCTTAATTTCTTCCCGAATCGAATCATCGCTTATAACGGTCTGATCGCGCGTCAACCACAGGTACACGCAGCCGCCGCAAGCTGCAATCAAGCCTAACGCCAATAGAGCAACAATTATCTTCTGGCCAATTGTTTTAAACGGATTGGAAACGCTCATTTAGCCCTTGTCCTCCAGTTGTCCTCAGGGTAATTACGGACTCAATTCATTTATATTGGGTTTTGATGTCAACCAATTCAGAAAGGAAGGACTTAAATCCAACATAATATAAATACACATTCATACGTTAATTTAATACCTATTCTGCTGCACGTAACTTTAGAAAGATTGGGGCACAGACCATAGGCCGGCACCCCAATCCATACATAGGCATCATAACGCGTTGATCATTCGATCATATGCCCACGTTAATCAACTGAAACGCTGACGTCCATCCGCTGATCTCGGTCGCTATATCCGATCATCAGTTCCCGTCCCTTTTTATCCTTTGCGCAAAAACTGCTGTCATACGAATATTCGATGTCCTTGTATCCCTTTTTCTTGCAAGCTTTGATGTATTTGTCGTACCCATCATGATCGATGCCAAATGCGACAAACGAAAGGCAGTCTTTTTCGTCTAACGACGTATAAACGATAGGGCAGTCAGGCTTCGGCAAGGATTTTGCAAGGGCTTTTGTTGGCCAGTCATACGCCTTGACACCGCCCTTTGATGAAGTCGTATAGGTTTTCGACTTGAAACTATAGTACTCGAGATATATCTTTCCATCGCCGCCTAGATAAGCAATAGTCGCCATTGAAGGCTCCATCAGGTCATATTGATTCTGCTGGGCATTGGCGACATAGTCGCCATGGGTAATGCACGGAACGCTATCAACCGATTCTCGCTTCTCGACGATTCGCTGGCTATCCGCCGTCATTTTCAGCGTTGAATAATCGTGCGCAGCCTCTTCCTCATCAAAAACGTCAGTAAACAGAAGTTTCTGTTCGTCAGTCAACTCACCTTTCGGCTCAAACTGAATAGTGAACTGAGCAATATCGAAGCTCGATTTATTGTCATATTCAAATGTCATCATCTCGACGCCATCAACAACGCCTTCTGAGACACTCCAGTTTAGTTGATCGATTTTTACTGAATCCTTCTTACCTGGCTTTGGCTTCTTTCCACTTTTCTTAGTCGCTGCAAATGCGCATGTCGGACTCCAGCCGCGACCCGTAATTCCGAGTGGTAGAGAAATGCCGATTAGCGCCGCCGCGCTAAAAGCCAGAACTGCCGTAAATAACTTTTTCTTCATTACATATCCCTTGGTAGTCGTTTAACCTCCCCCTCGTCAAATAGCAGACGAATTGGCGACGCGGTGGCACTATTTGATTCAGGGGCGTGAACTGGATAAACATCGAGGGAAGGAGTGGGTCCTGTGCAATAAACTCCCCTCGTCAAAATGTCTAGCTAAAGAGGACGGGCAGACGGCGAACGGTCATATCCGTTCGCGTCCGCCCGTCTCCAACGATCAAACGTCGATGCGCTAACGTTCAAAAGCATTGCGGCCTCTTGCCTCGTAACCTCACCTCCTTCGAATGATTTGATGACATCGCGGTAGCTATCCGGACGTTCGAGCGTCGGTCTCCCAAATCTCACACCCCGCAGACGCGCCGACGCGATACCCTCCGCCTGGCGCTGCTTTATGTTTTCGCGCTCCACCTGAGCCACGTAGCTCAAAACCTGAAGCACTAGATCGGCAATAAAAGTCCCCGTAATTCCATTGGGTTGTTCGCGTGTATCAAGCAATGGCATATCGAGCACCACGATGGCAACGTGTTTGTCCGTCGTTAGGCGACGCCATTCATCGAGAACTTCACGGTAGTCGCGACCCAATCGATCGATACTCTTAATCACCAGAACGTCCCCTTCGCGCAGACGACGAAGAAGACGCCGGTACTGAGGACGCCTGAAGTCCTTTCCACTCGCTTTGTCAGCATAGATCAAATTCGTTTGGACCGGAAACCGCTCCAGCGCATCCAGTTGGCGATCCAGGTTCTGATCTGCTGACGAAACTCGAGCATACCCATAGATTCTGTTTTTCATGATTGCCCCTATCAGCCGCACGATGGCAGCTTCAGTTCATCTGAGAGCCCACTCACAATAGGGCGTGCAAATTTCGCGAATGGGTTGAACCCATTTTCGAGCTCCAACGTAAGCTATTCAAGCACCGCTTCGATAACGCACGACGCCAACCTTATGCTTTGAAATGAAATTAATTGTTTTTAATTGAGATTAACTAGAATAAAATGAAATTAACCCGAGACGCTAAAGGAGGGCATTGTGGAATACCTCGAAAACCCGTTTACCCCTAGCTTTGGCGAAGTTCCCGCCCATCTCGCTGGCAGACAACAGATTATTCGGGATTTGGACCGTGCCTTCTTGAGCCAGCGCAGGCGCCCAGAATTGACCTCGATCTTCTCAGGCGCGCGTGGAACCGGTAAAACCGCTCTCATGTCGTCGCTCGCGACAAGGGCGGAATCCCACGGCTGGATTGCCGTAAAGACGACCGCGCTCCCGGGAATGCTTGAGGAAATCGAGCTCGGGGCGAAACGTGCTGCCGGCCATCTTATCGACCCGTCCAACCACTTCGAAGTCACCGGTCTCGGAATTGCACCGCTCGGCAGCATCGAGGTCAGTCGCATTCACGATGCCTCAACCTGGCGTTATCGCATGAGCGACATCATCGACCAGCTCAACGAGGCGGGCACCGGTCTGCTCGTCACGGTTGACGAGGTGGACCCGACACTCGACGAGATGATTCAGCTCGCAGCGACGTATCAGCACTTTGTGACCGATGGGAAACGCGTCGCCCTGCTCATGGCGGGACTTCCCAACAACGTATCGACGCTACTGAACCACAAGACGGTCTCGTTCCTTCGCCGCGCCCAACAATATCATCTGGGCCGCATTGCCGACTATGACGTACGCGAGGCCTTGATTCGCACAATCCAGGAAAACGATCGCCTGGCAGATGCTGAGGGAATCGATAGAGCCGTTCGCTCGATCTCTGGTTTTCCCTTCCTATTGCAACTCGTAGGCTACCGTGCCTGGGATCTCACAAGCGATTCGAAGGAAATCTCGTCACGCGACTTTGACCTAGGAATCAAAATCGCGCGCGACGAGATGGACGACCGAATCCTCGCGGCAACCTATCGGGAACTCACTGCAGAGGACAGGCGATTCCTCATCGCCATGCTTGACGATGAGGAAGAATCCACCACCGCTGACCTTGTCGAGCGCCTTAAGCGTTCGCCGCAGCAGGTCTCCCGCTACCGACGCCGAATGATAGATGCCGGCATCATCGGGGAACGAGGACGAGGGCTCGTCGCATTTGAATTGCCATTCTTCCGCGACTATCTCGCGGCTCAATGCGTGAAATAGGCATCAATGAGGCAAAGGGGCTGTCCCTTTGCCTCATTGTCTATAGGTAGCGGCCGGTGATGCTTGCGGAGCAGGCCACGATGTCGCCCGGCGTACCGGCGCAGACGATTTGCCCGCCCGCGTCGCCACCGCCCGGGCCCATGTCGATCACGTAATCGGCGTTACGGATAAGGTCGAGGTCGTGTTCAATCACGATAACCGTGGCGCCTTTGGCAACAAGGCCGTCGAACACACTCAGCAACACCTGAACATCGAGCGGATGCAGGCCGATCGTGGGCTCGTCGAACACGAATACGGCATCATCCTGCACGCGGCCCATCTCGCTCGCGAGCTTAAGGCGCTGTGCCTCGCCGCCCGAAAGCGCCGGCGTGGGCTCACCGAGCGTGAGATAGCCCAAGCCCAAGTCGTGCAAGGTCTGCAAGCGCGCCTGAACCTTCTTGAGCCCCAGTGTGGCGTCGATGGCCTCGTCCACACTCATGTCCATGAGCTGCGGCAACGTAAGGAGACTCCCGTCCTTGCCCTCGCGATGGATATGCGAAGCCGCGTCTGCATAACGTGAGCCGCGACATGCCGGGCAGACGATCTCGACGTCGGGCAAAAACTGCACGTCGAGTGATATCGAGCCCGTGCCATCGCACGTAGGGCAGCGCAAGGCGCCGGTGTTGTAGCTAAAGGCGCCCGCCTTGTAGCCGGCTGCCTTGGCTTCGGGCGCACGAGCGAAGGCGCGACGCAGCTCGTCATGGATGTCAGCATAGGTCGCTACCGTCGAGCGCACATTGGCACCGATGGGCGTAGCGTCAATCAGGTTTGCGCGGGCAATACCCTCGGCATCGATCCAACGCACGTGCCCCGGCAGACGCTCGCCAGCTGCCTGTGCCTTAAGTGCCGGGATGAGTGTCTCGAGCACCAACGTCGTCTTGCCCGAGCCCGAAACGCCCGTCACCGCGACAAGGCGGCCGCGCGGGATATCGACTTCGAGCGGTTTTACGGTATGGATGGCATCGGTTGCCATGCGGATATGTCCCTGGTCGAACATTTCCTCGTCAGTCACCTGTGGACGCAAGCGCTTGGACTCTGAGCACAAAAACGGCGCGATGCGGCTGCCCTGCGATTGCTCGACCTCGTCCACCGTACCTGCAGCGATCACGTTACCGCCGCCTGCTCCGGCAACGGGGCCCATCTCGACCAGATAGTCAGCTTCCGCCAGTACGCGCGTATCGTGGTCGACAACAACCACGGTGTTGCCGTCGCCTACCAGGTCGCGCATCACGCCAACCAGGCCGTCGACATTTGCCGGATGCAAGCCGATCGAGGGCTCGTCCAGCACATAAAGCACGCCCGTCGATCGATTGCGTACCACGCGGGCGAGCTGCACACGCTGGCGCTCACCCGTGGAGAGCGTGGCACCGGCGCGGTCGAGTGAAAGGTAATCGAGACCCAGGTCGACCAGACGACGAGCCGTGCTCAAAAACGAATCGCAGATATCCGTCGCCATGGGCTGCATCTCGGCCGGCAAGGATGCGGGCACCCCGCGCACCCACTCAATCGCCTCGCCCAGCGTCATGGCCGCGGCCTGCGCCAGATTGATACCGCGCACCTGGGGCTGGCGCGCGGCCTCGGAGAGACGCGTGCCGCCACAGTCACGGCATGGCCCCTCGCACAAAAAGCGTGCAACGCGTTTGAGGCCCTTATCGTCCTTAACCTTGGCAAGCGCATTCTCAACGGTATAGACGGCGTTGTAATAGGTAAAGTCGAGCGGCGTGGCGCCCTCGCCGTTTTTGGGAACGTAGAGAATGTGCTTTTTAACCGCCGGACCATGGAACACGATGTCGCGCTCTAGAGGCGTGAGCTGGTTAAACGGCACGTCGGTGCGCACGCCCATCTCACCGGCAACTTGCTTCATCA
>URRN01000062.1 GCA_900550185.1 uncultured Collinsella sp.
CCCATAAACAGCGTGATGGTATTACCGATGGCGACCTCCGCGCGGTCAAAGCGACGCGAGCCCACGGCGTGGCCGACGATGACGGTCGTTCCCATGGCCAGGCCCACAAGCGTCACGGTAATGATATAGAGCGTTTGCGCGCCGTTGCCCACGGCGGTGATGCCGGCGGCGCCGCTAAACTGTCCCATCATGTACAGGTCGGCCATGCCGTAGAGCATCTGCAAAAAGTACGAGAGCATATAGGGCAGGGCAAAGACCGCGATGGTCTTAAGGACATTGCCGCGTGTGAGGTCGTGTTCCATAGGTGGGGCTTTCTGGCTGGGTTTGTTTACGTACCAGTGTAGTGAAAACCCTATAACGATTGTAGAGTCAAGGTTTGTGTTGGCAGCGGGGCGAAAAAGTCACGCTCCAAGCACGATGCTTTGACCCTCCGTGCCCCTCACCTCGCCTCAAACCATCACAACATTCGACGTTTTTTGCCAAAAACGGGAAAAGCATCGAATGTTGTGATGGTTTTTCTGCCACTCGATCGGGTGGATTCGCTTTCTTGCGCACGAAGGTGTGCGGACCCGTGAGCGGGGGAATACGGTTGGTTATCCGACTCCATTGGAGGGCTCATGGACCTGCCGATCGTCCTGTCCCATAAGACTGCCTGGCTGTACCACAACGTGGCGCGCCCGTCCGAGCCGCTCTCGCGAGCAAGCAGCCTATGCGATGAGGACTCGCTTGCTAACGAGGCGGAGCCGACCGCGAGCCTGTCCGAATTGGGACTCGATGCCAAGGGGCTGAGGGCTTCAACGGCAGTTGGGATCGTTACCGACTATCTGGTTGCGCTTGGTATTCCACGAGAAGAGCTCGATCATATCGACACGCTCGTCAACTTCGATTTTGAGCGCTCGACGCCGGCTGGATTTAGGTGCCACGTGTTTGGAGCGCCGGTACCTCCAGGCCATCTTATCGAGGTGGCAGAGGGCCTTCTGGTGGTTGATGAGGTCATGTGCTTTGTCCAGGCGGGCTCGTGGATGAGTGAGCCCGAGCAGCTGGAATATGGCTACGAAATCTGCGCTCGATACCATTTGAATCATCTGTCGACAGGCGATTATATCGAGATGGGGCAGAGGTATACCGTTGCCGACTTGATTGCCTATTGCAATGAGAACCGATCTCGTCAGGGGGCTATACGCGCGGCCGCCGTGCTCAAGCGCGTGCACGATGGCGCGCGGTCGCCCATGGAGACGGCCACTGCAATCATGGTCGTAGCAAAACGTTCTCAAGGCGGGCTGGGATACGCCAAGATCGAGCTCAACCATCGGGTAGATGTTCCCAGCGAGTTCAAATATCTCGCAAAGGCTGGGTATTTCGAGATTGACGTATATGCGCCTGCGAGCGGTACGGGGATTGAATACAACGGCTCGGACCATCTTGATAAACAGCGCAGCGCGTCGGACGCGGAGCGTATGGCCGTGCTGAGCGCGCTGGGCTTTAGGATGATCGTCCTCACCGGGACTCAATTTGCCCATCAGCTGCAATTGCACCGGGCGATGAACGCCATCGCGCTCGCTATGGGCCTTAAGTGCGACCGAAGCGAAGCGTTCCAGAAACGTCAGAACGACCTGCGAGAATTCGTGATTCGGCACTGGGACGGTGGCCTTTAGGGGCGCTTTGGCCCTTCTGCGGGGTGCCGTGGGCAGGCAAACCATCACAACATTCGACGTTTTTTGCCAAAATCGGGAAAAGCATCGAATGTTGTGATGGTCTGTGTTGAGGATGGGCTTGGAAAGTCCGTTTTGCTCAAAGCAACCTGTCCTGTCGTACGGGTGTCGGCATGATTCTTCCGTGGGGTATTATGTTTTCCGAAGAATAAACGCTGCGTGAGGGGAGGGCTGCGTGGACGGGCACGTGCAACATGACGGATTTGGTCGCGATATCAACTACCTGCGCATTGCCGTTACCGACAAGTGCAATTTCCGCTGCATTTACTGCATGCCGGCCGATGGCGTGGCGCCCCGTGCACACGACGAGCTGCTCAGCGCCGAGGAAATCGCCCGTTTTGTGCGCTTGGTAGCGGGGGAAGGCATTCGTCGCGTGCGCCTGACGGGCGGCGAGCCGCTGGTCAGCCGCCGTATCATTCCGCTCATTCGCGACATCCGCGCGATTCCGCGGATCGAGGATATCTCGCTTACCACCAATGGCGCCCTGCTGCCCAAGCTGGCGCCACAGCTCAAAGATGCCGGCCTTAACCGCGTCAACATCTCGCTCGACACGCTCAACCCTACGCTCTTTGGAAAGATCACGCGTCTGGGTCGACTCGAGCAGACCATGGCTGGCATCGACGCGGCGCTGGCTTGGGGCTTTGAGCCCGTTAAGGTCAACTGCGTTGTTGTGCGCCGGCTCAACCAGGATGTGGCGGCCCTCGCACGACTGACCGTCGACCGCCCCATCCACCTGCGCTTTATCGAATACATGCCCATCGGCGACGAGCGCACGAGCTCGCATTGCGCTGTGGACCCGCATGTGCCCGCGTTCAATCCCGAGCTGTGGGATGCGAGTGATACCGTTCCGAGCGACGAGCTGCGGGCGCGCGTCAATGCCGGGGCCGCCGCGATGGGACTGGGCGAGCTCGAACCGCTTGACATCACCGACGCTCCTGCCGGCGCGGGCCCCGCGCGCTATTGGCGCTTTCCGGGCGCGGCGGGAACGGTTGGCTTCATCAGCGCCATGTCCAACCATTTTTGTGCGAATTGCAACCGTCTGCGCCTGACGGCCGATGGCAACGTGCGTCCGTGCCTGTTCAGCGATGCCGAGTATTCGGTGCGCGAGGCGCTGCGTCGTGGTGATGATATGCAGGTACTTTCGATTTGGCGCGATGCCGTGGCCCACAAACCGCAGGAACACGCGATAATTGAGGGCACGCAACGATTTATGTCCCAAATCGGAGGATGATCATATGGCCAAGAGCAGGTACGCCGATGCCACTAAGGCCGCTCGCAGGGCCGCGATGTCTGCCCACAAAGCTGCGGCAGCCAGCAAAGATGCCACGTCCGAGCAGGGCGTAACGACGCCTGCTGACGCGGTCGCCGACTCCGTCCGCGACGCACGCCGCGACGAGCTGACGCACGTGGACGCCAAGGGCGAGGTGCGCATGGTCGACGTATCCGACAAGGCCGAGACGCACCGCATCGCCATCGCCGAGGGCACCATCCTCATGCATCCTGAGACGCAGACTATGGTGCTGCAAGACCGCGCCAAGAAGGGCGACGTGCTCGCCTGCGCGCGCGTCGCGGGCATCATGGCCATCAAGCGCACGAGCGACATCATCCCCATGTGCCATCCGCTGCTTATCACCAAGAGTAAGTGCGACATTGCGCCCATCGCTGCGGCGGGAACGCCGGCCGAGGACGTGCCCGAGGGCTGGGCGCCGGCGCGCACGGACGGGCAGGTTGGCTTTCACGTGCTGGTCACGGCCGGCGTGACGGGCAAGACGGGTATCGAGATGGAGGCCCTGACCGGCGCGAGTGCCGCGTGCCTTACGATCTATGACATGTGCAAGGCGGTCGATCGCGGCATGGAGATCGTCGACGTTCGCCTGCTGCACAAGGAAGGCGGCCGCTCGGGCGTGTGGGATCGTGCAGAGCGTCAGGCCGCTGCTGTTGAGGCCGTGGCCGCCGACGGTGCCACGCCCGCAAGCGCACCCGTCGCCGTCGCGCCCGCAGCTCCGGCCCCGGCCGTCCCCGCGATCGCGTTTATCGGCTACCAAAACTCGGGCAAGACCACGCTCGTCGAGAAGGTTATCGCCGAGCTCACCCGCCGCGGCCTGCGCGTGGGTTCGCTCAAGCATCATGGGCATCATGGCTTTGATATCGATGTGCCCGCTAAGGATACGTGGCGCCATCATCAAGCCGGATCCAAACACGTGGGGCTCATCTGCGCCACGCGCTGGGCGGAGTACGCCGACACGCGCGAGGAGGACGAGATGCCTGCGCGCGAGCTGCTGTCGCGCTACAACGATGTCGACGTGGTGATCATCGAGGGCTACAAGACCGAGGGCTTCGACAGCATCGTGGTCGCGCGCTCGGGTGTCGACCGTTTGCGCGGCAAGAGCTCACTCGACCTGGTCGACGGTCGTACGCTGGCCCTTGCCTGCAACGAGGCCCTGGCGCGCCAGGCCTTCGACGCCGGCTTTGCGACCCGAGCCATCAACATCAACGACGCCCGAGCCATCTGCGATCTCATCCAAGACCATCTTTAAGGCTTGGAACCGGCTCGCTGCGCTGCCATGGCAGGTTTTATCTGGGCAAACGTCATTTCCACCACAAAGGGGTCAGGCACCTTTGTGGTGGTTTTTGCTTTGGTAGATTATTGGGATATGCCTTACAATCTACCAAGTAGTTCATGACGGACGGAAAACGGAGAGAAGAGGCTCGATGCGTCCTTAATGTTTCATGCGGATAGATTGATTTGACAGACGGTGGCGAATACCCACCGCCCGTATTCGTATGAAACAAGGAGTCTCCATGCTCGTCTCTCTTTTCTCAAAGCCTCAATCATCGCTTTCCGTGCAGGCCAAGCGCCTGGTGGCGATGCGCTTTCTCATCTACACCGGTTTTCAGACCAGCTACTTTATCGGCGTTATCGGAACACTCACCTATGCGGACGGCGCTTCGGTCGTCGCGACATCGCTGGCCGTCCTGTTCATGAACGTTTTCGTGATCCTGGGATCCTTTGCGGGCGGCGCGGCGCTCGACGCCTGGGGTCCGCGCCGCCATTTCTTGCTGAGCATCATCGGCGCTCTCGCAACTGGCACGGCAATCATCGCCTTTGGTAGCGCGACCGGCGTCGTCCTGCTCGGCGCGGTGCTCCTGGGCTTTGTGATGGGATTCGCCCAGCCCATTGCCACATCCTATCCGGCCTACCTCACCGACGACCCCGTCGAGCTCAAAGACATCAACTCCGCCATCGCCATGTTTTCAAACGTGAGCATCATTGTTGGCCCCATGCTGGGCGGCTTTGTCGCGGCGGCTGCGTCGTCGCGCGCGGTGTTCGTGCTTATGATGCTCTTTACCGCGTTGGCGCTCATTGCCGGCTGGGGCTTTAGACCGCAAGCAGGTCGCGTCGCCGCGCGCGAAAGTACTCCCGCGGACAGCGGTACAACGGCAATCACTGCCAGCCAAAGCTCCAACCCCAGCACGTTCGCCCGCGTCACCTTTGCGACCAGCATCAAGACAGTCTTCACCAACAGTATCCTCGCCTTGCTGTTCTGCATCATCTTCCTCTCGAACTTTGGCTACGGTGCCTTCGATCCGCTGGAGTCGTTCTTCTACCGCGATGTCCTGCACGTCGGTGTCGAATGGATGGGCTGGCTCTCGTCGGCCAGCGGTGTGGGCGCGGTGCTGGGCGCCGTGGTCGCGCTCCGCTTGCCGCCGCGCTTCGTCAGCCTCAAAACGCTGCTCGTGGCACTCATGTCCGTGGGCGTGGGAAGTCTGATTTATGTGGGGACACCGTACGTGGGCGTGGCCCTTATCGGCCAGATTGTCCTGGGCGTGGCCTGGGGCGTCGTCAACCCGCTCCACAACACTATCGTGCAAACGACGGCTCCGCTCGAGCAACTCGGTCGCGTCAACTCGGTCATGGGCTTTGGCAATATGTTCGCCGGCGTGGCCCCGCTGGCGATTGCCCCTTGGCTGGCGGCGACGTTTGGTGTGCAGCAGACGCTCGTAGGGGCGGGTATGGTCGTGACGGCGGTTCCCGTGGCGTTGCTGCTGTTTGGCCGCCGGCATTTTGATCGTGCCGCAAGGCAGTAAAACCATCACAACATTCGATGAAAATCGCGATTTTGCCGAATAACGTCGAATGTTGTGATGGTTTGCGTCCCGAGCCAGGCCATCCTGCGGGTCCGGCCACCACAAAGGGGCCAGGCTCCTTTGTGGTGGTTTTTGCTTTGACGGGCCGCGCCTGTGCCTTGGTATACCATGTACGCCGTTCACGAATACGCCCCACACCGCCGCACAACCCAGAAAGGCCCCCATGGACACCACCTTCAGCCACATCAAAGCCGTGTTCTGCGATATCGACGGCACGCTGCTCACGAGCCAGCACACGGTGTCCCCGCGCACCGTGGCGGCGATCCACGCCCTGCGCGAGCGCGGCGTGCTCTTTGGCCTGTGCACCGGGCGCGACGCCCAGGCGACCGAGGCCATGTTTGGGTTCTGGGGTATCGAAGGCCTGGTAGACGTGCTGGTGGGCTGCGGCGGCGCCGAAGTCATCGATCGTGCGCACGGCATCAACGAGCTGAGCTACCCGCTACCGGGCGAGACCATCGCGCACATCTGCGAGCACATGGCAGGCCTGCCGGCAACGCCCGTTTGCCCTCGGGACGGCGTGCTCTATGTGCCCGAGAGCAATGCATGCGTCGAGCACCTGTCGCGTGTCGACGGCGTGCCCTACAAGGTGGTCGACTTTGCCGAGTTTTTGCGCGAGCCGCAGACCAAGGTGATGTTTACCATGGCGCCCGAGGTGATGCCGCAGGTCATCGAACGGGCGTCGACGTTCGCCGACGATACCGTTAAGGCGGCGGCTCTGCAGACCACGCAGCGGCTCTACGAGTTCATGGATCCGCGCGTGTCCAAGACGCGCGGCCTTGTGCGCGTGGCGGAGCTCAACGGCATGGAGCTCCAGGACATCTGCGTGTTTGGCGATGCGGACAACGACACCTGCATGGTGGCTGACGCCGGCGTGGGTGTGGCCATGGCAAACGGCAGCGACGCCACCCGTGCCGCTGCCGATTTTGTAACCGCGAGCAACGACAAAGACGGCATCGCGATCTTTATCGAGGAACATCTGCTGTAGCGTTGAGGCAGAATCACCACAAAGGGGACAGGTGCCTTTGTGGTGGCCTCAGGCGACTTAGGCGAATTGATACCGAAAATCTGCGCGCAAATTCAAATATAGGTGTCTGAACATCACGCTTCTAACCACCGATGAGTTAAAGATATTCTCATCAGTTTGGAAGGATATTCCTTCCGGTTAATGACCTACTGCTCACGGTCGATTTTCGACCGTGAGCGGGATGTTTGCTCTTGAGCAAAAATTTGTGCAAATAAATCTAAAGCCATTAAAAAATGATGGGCAACTAAATTACCAGTAGAAACAAAAATAGATAGCGAATAAACGAAGGTAAATCCGGGCATATGTCAAGAGAATTGACAATTCACTACAAAACTATCGGTTTTTTTGCCCCGATGTTCAAACAATCGTTACAATATTCACTACTAAGTGTGCGCAATTACGGGTTGCGCAGATACGCTTGATAGTGAAAGAGCAAGATCGCGGTCTCTTGGGGAGGAGACATCGATGAAAGCAAATTCAGACAAATATAAGCAGAGTAATAAAGCGACGCGCCGTGTACTGGCAGGCGTTTTGTGCGGAGCCTCCGTTTTGAGCCTGGTACTGTCGCTCGTCATGCCTCCGATCTCGCAGGCCATTGCCAACGATAGCCAGGCGGTTGCCGCCGAGGAGTCCGCCGCGGACGAGGGTTCTTTGGGCGAGGGTGCCGGTGCGGACAACGCTACTGGGGATGCCAAAAAACAGAATAGTGACGAGACCGAGAACGGCGAAACCTCTGGTGGCGCTGTCGCGACGGGCCTGTCGTCCGATGACGCGGGAGCCAAAAGTGCCGAGCAGCCTGCCGAAGACGACACTAATGATGAAGACGCAATCGCGCCTGCTACAGAGAATGAATCAGATTATGAAATTCGCAACGCGGCAGAGCTGAGCTCAAAGCTCCTTAACGAGAAACTGCGTGATGGAGACGGCGTTGCTACTTTTAAGCTTACGGCCGATATCGACTATAACGATGAGATTAGGCTCGAACAGTCCAGCGACAATCTCATCAATATCACCTTGAACTTAAATGGTCACAAGATAAAGCAGGATAGTGCTGGCAAGCCTCTGTTTGATATTGCTAAGGGCGCGACGCTTACGGTCGTGGACGACGTGGACTCTGGACACATTCAGGAGACTGTTCGCGACGGCGAGCAGCTACAAGATAAGGGCGAGAAGCTGACAGCTGGCAATTATGGCAAGACGGCAAAGATGTCTTATGACAATAATGGCATTCCGACTGGACTTACCTATTACGTAACCAAATCGACTGCAAGTGGTGCAGGTACCACCGAGAAGATCTGTGAGCACACGGCGACTATTCAGGGCGCAATTGTTGGAGTCACCAAGAACTCCACGATGAGGCTCATTAACGTTTACCAAGGCGGCAAGTTTAACCTTCAGGGCGGTACACTTACGCAGAAAGAGGGCTGCAATGTCGGCAGTCTCATCTATGCCGAGAACGGTTCCACCGTCAAAATGAGCGGTGGCTACGTATGCGGTGCCTCTGCGGGAACTGACGGTGCTGGCATTAAAGTAACTAATTATAATGGTGGTGCTGCTTCGACCCTCAATCTGACCGGCGGTGTTATCGCTGCAAATTACGCACCCAATGGCGGCGGTGTGTACTCGGCTTACTCGAAAGTTTCTATTTCTGAAAACGCTGTCATTTCGGGCAACGCGACATTCAATGGGGCAAACGATCAGGCTGGCTATGGCGGCGGTATTATGGTCGTAGGCGGAAGCGTCGCTGTTTCCGGCGGCTATATCACGAATAATAAAATGGCTAAATTCTGCGGCGAAGACGGCGATGGTTGCCATGGCGGTGCTGGGCTTGCCGCAAATAATGGCGCTCATGTCACCATTTCCGGTGGCCAGATTACCGGCAACTATTCCGAGGAAGCTGGCGGCGGCGTTTACGTTACCAATCTTCATCAATCAGGTATGGCATGGCTCAACATTACGGGAGGAAATATTGCCTCTAACGTGAGCTACCGATCTGAAGGTGCCGGCATCCGAGTGGGCCAGAGGGTTGACGCGATGATAAGTGGAGCGTCAAAAGTTAGCCCAGTCTACATCACTAATAACCACTGCATGTCTCGCTTTGACTGGGGCGGTGGTGGCATCTTCGTCCAGGGCGATTCGAATGACGCATCTAATGCTGGCAGGCTCTTTGTGTACAACTCGTACATTAGCGCCAATACAGCTGGCGGCTACGGCGGTGGCGTTGCAGTCTGCCCGACGGGCAAGACGTTGGTAACGAACACTGAGGGCACGGCAATCTTTGGCAATTCGTCTGCTGGCGATCAGTATGATGTCGAAGAACATAAAAACCATGCTTACAGCCAAACGGACAATACCGGCAATGACGTTACGCCCCATCTTTCAGGTGGTGGCCATGAAAAGAATCAAGATAGTGATGCATACAATTCGAAGGTGTTTCGCGAGAGCGGTCATGCCGATTTCTTCCTTGCGGCAAAGGCTGGCCATTCTGATCCGATTGCGGCAGTAATCGGCAAGATGCTCGGCGGCGGAGATGCCAAGTATTCGGGAAGCAAAGAACGCAGTGATAACAAAGAACTCAGTGATAACAAAGAAATCTATGAGGCTATCACTATCCCTGCCAATGGCGGTGTGAAGATTTATCGGAGCGTCGGTCTGACTTCGGGTGTTCAAGTTGGAAGTACCGAAGCGAATAATGCACAGAAGTTTGCTAAAACCTTCATCACAGGCAACTATTCCTGGGATCATGGTGGCGGCATCATGTCGAATGGCGACCTGTATCTGGGCCAGCCTGAGGACACATATGTCTACCCAAGTCTTAAGCTAAAGGCGACCAAGGAGCTGTCCGGCCGTGACCTCAAAAACGGGGAATTCGCCTTTACGGTCTACCGCAAGGACTCGAAGGATCCTTTCACAAATGGGGCATTCAATCGTGATGCTTGCACTGAGGTGGGAACTGCAAATAATGATGCAAACGGCAACATCACGTTTGACCTTGGTGAGCAGTTCGCAGCGAGCGGTGCAGCTAACACGATTACATACTACTTGGTTGAAAATACTGGCGAGGATTCCGACATCACGTATGACTCCGCTGTGTACGAGATTGCGGTAAAGGCTAGAGATACCCAGACCTCGCTTATGTCTGTTTCGAAAAAAGAAAATCCAAACGAGGAAAAACAGCTCGTCATTCACAACTACACGATTGAAAACGTCAGTGTTACCAAGCGCGAATTCGATAAGTCGTCCGGAACGTGGATCAACGTAAAACAGTGGAACGACGTAAAGCAGGACGGAGGCTATTATCGTATTGGCGGCGCCGAAGGCCCTGCGACCTTTACAAACAGTTGCACTCAGTACACCTCCACCGGCTCCTGGACTCCTAAGGCGACTAAGGTCGTTAAGGGTGGCGAGATGAAGGAGTTTACGCTCGAGTTTGCGGATAACGAGGACTTTAATAACGCTAAGAAGGTTAATACGACGGCTGGCGGCAACGAGCCCCAGACTCTGGGCTTCGGCGAGATTAATTACACGCTTGATAATCTTACCAAGGGTGAGGACGCCACCGGCCGCGGTGCAAACGAAACCTTCACCTATTACGTCCGTGAACAGCCGCCGACCACGCCGTTCACGAACTACACGTACGACGAGTCGGTCTACAAGATTACGGTCAACGCAACTGATCAGTCTAATAAGACGATCAAGTGCGAAGTAACTTACACCAAGATTGTCGATGCCGATGGCGAGGAAATCCCCGAGGCCAAGCAAAAGGCGGTCGACTACGTTCCCGTTAAGGATGAAGCAACTGGTAAGAACCAGAGTGTCCCGGTCTTCACCAACACCTACTCAACTACTTTGCCCCTTTCTGGTATGTCAGGCGTCACTCTGACGTACCTTGCCGGCGCGGCGGTGCTTTGCGCTGCTGCGGCCTGGATGCACATTCGTCGCAAGGCGAATGCGAAGGGAGGTGAGCGTCGTGAATAAGAAAGTTTGCTCCTTCCCGATCTTGTTTGCGCTGCTCGCCCTCTTGATCGGCATCTGCGCGGTCGTGTTCCCCGCTTCCGCGCAGGCCGCGCCGACCTCGAACGGCTCCATCACGGTGAGTGGCACCGTAGCGAGCAGCTACGACGCCTACCAGATCTTTAGCGCCCACGTCATCGACGATGACAACGACGCCAAGATCGCCACCGACCTCGTCTGGGCAAGCGACGCCGTGCGCGACGCCGCGCTGCCCGTGCTGCACAGCGCCGGCATGCCCAGCTCCCAGACCACCGCGCAGGAAGCTGCCGAGTGGCTCAACGC
>URRN01000063.1 GCA_900550185.1 uncultured Collinsella sp.
GCGCATAAAGAAAGCCTCCCATTTCTCATGTCCAAGAAATGGGAGGCAGTTCAAATTCGGACGGGCTTCTGTGCTCGATATGGGGGTTAGCGAAAACCGCCGCAAAGGTATCTGCTCCTTTGCGGCGGTTTTGACGTTTGTGCAGATAAAACCTGCCAAAATAAACCTGTCCCTTTTTGGCAGGTTTTAGCTCAGCAGCATGCGGTCGTTGGCGAGCTCGCCGCCCGAGACCTCCTCAAACTTCTGCAGCAGGTCGGCCACGGTGAGCGACTTCTTTTCGTCGCCTGCCACGTCGTAGATCACATGGCCCTCGTGCATCATGATCAGACGGTTGCCCAGACGGATGGCGTCGTTCATGTTATGCGTGACCATGAGCGTGGTCAGGCGGTTCTCGTCGACGATCTCCTCGGTCAGGTTGAGCACCTTAGAGGCCGTCTTGGGGTCGAGGGCCGCAGTGTGCTCGTCGAGCAGCAGCAGGCGTGGCTTGGTGAGCGTGGCCATCAGCAGGGTGAGTGCCTGGCGCTGGCCGCCTGAGAGCAGGCCGACCTTGGCGTTGAGGCGTGTGTCCAGGCCAAGGTCCAAGCGCTTGAGCAGCTCAACGTACTCGTCCTTCTCGGCCTTGGTGACGCCCCACGAAAGACCGCGACGCCGGCCGCGGCGCTTGGCGAGGGCCAGGTTCTCGGCGATCTGCATGTCGGCTGCGGTGCCGCGCATGGGGTCCTGGAACACGCGACCCAGGTACTTGGCGCGCTGCGACTCGCCCAGACGCGAGATGTCGGTGCCGTCGAGCTCAATAACACCCGAATCGAGCGGATATACGCCGGCGATCATGTTGAGCAGCGTGGACTTGCCGGCGCCGTTGCCGCCAATCACGGTTACAAAGTCGCCATCATTCAGGGTGAGGTCGACGCCGGTGAGTGCGCGCTTCTCGGTGACGGTGCCCTTGTTAAAGGTCTTCTTGACGTGCGAGAGCTTAAGCATCTGCCTCATCCCCCTTCGTGTAGGAGCTGCGGAGCTTATAGCGCTCCCAAACCACGGGCACGCACAGGGCCACGGCGACGATCACGGCGGAGAGCAGCTTCATGTCGTTGGCGTCCATGCCCAACTGCAGCACGATGGCGCGGATGAGGAAGTACACCACGGAGCCAAAGACGGCGGAGGCAAGACGGACGCTAAACTGCGTGAGACCGCCGGGCAGCAGGCGGCCGAGCACCTCGCCGATAACAATAGCGGCAAGACCGATAACGATGGCACCGGTACCCATGCCAATGTCGGCATACTTTTGGCTCTGGCAGATAAGCGCGCCAGAGAGGCCGATGAGGGCGTTGGAGAGCACGAGGGCGATCATCTTGGTGGAGTTGGTGTTGACGCCCAGGGCGCGGATCATGTACTCGTTGTTGCCGGTAGCGCGCAGTGCCGAGCCGATCTCGGTGCCAAAGAACCAATACAGGATGGCAACGATAGCCACGGCGAGCACAATGCCCAGGATAATGGCAACGGTGGACTGCGGCAGTCCCATCATGTTGCTGACAGACGAGAAGATGGTGCCCTTGGCAAGGATGGGCGTGTTGGACTTGCCCATGATGCGCAGGTTGATGGACCACAGGCTAATCTGGGTGAGGATTCCGGCGAGAATCGCGGGAATCTCAAAGACGGTGGTCAGAATGCCCGTGACGGCGCCGGCGATGGCACCGGCGCACATGCCGGCAAGCACGGCGAGCAACGGGTCGACGTTATTGTTGACGATGAGCACGGCGCAGACACAGCCGCCGAGGGCAAAGCTGCCGTCGCAGGTCATATCGGGGATGTCGAGCAGGCGGAACGTGATAAACACGCCAAGCACCATAATGCCCCAGAGGACGCCCTGCGAAACGGCGCCCTGCAATGCAATGAGCATGCTTCATACCTCCTAGGATAGGGTGGACACGCGATGTTCCATAATAGCGGTACCAATGCATAAAAGAGCGGTGGACAGATGTTTTGTTTTACCTGAAACAAGCAGGGCGAACGCCGGTCTTTAGCGTTCGCCCCAATGACTCAGATATTGAATAACGCAGCTGTGGCGCGCGTGCGGGCCCTAGACGCGTCACCGCGCATGGTGCTATTCGTCCAGAGCGGAAAGGTCGATACCCAGAGCCTCGGCCATCTCGTCGTTTTTGACGACGACCAGGTCCTTGCTCGAGAGGTGCTTGATCGGCATATCCTCGGGCTTGGCCTCGCCCTTCAAGATCTTGACGGCCATCTCGCCTGCAGCGTAGCCCAGGTCCTCATAGTTGATGGAGAGGGTGAACAGACCGCCGGCCTTGCACATGCCCTCCTCGCCAGTCACGAAGGGGAGCTTGTTCTCCTTGCAGATCTGGCCGACCTGCGAAGCGCCCGCGGCGATGGTGTTGTCGGTGGGGGAGTACAGCGCGTCGACCTTGCCCACGGCAGACTCGACGACGGACTGAATCTCGTTGGAGCTCGAGACGGTGAAGTCGGTGTACTCCAGGCCCAGCTTGTCGAGCTCCTTCTTGGCGGCCTTGATCTGGACGCCGGAGTTGGACTCGGCGGTGCAGTAGAGCAGGCCGACCTTCTTGACGTCGGGCAGGACCTTCTGCATCATCTCGAGCTGCTCGGCGACCGGGGTGAGATCGGAAGCGCCCGTGACGTTGGTGCCGGGCTTGTCGTTGTCCTGGACCAGGCCGGAAGCGGCGTAGTCGGTGATGGCGCAGCCAACGATGGGGATGTCAGCGGTGGCGCCGGCGGCAGCCTGCGCGGCGGGCGTGGCGATGGCATAGATCAGGTTGACGCCGTCGCCTACGAACTTGTCGGCAATGGACTTGCACGTGGACTGGTCGTTCTGGGCGTTCTTCTGGTCGATCTTGACCTTGAGGCCGCTCTTCTTGATGGCCTTGACGAAGCCGTCGTTGGCGGCATCGAGCGCGGAGTGCTCGGTGAGCTGCAGAACGCCGATGGTGTAGTCGGAACCGGCGGCAGCGGAGCCGGAACCAGAGTTGCCGCCGCATCCGGCGAGCGGAGCGAGCGCGAGCAGGCCAGCGGAGACAAGAAGGCTCCTGCGGCTGATGGTGATGCCCTTCATATCATTACCCCCAGTGTAAAAATGGCTGGAAACACTGCACTAGGAAAAAGTGCAAGTGGGACTATAGTAACGCCGATGTCCATTTTTACAATAACCTGGCGGGTTTTTTAATACTGAACCGGATGGGCGGTGCTGAGAAACGACGGACGGTAACGGGGCTTACGCTGCGGCTTACGCTGCGGGCGCGGGGCTGTCTTCTTCGTCTAGCGCGGCAAAGAGTTTCTTGCCGTCGAGCAAACGCGTGCTGACGTTTCTCATGCGGCTGACCTCAACGGTGCGCAGGGTGTCGTCGGCGCCTCGGGTGTCGTAGACCGTTCCCAGCAGATACGAGACGCCATCGCGCTGCCTGATGGCAAAGGGCCGGACCGTCATCCGCACCACCTCGGTTTCGCCTCGGGTCAGGACGTTTGAGATATCAAAGCTGACAGTTGTTCCATGGTCGATGGCCTGTTCGACGAGCTCGCACGTGTCGATACGCTTGGCGTGCGGACGCGCTGTCTTGATGGGCACGTCGTTGGCGGCCGGTGTCGGTTCGGGCATATCGAGATAGCCGCGAACATCGGCGCTCGCCATGGCGACCAGGTGCTGCGCCATGCTTTTTCGAATGGCTATGGGCGTCGATCGGTTGCGCATGACCATGCCATGGAGCCGTATGATCTCCTCGTCAGCAAGCGGGCGGGTGAGGAGCCGATAGCCCACGCCGCGTTTATAGTCGATTTCGTATCCGGCGTGACGAAGTGCGGATATCGAGGTATAGATGCTGCGGCGTGCCGCTGAGATGGGCATGCGGGCGGGGTCGTCGGGATGGGCGAGGAGCTCGACCAGCTCGTCGGAAAGCAGCGCCTTGTCCTCGCCGGTGTTCTCGCTCAAAAGCTGCAGGATGCGTACGGCGCGATAGGCTGCCATCGAGGCGGAGCCCCTGGTCGTGGTCTCGTAGTTTTCAACAACGGCTTCGGTCATAGTGCCCACGTCCTTTCTTTTTGGTGATGGCAGATCAGAGCCTAGGGCGCGGAGCCTGGCCAAGGACACGTGGCGCCTTGGACGGTCGATGGTTGCCGGCAAACGGCGGGTCGAGTTTTCAACAACCCTGCCTAACTGACCAAAACCTTGCCAAAAGCTTGACGGCTGCTGTTGAAAAAAGCGCCTCTCGGCCGATGTCGAGAGGCGCTTGTGCGATGAGCGTTGCGCGTGGCGACGCGAGCTAGTGCCCGACGATTAGAAGTCGGCGTTGCCCACGGTGCGCGGGTGCGGCAGGACGTCGCGGATGTTGCCCACGCCGGTGAGGTACATCACCAAGCGCTCGAAGCCCAGACCGTAGCCGGCGTGCTTGCAGGAACCGTAGCGGCGCAGGTCAAGGTAGTACTTGTACTGCTCGGGATTCATACCCAGGTCCTTGATGCGGGCCTCGAGCAGATCCAGGCGCTCCTCGCGCTGGGATCCGCCGATAATCTCGCCGATACCGGGAACCAGACAGTCGGCGGCGGCGACGGTCTTGCCGTCCTCGTTCATGCGCATGTAGAAAGCCTTGATCTCGGCCGGGTAGTCGGTTACGAAGGTCGGGCGCTTAAAGTGCTCCTCGGTCAGGAAACGCTCGTGCTCGGTTTGCAGGTCGATGCCCCAGCTCACGGGATAGTCAAACTTGTGACCGGCGGCGACGGCCTGCTCCAGGATTTCGACGGCCTCGGTATAGGTGACGCGGGCAAAGTCGGAGTTGGCGACATGGTCTAGGCGCTCGAGCAGACCCTTGTCCACAAACTTGTTGAGCATATTGAGCTCGTCGGGGCAGGTGGCCATGACGTCCTTAAGGACGTACTTGAGCATGGCCTCAGCGTTGTCCATGTAGTCGTTGAGGTCGGCGAAGGCCATTTCGGGCTCAATCATCCAAAACTCGGCGGCATGGCGCGTGGTGTTGGAGTTTTCGGCGCGGAAGGTGGGGCCAAAGGTGTACACGTCGCCAAAGGCCATGGCAAAGTTTTCGGCATTGAGCTGGCCGGAAACGGTGAGGCTCGCATGCTTGCCAAAGAAGTCCTGACTCCAGTCGACCTCGCCGGCCTCGGTGAGGGGCGGGTTTTGGGGGTCGAGCGTGGTCACGCGGAACATCTCGCCGGCGCCCTCGCAGTCACTCGTGGTGATGATGGGGGTGTTGACGTAGACAAAGCCCTGCTCCTGGAAGAAGCGGTGGATGGCGGCAGCCGCGACAGAGCGGATGCGGAACACGGCGCGGAACAGGTTGGTGCGCGGGCGCAGGTGCTGCTGGGTGCGCAGGAACTCGACGGTTGCGCGCTTCTTCTGCAGCGGGTAATCCGGGGCACTCGTGCCCTCGACCTCGATGGAGGCGGCAGAAAGCTCGAAGGGCTGGGGCGCATCGGGGGTCAGCTTGACGGTGCCGGTGCAGATGAGGGCGGCCGAGACGTTTTGATGGGCGATCTCGTCGTAGTTGTCGAGCGCCTCGCGGTTCATGACGACCTGCAGGTCGCGGAAGCAGCTGCCGTCGTTGAGTGTAACGAAGCCAAAGTTCTTCATGTCGCGGACGGACTTGACCCAGCCGGCAACGGTGACGGTCTGGCCACCGAGCGACTCGGCGTGCGTATAGAGCTGCGCGATTTTGGTGCGGTTCACGTATCCTCCCAGAGCGGTTGTACGGATTATTTCCAAACAGTTAACCATTCTAACCCGCGAGCGGGGGCGTAGCAAAACGTCAGGTGTGATGTATGGGCGCGACGTGGGCACCGCGCAAGCGCCGATTTTGCGGCGCCTAGTGCCCGCAGATGGCTTGGCGTATGAGGGCGGCGTAGGTGTCGATTCCCGCCTGGGTGAGGTGCGTGCCGTCGTCGACGAGGTATTCGCTGTGGCCCTCCGAGGCACCGTTCCAGTCGATGACGCCGGCGTTGTCGTTTTGGGCGCAGACGTCACGAATCGTCTGGTTATTGCGGTCCTGTAGCTCGAGCGGCACGCGCACGGTCACAAAGTAGATGGGCTTGCCGCCCACGGCATTAATCACGTCCTGCACCTGCTGGGGGTCGCGGATGAGGCCGTTGGTGCCAAGTGCGCAGATGACCACGCTTGGATCGTAGTTGGCACTGTCCTGTGCATAGACATCCTGGAAGGTGTAGAACTGGCGGCTCACCACGCCGTCGATGTAGGCGTTGGGAAGTGCCGCCTGAATACCGGACTGTGCGCCCGCAGTGACCGAGTCGCCGATCATCAGCACACGGGCATCGCAGGTCCCGGTCGCCTCGTCGTAGGTAAAGCTCTTCCAGTCCAAGTTCTTGGGGACCTTTTCGGCGATAGGACCTTCTTTGGGCTTTTGCTTGGTGGCGTCATCGGATGCGGTGTCGCTGGGCTGGGAGTCTTTACCGGATGCGGGCTCGGCGCCCTTGTCGTTGGCTCCGTTGTCCTGGGATGAGGTCGGGTTCTGGGCAAGCTCGGGGCGGAGCTGCTCGGCGCGGGCGGTGGCGATACCTGCCCAGTCAAGCGGCGCGAAGGCAAGTGCGGCGACGCATACGGCGCCAAGCGCAGAAAGTGCCATGGCGGGCGAAAGGACGTGCGTCTTTGCCGTGTTGCCCTGCTGGGCGGGCTTGCGGGACCAAGGACGTTCGACGAGACGATAGAGGACCTCGGCAACCGTAAGGATCACCACAAGCTGTAGCGCCTGCTCCCACCAGGCGATGCGGGTAGTGCGGGTTGCGGGGTTCATAAGAAGCAGTAGGGGATAGTGCACCAGATAGACCGAGAATGAGCGCTGACCCAGCCAGACGAGCGGCTTGACCGACAACAGGCGACGCACGATGCACTCCGTATTCTGCACGCAGATGATGAGGAGTCCGGTGACGAGGGCAAGCAGCAAAAAGCCGCCGCGGTAGAGCCAGGCGCTCTCTCCGGTCAGCATGAGTGCGCCGGCTATAACGGCAACGAGCCACGCGATAGAAATCGCGTTGACCTTTGAGATGCCCTTGTTGGCGCCGGGGGTATGGATGTCACCGCTCAGTATCTCGCGCAGACGCGGCGCGGCGATGGCGGCTAAGGCTCCGCATAGAAGCTCGGCGGCACGGGCGTCGGTTCCGTAGTAGACGCGCGATGTGTCGGCGGTGGGATTAAACATGAGGACCATGGCTGCCGTCGATACAAGCGCGAATGCGATCGTGATGCCGATGGCGGTGTTGCGAGACCTGGTTTTGCTGCACAGCGCCATAAGGATGACCGGCCATACCAGATAGAACTGCATAGTGACAGCACAGAACCACAGGTGCGTGAGCGGCGAGGGGAGCCCCGCGGCGACGAAATACGAGACGTTGCGGAAGATGTAGAACCAGTTGCTCAAAAAGAGTGCCGATGGCAGTGCATCCTGCTGCACCTTGGGGAGTAGGCTCGGGGCCGCGATGTAGGTGGCGACGGCGGTAAGCGCGATGGTCACGACGATCGGCGGCATCATGCGCGCAACGCGGCGGCAGATATAGCGCGGGTATGAGAATCCGTCGCGTGCCGTGGCCCGCATAATGCTTTTGGTGGCGAGATAGCCACTCAGCGTAAAGAAGAGTGTAACGCCCAAAAAACCGCCGGTCAGGCGGCTGGGGCGAAGGTGATATAGGACGACGCCGGCGATGGCGAGGGCGCGAAGCCCGTCGAGCGCGACGATGCGTTGGTTGCGTTGAGGCGCGGCATGTGCGGCGCCCGTGGGTGTGTTTTGCATCGATCTTTCCTCCAATGTCGACCTAGCAGTCTAGCGCTCTGTGCAGACAAAGGAAGGGGGTTCGTGCGGTTGAACAACATGCCGCGGGGCGATGCTTCGCTACGCAAAAGCCGCACCTGCGTTGATGCTCAGCTGCCTATATAGAAACGTTTCAGAACCTCTACATAGGCAAAAACAACAACACAGATGCGGCAAAGATGCACGGGTGGTTGAGCCTTTATGCGATGATGATCGGCTACTTGGTCTTGGCAACCAGCAGCGGATCGCCAAGCTTGACGAGCGGATTGCCGCCGATAAGCGTGCCAGACTCGCCGACGTGGTCGATGCTCTTGAGGCGGTCGAGCTCAGAGATGATGACGGTCACGATGTCCTCGTGACCGGCGGCCTTGATAGCGTTGCGGTCGAAGCTGATGAGCGGCTGGCCGGCCTTGACCGTGTCACCCATCTCGACAAAGCGGGCAAAACCCTTGCCGTTCATTTCCACGGTGCCCAGGCCAACATGGATGAACACGCGCAGGCCGTCCTCGGTGATCATGCCGATGGAGTGATTGGTGACGGTGGTGGCGCCGATGCGACCGTTGGCGGGGGCGTAAATGGTGCCGGTAATGGGCTCGATGCCGTAACCCTGGCCGAGCATGCCCGAGGCGATGGTCTCGTCGGGAACCTCACTCAGATTGACGAGCACGCCGTTGACGGGAGCGTAGATGACGCCTTCGCGGGTGGCGAAGCTTGCTGCGGGCGGAACGGACGCCTCGCCCGACGAAGTGAACGTGGACTTGAGCGAATCGAGCAGACCCATAGATGCCTCCAACGTATCAGGCGTGCATGTTGCACGCGTGTGGTTTGCCGGAAACGTTTCGTACGTGTTTCCCAGCACGGTCAGCGCTCCTATTTTACGCTGCCCAACGATACCTCTGAACAGCGATTTTGTGATATATCAGTTGAAGGCCAACTTATTGCGGGGGTGTTTCTGCGCCGCGGGCTCAAGTGGGGTACGCTAAGGTGCGAAAAACGAGTGCGCACGAATCGCACGGAGGGAGCACCTATGATTATTGAGAACCATGCGCTGTGGGGCGAGGAGCCGACCGAGGATTATCCGGCGACGTTTACGTATCTAGGTGCCGAGCCGCTGCCCGACAAGCCCAATGGCCGCCGCCCCGCGGTGATCATCTGCGGCGGAGGCGGGTTTACGCATATCGCTCCACACGAGCAGGACCCGGTGGCGTTTGCGTTTTTGGACCGCGGCTACCAGGCCTTTGTGCTCAACTATGTGACGAGCGCCACGGGCGACGTGAGCTTTCCGCACCCGCAGGCGGACCTCGCCAAGATGGTCGCTACCGTGCGCGCCAACGCCGACGAGTGGCATGTCGATCCCAAGCGCGTGTGCATCGTGGGTTTCTCGGCGGGCGGCATGATCTGCGCCTCGTTGGCAACGCAGTGGAAGACCGGACCTTTCGCGGGCCTTGCCGGGGCTCGTCCGGAGGATATTCGTCCCGACGCCGTGGTGCTGGGCTATCCGTTGCTCGACCTTGCCTATGTGCGCGATATGCAGACGCGCGACCCGCGCATCGACCTGCGCGTGCCCAAGACGGGTGGCAAGACGGGGCGCGATTTGCTCAACGACTATCTGTCGATGGTGACGGGCGGCGAGGCGACCGATGAGCACCTGGCCGACATCTGCCCCACCACGCACGTTTCGCGCCAGATGCCCCCGACCTTTGTGTGGGGCGTTTCGGACGATAAGACGGCGCCGGTCGCGCAGGTCTACCCGTTCGCGCAGCGCATGGCCGAGGAGGGTGTTGCATGCGAGATGCACGTCTTTGACCAGGGTGGCCACGGCCTTTCGCTCGGCAACGCCAATACCGCGGTCGACAACGAGGACAAGCAGGTTTCCGTTCGTCCCTGGATCCGCCTGGCCTTCCGCTTCCTGGAACGCCATCTGTAAGAGGACGGACATCCCCTCAATAACTTGCGGTGAAATAGTTCCTATTTAAGGCCTCAACCAGCCCAAGCAGGAACTATTCCACCGCAACTTTGTCTTTGATGCCCCGCCCGGAAACTGCGTCCCGGTTTGGGCGCGGATTCCGGGATGCAGTTTCCCATAGGGCCTCGACTGGGAAAGTGCGTCCCGTTTCGGGCGGGGATTCCGGGTTGCATTTTCCGCAAGAGGCCTGTTTGGGAAACCATATCCCGTTTCGAGCCAGAATTCTGGCAGAGCGGCAAAATATCGGCTTCCGGCAGCTGGGGACGTTCCTTAAGTGCCGGCACCCTGGGACACTCCCTGTATGATTCGCATGCTACGGAGGAAAGCGGATCATTTTGGGTGGCGGTAGTCGGCTATTTCAGCGTAATGCAGGATGCGAGGAGATCGCAGTACGTTTCTCCCGTGAAATCATAATTGATCCCAAGCGGGCGGTATCCATCCTGGACATATCCCCAGTAAGGTCCGCCGGACAGCACTACAGTCTTGCCCGATGACGTCTTTCCAATCGTCTTAGAGAAGGCGGTCTCTGCGCCGTGCGGCGATCCATCGGTTGCGTATACCGTAAAGTTCGCTTTCGAGGCAACATCTTGCGCTGTAACGTCATTGGCGGTAAGGGTGTCGGACGTCGTTTCGAATTTCAACCAATCCATGGGGAACCAGTCGGGGAGGACCATTGTAAAGTAGTCGGTTTCAAACGTCCTTGCCTGCCTTGCCTCCTCGGCTTTCTTGGCCTCTTCCTCCGCCTGGCGCCTTGCCTCCTCCTCGGCCTGCTTTGCCGCCACGGCGTCGTCGCGGCGCTTGGTCGCGGCGGTCGCGAGCGCCTCGGCGTCAATATTGAAGCCGGCCTTCTTGGCGCCCTCGTCCTCCTCGGCGTACTTCTTTGCCGCGGCGATCTGGTCGTCGGTCACTTCGGGCGCCTCGATCGGCTCCAGCGCCACGTCGCCCGCGTCAATGGTCTTCTTCTCGGCGGCCTTTTCGCCCAACTTGATGTTGAGCTTGTCGGCGGGGACAGCGTAGATCGTGCCGTCGGCGGCGATAGGGGAGGCGGCGACCTCGACCTTGTAGCTTCCGCGCCGGAGCTCGACGCCCTCGCCGTCGCTGTCCACGTAGCGCACGGCGTCGACCTTCTTGCCGCGGTCTTCCTTGCCTGTAATATGAACCGGCAGCCTGCTCGCTCCCGCCGAGGTGTCCCAGCCCTGGGCCGAGACGCTAAAGCGCACGGCGTGCTTTGCCGCGAGCGCCTCCTGTTCGGCCGCCTGTCGAGCCTGCTCGGGGGCGTAGACGCCGAAGTAGTAGCCGGCACCGCCGCCCGCAGCGAGCAATGCGATCACGACGGCCGCGATCGCGAGGGGCCTCTTTGAGCGCTTGGCCTTCGCCGGCGCCGGTGCCGTCG
>URRN01000064.1 GCA_900550185.1 uncultured Collinsella sp.
GATATACCCAGCACGTCCACTCACCGTTATCGATGCCGGAACCCGCGTTGTCCGTCTGCACGATAACGGTCGCGCCCGCCGCCTTGGCGATCGAGCACGCATCGATTACCTCGGGGGTGTTGCCGGAGTGGCTGCAAGCGATGACAAGGGACTTTTCGCCCAGGCGCTTGGGACGCATGATATCGAACTCGCGGGCGGTATACGCCTCGCTGGCAAACGTAGTCGCCTCGCGCTTGAGCAGCTCGTGGGCGGGCAGCAGGTCGATGAGGGAGCCGCCGCAGGCAACCCAGAAGACGCTATCGAAACCGCCCTTTTCAGCGATTGCGTCGGCGATAAGATCATGTGCGTTCATTGTTATTCTTCCTTTCGATACGGCGGACGAATCCGCCAACGTTTACTGCGAGTCTTCTCGTCAAGCGTGTTGACTTCCCCACGCGAATGGGAGCTACGCGCTAGTCGACAAAATACCTCTCGAAGGCGTCCATGTTGTGCCGGTCCGCTGCTGCGGGATCATCGAAATACCTTCCATCGGTGATCTCCTGACCAAGATAGCCCTCGAACCCATGCGCGTTGAGGACGCGTACGAAATCGTCCATACTGTGCTTTCCATCGCCCCAAACCAGATGGCCATATGGGTCGCCATCAATGAAGCGCATGTTCCTTATGGCACCATCGCCAAACTCAGCAAACCACTCTTCAAGGCTCTCGCCGGCGACTCCCATAGCGGTAGTGTCCACCATTGGAGTAAGGTGCGGGCTGGCTACTTGGTCAAGCATGCGCCTGGCGTCCGCGAGTGTAACCACCAAGTTGCTCTCTTCCGGCCTCAGGCTCTCCATGCAGAGGGTCACGCCGTGCTCGCCGGCATAGTCCGCAAGAATCGCCAAGTGCTCGGCAGAGCGCTTCCAAGCCTCCTCGCGGTCCTCGTCCCAATCGCCCCAACCGGAGTTGATGGACATATACGGGGCGCCGAGCACCTCGGCGAGCTCGATGCCGTGCTTAAAGTAAGCGAGGCTCCGCTGCGCGTGGAGGGGCTTTCTGGCAGCGTACTGCCACGGATACACCACGTTCTCCGGACACAGGGAGCTCACGGAGAGTCCGCGGGACTCGATCTTGCGGCGAAGCTCGTCGGCCTCGAAATACCCCGTGTGGTCCAGCGTCACGTGCGGCTCGGCCGCCCAAAGCTCGATGGTTTTGAAGCCAAGGCGCTGCTGAGCATCAAGGAAGTAATCGAGCGACCACATGATGTAGTGAATGTTCATGCCGGCGACCTGCTCGCGACGCAGACGGGGTGTGGAAGCGCTTAAATCCATGCTGGGCACCTCCTACATCGGCAGTAGGCCGGAGATCACAGTCGCGACCAATCCGAACAGAACCATGAAGATAAAGAACTTCCAGATGGTCTTCCACCATTGCCCGAAGGAGATCTTCGCCACGGCAAGACCCGCGACGGTCATGCCCGCAACGGGGCTGATGGTGTTGACGGTCTGGTTCGCGAACTGCAGAGCGGTGACGGCAGCCCCGGGATTGAGGCCCATAAGCTCGGTCAGCGGGCCCATGACGGGCATGGTGAGTGCAGCGAGGCCGGAGCTGGAAGGAACCAGCAGCGAAAGCAGGCCGAGGACGATGTACATGAAGGTGGTATAGATGAAGGACGGAGCGCCCGCAAGGAGTCCGACGAGCCAGTTAAGAATAGAGTCGATGATCATTCCGCCCTCTGCGACGACCAGGATGCCGCGGGCGATGCCGATGATGCAGGCTGCGTAGGCGAAGTCGGCGATTCCGCGGACGAACTCCTCCGCAATGGTCTTCTCGTCCAGGCCGCCGAGTATGCCGGCAAGAAGGCCCATGGCCAGGAACACCATGGAGATCTCGTCCATATACCAGCCCTGGGTAACGAGGCCCCACACGATAACGCCCATACCGACCGCGAAATCAATGAGGACGAGCTTGTGGCGAAGCGTGAACTCCTCTTCGATAGAGGCATCGGTGACAGAGAACTCGATGCGCTTCTGCTTATCGTCCTCATAGGTGATGAAGGACTTGGGATCGAGCTTGACGCGGCGCGCGTAGCGCATGGCCCAGAAAATGCCCGCGGCGGTGAAGATGACCCACAGGATGGCGCGGAGCCAAAGCTGGGGATTTCCCTCGATGCCGATAACGCCCTGGGCGATCAGCACGTTGAAAGGATCAATAGTGGATGCGCAGTAACCAAGGTTGGGGCCGAGGAAGCAGATGATGAACGCGGTCATGGAGTCATACCCGATGCTCAGCATGATGGGGATGAAGATCGCGTAGAACGGCAGCGCCTCCTCGGACATGCCGAACGTGGTGCCGCAGATCGAGAGCAGGATCATGGAGATGGGGATGATCAAGATGTCCTTGTTCTTCAGCTTCTTGATCACGCGGCTCATGCCGGCGTTTAGGGCGTTGGTCTTGGTGACGATGGCGAACGATCCGCCGATCAGCAGGACGAACGCGACGACATCGGCCGCAGCCTGAATGCCCTTGGCGGGAGCCTGCAGGACGGCATCGATGCCCTGTCGCAGATCGACGGTCTCCCCCGTCTCCGAATCGGTGTAGACCTTGTCGACCTCTTGGTACGTTCCGGCTACGGCGACTTCTCGCTCGCCCGCGGCCGTCTGAATGGTCTGGCGGTCGAACTGACCCGATGGGACGATCCATGTGAGCACCGCGAAGAACACGATCAGCATGAACGCGATGGTGTACACATGGGGAAGCTGGAGATGGAATCTGCGCTTGGGCTTCTCCTGTTTGGCATCCGGCATTCTTAACCTCCTGCCAGAGCAACGATGCTTGCCAAAAATCCTTCACGTATAGGCAAACATCTTAGGTTGTTCTATGTATAACCTGCATGAAGGCGTCGGTCAAGAAACATATTAGGTTGTTCTATAAGTGGTAACTTTTACGCGCTAAACGGACCTGCCGCGGCAATACGAGAACAGCGCTGTGTGAGACAGAGCCGCTAGATATCGAAGCTGTAGCGCGAACCCACGTAGTACTGTCTGCCATAGCAGAAGCGCTCTCCGTTGGAATCGAGAAAGCCCGCGTTCATGAAGAACAGCGGCTCCCCTACTGGGACCTTGAGCTCGCGGGCGGCATCAATTCCCGCACGGGCGATCTCCAGCCTGCAGGGATCGGACGAGCAGGGATACCTACCCGTACGCTCCCCCACGGCCTCGAATATCGAACAATTGGAGAGACCGATATCTTTGAGAAATTCGAATCCATCGACAGGATAGTAGTTGTTCTCGAACAGGACCGGCACGCCGTCTGCGGTACGCACGCGTGAGACCAAGATGAGGTCAGAGCCTTCATCCAAGCCAAAGAAAGAAGCGAGGTCGCGATCGGCGGCAACGGTCTTGCGGGCAACGACGCGAGCGCCCGCCTTCATGCCGTTTTCAGCGCATGCTTGGGTAAAACTCTGAACATCGTCCTTCTGATGCACCTTGCGAATTATCTTTGTCGCGGTCACAAACGTACCACGCCCCTGCCGCTTGGTGAGATACCCCTCGCCCACAAGCTCCTCTATTGCGCGGCGAACCGTGACCCTTCCCACGCCGTACATCTTAGAAAGCTCAAGTTCCGTTGGAATCTGCGAGTCAACGGGATATGTCCCCTGTTCGATATCGCTCTTAAGCAAATCGAGCACCTGTTGATACAGCGGGGCGGAAGAGCCCCCATCCAGATGCGCATCCACAAAAACTCTCCCTTTAAGGCGTTCGCGATCTCAACGACTCCATTCTACCGCACACGGAAAAATGAGGTTAAACACATAGGGGCCCTGCATGTTTGAGCGTATCGGGAATCTGGTCGCTGATTTCGTCCGCATTTGCTTGCGAAAAACCAAAACGCTCCTCGCGCTTGGCGAACACGGTGAGGCCCGCCGCCTTGCACGCAGCGATCGATGATGCTCGTGTGATGTTGGCTTCCTTCCTTTGCTTGCGAGGCGCGTCACTCGTCCTGCTGAGCCGCGGGCCCATCGTTCGGCGTGGCCTGCCTGCGCGGGGCATGCCGGGAATTGATGTAGTCGTATGCGTAGGCGATCTCCGCGACGGGGACCTCCACGTGGTAATGGGCGGAAATGTCAGAGAAGCTCGTGCGGAATGCGATCGAGGTAGGCTCTGTGTCTCGGGGATGTTCATGCGGCTGGTCCTCCTTTCGCCACACACCTTACGGGCGGGGTGGTGCGCGGAACGGGTTGGCGCCAGTGTTTCGTCACGGGCGCGTGCGCTTCGGCACTCCATGCTACATCTGAGTGGCATATGGCGACTTCTCGACACTCGCGCTCGACACAGCGAGCGGAAATGGCGCTGCCTGCCGAGCGCCTCGCGGGCGCATCCCGACCGCAGAAGTGAGCGCGAAGGCTCGTCGAAGTGCTGGGTGGGGGACCGGCGGTCTGGATACGCGGTTTCGTTCGGCGAAGGCGGCGAGGCGAATGGCATGGCGAACGTACGGGTTTGACGTGAACGGGTTGCCCGTGGCGGCGTGGTATCGGGAGGAGACGGTCGAGCAGGTGCTCGCGCCGCTGCTCGCCCGTCTCGCGCGCTCGCATCAGGAGAAGGGGCCGCAGGCCCATCTCGGCAACCCGGTGCGCATACGCTATTGCGACCGGGACGGCCACGTGTCGCGAACGGATATCGTCCGCCAGGTGGACGTCGCGCCGCGAAATGCAGACTCGCCTCAATCGTCGGTAAGGGGTGCCGCGGGCGATACGATGGAATCCACGGACCGCACCGCGCCGCCGAGATTGCGACGCGAACGCAGGCGATGCGCCCGAAAAACTCCTCCGCGCATGTAGGGCGAAACGCCAGATTGGAGCTCCATGAACGATTTCTCCTTCTACTCCCCCACCCGCTTTGTCTTTGGGCGAAAAGCGACCGACAAGGTTGGGGGACTCTGTCCACCTCCGGCTACCGCTGAGCGCTCATTGTCTACGGCAGGGGTTCCGCAGTTCGCTGCGGAACGCTCGTCCGCGTGAGGGCATCGCTCGATGCCGCGGGCGTGGAGCACATCGGGCTTGGAGGGGTGCGTCCAAACCCCGAAATAGGCTTGGCACGAGAAGGCGTCGAGCTCGCACGGGCAAACGACGCCGACATCATCCTGCCCGTGGGCGGCGGCTCCGTCATGGACTGCGCGAAGGCCATCGCACTGGGGCGGTATACGACGGCGACGTATGGGACTTCTTCCGCAAGCGCGCCGTTCCCGCCGACCGCATCGACGTCGCCTGCGTGGTGACCATCCCCGCATCCGGTTCCGAGGCCTCTAACTCCTGCGTTATCAGCAACGACGAGGAGCACCTCAAATGCAGCATTAACACGGACCTCAACCGCCCGGCCATCGCCTTCCTCGACCCGGAGCTGACCTTCAGCCTGCCCGCCTGCCAGACCGCCGCGGGAGTGACCGACATGATCGCCCATATCATGGAGCGACTCTTCTCCGGCGAGCCCGCCGTGGGCGTAACCGACAACATCGCCTGCGGGCTAGTGCACGCCGCGAGGGAGGCGGCGCCCAAGGTGATGGAGAACCCCGATGACTACGACGCCCGCGCCGAGATCATGTGGGTGGGTACGCTCGCCCATAACGCCCTGCGCGACGGCGATTGGACCTGCCGCGGCCTTGAGCACGAGCTATCCGCACTGGACACCAAGATCACGCACGGCGCCGGCCTCGCCGTCATCTTCCCCGCCTGGATGCGCTACGTATGGCGAGAGCACCCTGAGCGCTTCCTGGAGTTCAGCGCCCAGGCCCTTGGCATCGAACCCATCGATTCGGACGCGGACGAGCTCGATGTGGAGGTAACCCCCGAGCAGGCAATCGAGTACGCGGTCGAAGCGACCATCGACGAGCTGCAGGATTTCTTCGTCTCGCTGGGAATGCCGCGCGCGCTATCGGAGTTCGGAGTCACCGAGGACGATATCGAAAAGATGATTCCGGGCCTCAAGATCAACCGCGGAGAGCTCTTCGGCAGCTTCAGGAAGCTCACGCTGGACAACGCGAGAAAGATTTACCGCAGCGCACTCTAGGAAACAGATGCCAGTCCCCCACGGGCGAGCAGCACGGCGGCCCCCGCAAACCAGAAACGGCGCCGCTCCCGCGACGCCGTCATATTCCCTGGTGCCCCCGGGCGGATTCGAACCGTCGACACCCGCTTTAGGAGAGCGGTGCTCTATCCCCTGAGCTACGGAGGCATGTTGTACTAGTGTAGCAGATTTACTGCATCGCCATACGTCGCATGACTAGACTTCGAAGTTGCGGTGGAATAGTTCCTGTCTGAAGCATCTAAAGCCGTATTTAGGAACTATTTCACCGCAACTTGTGAAGAGCTAGTTGCCTTTGTGGAAGAGGTTTTTGATGACGGAGGGGATGCTCTTGGCACCCTTGGCCGTCACATCGATAAAGTCGGGCGAACGCACGAGCTTGTCCTCGTCGACGTACTTGCGGACCGCGCGCAACGTCTCTTTGTCGTCGCGCGTCGAAAACGTAAAGTGACCGTTGTCCTTGGTGAAGATGGCAAAACGCGTGATCTTCTTGGTGCCGCGCAAAACCTCGGCGGCAATATAGTCGATCTCGTCCCACGGGATTTGAATATAATCCTCGGGATTACGCTCGTTGTAATACTCGAACGCCTTATTGCCCACCATCACGTTACCGTGGCTGGTAAGCCCCATCAGGCAGGTTGCCGGCGTTGCCAGATCGACCGTGCTGTTCTGAGATTGCGCCATGCGCGCCTCGCCCTCCAAATAAAACAATCGGACCGCATCCAGTGTACCCACCGGGTGCGGTCCGTTTCAATGGCTCAAAAGCCCTTGCCTAGCAATTCTCGGTCTTAAGCCGAAACGTGCTTACATGAAGCCGCAGACGCGACCGATGATGCCGATGGCGAAGAGAGCCAGGATGATGACGATCGGGCTGACCTTCTTCTTGAGGAGCTTGCAGACCAGCAGGGTCAGGCACACGGCGGCAAGGCCAGGGATGAGCTGATCGAGGTTGGCCTGAAGCGTGGTGACCTTCACCTGATCAAGGGCGTTAGCACCGATGGAGTTATACATCGTCAGTGCTTCCTTGACACCCTCAGAACCGGAGGGCAGGTTAGCCCAGTCGATAAAGGCGCCAGCAGACTGCGTAACCTTGGAGACGACCGGGGTGAAGGAGATGGACACCCAGCGCTCGACCAGGGCGCCGATGATGAACATACCCAGGATGGAAGCACCCTCGGTGACCTTGCCCATCAGACCGCCGGAGAGGTCCTTGGCGATGGAGGAGCCGACCTTGTAGCCAAACTCCTGCGTGTACCACAGGAAAGCGTAACGGATGATGTTCCACGCGAAGAAGAACAGCAGCGGACCGACGATGCTGCCGGACATGGCCAGGGAAGCGCCCAGAGCGCCCAGAATCGGGCGAAGGGTGAACCAGAAGGCGGGGTCGCCGACACCGGCGAGCGGGCCCATCATACCGACCTTGACGCCCTGAATGGCGACGTCGTCAATCGGGGCACCGTTGGCGCGCTCCTCCTCGAGAGCGAGGGTAACGCCAATGACGGGGGCGGAAACATAGGGGTGGGTGTTATAGAACTCCAGGTGGCGCTTAAGAGCGGCAATCTGGTCATCCTTGCTGGTGTAGAGCTTCTTGATCGCAGGGATCATTGCGAAGCACCAGCCGCCGTTCTGCATACGCTCGTAGTTCCACGAGCCCTGAAGGAACTGATGACGGAAGCAAACCTTCTTGCGGTCAGCCTTGGTGAGCTGAATCTTGTTCTCTGCCATATGTATCACTCCCCTCCTACTCGTAATCGTTCAGAATGTCGCCGAGCGGGTCGCCGGAGCCACCGCCCGTGCCGCCACCCTGCTTGGCCAGATCCTTAAGACCAAGGTAGATGAGGGCAAGGGAGATGCCGATGAGGCCAAGGGCGATCAGCGTGAGCTGAGGGATGGCAGCAAGGACAAAGCCGAGGATGAAGAACGGCCAGGTCTCCTTGGTGGCCATCATGTTGATGACCATGGCGTAACCGACGGAAGCGACCATGCCGCCGCCGACAGCCATACCGCCGGACAGCCAGTCGGGCATAGCGTTAAGCGCGTTGGTAACAGCCTCGGCCGGGATGATGCACAGAAGTACTGCCGGGATGGCGATACGAAGGCCCTGCATGAGGATAGCAGCGTACTGCCAGCGCTCGATGCCGGAGAAGTCGCCCTTCTCGGCGCAACCGTCCATGGCGTGAGCGATAGCGGTAGCCAGGGTACGGCAGATCATGGTCAGGAACAGACCAGCGACCGACAGCGGGACGGCGACGGCGATGGCGGCGGTAACGGCCTTTGCCGAATCGGTGGCGCCACCGTTGAGGGCGAGCACCATGATGATCGAAGAAGCGACCGAGGCCAGAGCGGCGTCAGGCGCGACAGCGGCGCCAACGTTAGCCCAGCCAAGGGCCATCATCTGGAGCGAACCGCCCAGGAGGATGCCCTCCTGAAGGTGACCGGTTACGAGACCGATAAGCGTGCATGCCACGAGCGGCTGATGGAACTGGAACTCATCCAGAATGCCTTCCATACCGGCAAGCAACGCGACAATCGCAACAAGCAGAATAGTGATTGCAGACATATATCGGACCCTCCTTTACTATGCTTGAGCGGCCAGTTCGGCCTTAGCTTTCTTCAACATGGCGTCGAGATCCTCGGAGGCATCCGAAGGAACCTTGCGGACCTCGAACTTGACGCCCTTGGCCTTGAGGGCTTCGAGGGTCTTAACGTCGTCATCGCCCATAGCGACGGCGTTGGTGACGACGACCTTGCCCTTGGAGTGAGCCATGGAACCGATGTTGACTTCCTTGATGTCGACGCCGGCCTCGATGGCCTTGAGCAGATCCTGCGGGTTCTCAAAGAGCAGCATGGCCTTGGTGTCACCAAAGCGCGTGTCCTTGACGACCTCGGCCATCTTCTTGATGGGCACGACGTTGGCATGGACTCCCGGAGGGGCAGCCTGCTCGATCATGGTCTTGCGGAGCTCGTCGTGAGCAACGCCGTCGGAAACCACGATGATGCGGTTGGGGTTGATCTGCTTGGTCCACGTGGTGGCCACCTGACCATGCAGCAGACGGGTGTCGATACGGACGTGGGCAATCTTGATGTGCCCGTCGCCGATGACCGTTCCCGGAGGGATGGCGCCTGCAGGAGCAGCGGCGGCCGCAGCCGGCTTCTTCTCCTCGGGCTCCAGAGACTCGGGCTTGACGCGCACGCCAGCCTTAGCCTCAGTCACGAGATGTTTTGCGATCGCATGTGCAGTGTTCTTTGCGTCAAAGCGCTGCGAATATGCCTCGATGAGCATAGGCAGGTTGACACCGGTGACGATAGCCCAGGAATCGTGGCCCTCGATGAGCCCGCTGATCTGGTTGAACGGCGTGCCGCCCCACAGATCAACGAGGAAGAGCACCTGCTCCTGGTCCTCGAAGGAAGCGACTGCTTCCTCGACCTTGGCGCGGAAATCGTCGGGGCCCATGCTCGGCTCGAGCGAGACCACGGCAACAGACGGCTGATCGCCAAAGACCATCGAGCCCGTCTGCTTGATTCCAGCAGCCAAGTCCCCGTGGCTAGCAAGAACAATACTTACCATCACATAACCTCCTTTTTGTCTACGTATTTCCTACACGACATGAAAGGAGTATACCTGTTTGGTTTATGGAATTAAAGCTAAAACCGCAAAAGGTTGAATTATTTGTTTAAACGTCTAAGTTTGTTACAAATTGATTACGTCGCCGGTTTACAGCTTATTGCCTGCTAAAACGTGATTTTCTGATTGCTTTCAAAAACATATAAAGGTGCACTGTTCGTTAAGACCGCTTTTAGGTGGATCCCAATGCGTCTGCGTGCCACCATTTTGTTTAAACAGACATGACTTGACTAACCGAAGCAAATATGTTTAGAACTCTAGCCCATGTAGTCATTGGATGTTAGGCGATGTGGAGTGGGTTGGCGGCGTCGACGGCGTCGGGGGCGTCGGAGAGGCCGTCAGGAGCAGCGTCTGCCGGGTCCTCGTCGGGGGTCTCGATCTGTTTGATCATGACCTCTTGGCCCTGCAGCAGGTATGTCTCGCCGCTACCGCAATGGGGGCAGGTCTTGCCGTGCTCGACCGTCGCGTAGTCGCAGCCGCACGCCTCGCAATGTGTCACGGCCTCGACGGGCTCCACGATAAGCTCCGCGCCCTGCGCGATAGGCTTTTTATCTGCTGCCCAGCGCCAAGCGTCGAGCAGCAAGTCGGGAACGACGCCCGAGACTTCGCCCAGCAGCAGCGTGACGCCCGAAACGCGACTCACGCCATTGGCGCGCGCCACGTTCTCGACATCGCGAATAATGTGATAGACGATTCCCAATTCATGCAAGGTAGAAACCTTTCAACAACGGTTGATGCGATGCAAACTCAAAGCAAGGGGACGGCAAAATCTAGTCTGCGCCGTCCCCTTACCCGCCATGGTTACCTATTTCGACCGAACTTAATCTTGATGGCGCGTTTTAAAGCATACTTGCCAAGGCTCGGGAGCTTTTGCTCGTATTTGACCATCGTGGAGCACTCGGGGCGATCGCGATCCAGGTGGATGGCACCGAACGCGCACTTGGTGGTGCACAGACCGCAGCCGATGCACTTGTTGGGGTCCACCACGCTGGCACCGCAGCCCAGGCAGCGGGCTGTTTCGGTTTTCACCTGCGCTTCGGTCAGGGTCAGGTGGGCATCCCGGAAAGAACGGTGCGCGTCGATGGCATCATCCATTCCGGCTGCCTGGCGGGGTGCGCGGTCATAATCGTCAAGGGCCAGATTGGTTTTATCCAGCTCATAAAAATCGCGGCGGTTGCGGCCAATGGTCAGGCTGGTGTTGGGCTGCACAAAACGGTGGATGGAGATGGCGCCCTGCTTGCCTGCGGCAATCGCATCAATAGCAAAGCGCGGGCCGGTGTACACATCGCCGCCCACAAAGATATCCGACTGGGCAGTCTGGTAAGTCATGGCATCGGCCACAGCGCCCTGGCCGCGGCCAAGCTGCACGGCTTCGCCATCCAGCAGGTTGCCCCACTGGATGCACTGGCCAATGCTCAGCACAACATTGTCG
>URRN01000065.1 GCA_900550185.1 uncultured Collinsella sp.
TTCGGCGCCACTCAGGAGCGGGAAACCCGGATAGTTCTCGACCTCATTGGTTGTGGCGATCTGCCCTCCCGACATGCCCTGCTCAATCACGGTCGTCGTCAGGTTGGCACGCGCAGCATAAATGGCGGCAGCATAGCCCGCGGGGCCGCCACCGATAATCGCAACATCGATCGGCTGATCGGTAGTCATGGAACATCCTCTCGTCGAAACATTGACGTTCTTTGCGCTCATACCCAAATTTACGTGAACGTGACACTCATGCACTACAATGATAAATCCGTATTACAAAGCTGAAGGGGAGTTATCGATGGACCAGGCGCAGACGAGTGACGACGCTCCCCTGCTCACGCACAGCACTCCCCAATCGGAGCAAACCACGCTCCTGGCTCAACAAAAACCTCTCGTGACCATCGTGCACGCCTCCGTTGGCTCGGGCCACAAGGCCGCCGCAAATGCGATAGCGCAGGCATTCGACCTCATCCGCGGCACCAATGGCATCCCCGAGGATATTGAGATTGAAGTGCTCGATATCCTTGATTTTGGACGTATTAAATTCGACGGCAATAAGACCGCGGCTTCTTTTACGGGAGCCACGCGCCCCATTTACGACCTGACCTGGCGATATACGCTTACGGGACATCTTCTCTGGGGTGGCGGAACGGCATGGTCGCGAATTATGTTCCCCGCCTTCAACGAATATATTCGTAGCCGCAGGCCCATAGCCGTGGTTGCAACGCACATCACAGCAGCCAATGTTGCCGTGGGCGCCCGCGTAATTACGGGTATCGATTATCCGGTCATCTGCGTACCGACCGACTACGAAGTCGAGGGATGGTGGCCCCACAAGGACACCGATTTATTCTGTGTTGCCAACGAATTTATGGCCGAAACGCTGCGTCCGCGCAAGGTGCTCGAGACAAAGATTCGCATTACCGGCATTCCTATTCGCGCCGGATTCGACACGGATTACGATCGCGAGGAAGAGATAGCTAAGTTCAACCTCCCCACCGACAAGACCGTCGTGCTGGTAATGGCCGGTGCCAGCTTGCCTCAACCGTACGTTCGCTTTCGCGCGGAGATGGACCGCACCCTCCCCTTCCTACGCAGCTTCGAAGACATGCACTTTGTCTTTTTGCCGGGCAAAGACACCGAATATGCCACCCGCCTCAAAACGCTCTTCGACGCCATGAAGCTCGAAAACGTCACGGTTCTGGACTATGTCGATGATATGGCAGCGCTTATGCACGGCTGCGACCTGGCAATTCTCAAATCGGGCGGACTCACCGTCACCGAATGCCTGTGCGCACACCTGCCGATGATCCTGCTGGGCAAGTCCTATGGCCAGGAAAAGGCCAACACCACCATGCTCACCGGCATGGGCGCCAGCATGCATGTCACCACCGCACGAGAGCTCATCGTGACGTTGCGTCATCTCCACGATCATCCTGAGTCGCTCAAGGCACTGCTCATCAACGGCGAAGTACTACGCCGCCCACACGCAGCCGAAGACATAGCCATCGCAACCATGGAGCTCGTAGGCAAACCCCAAAAGCGCAAAAGAGCCTTTTGCCGCTTCTACTGGGGCGGAAAACCCGCGCATATCCGCTAGCGTCTTTATGTCCGCTTACCTGCGGGAGGCCCCTATATATCATCCCATGCTCAAACATTCTCGCTTCGCTGCGAAACTGCGCGTGGGACGATATATAGGGGCCTCCCACAGGTAAGCTGCGTTAACGTACTAGCAGATATACCAGATTCCCCACCACTAGAACCTGCAAAGGCGAAACCGGAAAATAAAGATACAGCAAGCCGATGCGACAAAGGATCCAACCCTTTGTCGCATCGGCTTATCAGAAAGAATGATTATTATTTTCAAGCGAGTAGCCGCCCGCCCGGGGCTTACCTATATCGTTCCACGCGCAGTTTCGCAGCGAGCGAAGCGACGCGAGAATGTTTGAGCATGGAATGATATAGGTAAGCCCCGGGCGGGAGGGATACGAGCGCCCTAGGCGATGCCGCTGGAGCCGAAGCCTCCGTTGCCTCGGTCGGTTTTGTCTAGTTCTTCTACTTCTATGAGGTTGACCGTGGGGACTTCTTGGATGACGAGTTGGGCTATGCGGTCGCCTTTATTGATTTGAATGTTAATGGAGGGATCCAGGTTGATGAGGATAACCTTGAGTTCTCCTCGGTAGTGGGCGTCGATGAGGCCCGGCGTGTTGACTATAGACAGGCCCTGCTTGATGGCCAAGCCGCTGCGGGGCTGGACAAAGCCGGCGTAGCCGTCGGGCAGGGCGATGGCCAACCCAGTAGAGACCAGACGACGTTCGAAGGGCTTCAGGACGCAGTCCTCGTTGGAGCGCAAATCCAAGCCGGCATCGGTGGGATGGGCGTATTTGGGAAGCTCGACGGTGGGATCGAGACGCTTTATGTTGACGGTAATGTTGGACATGGAATCACCTTAGCTTGTCGAGCTCTTGCAGAAACTCATCGACGTCTTTGAAATCGCGGTAGACCGAGGCAAAGCGGATGTAGGCCACCTTGTCGATCTTGGCCAAGCGCTTGAGCACCATGTCACCCAACTCATGGGACGTGACGGCCGTCAGTGTGCGAGAGCGCAGCTCGACCTCGATGTCATCGATAATCTCATTGAGCTTCTTAGTGTCGATATCGCGCTTGATGGTGGCGCGCATCAAGCCGACAAGAAGCTTATTGCGATCGAACCGCTGCTTAGTTCCATCTGACTTAATGACCTCGATAGGGTCCTCGCATCGCTCAAACGTTGTAAAGCGGTAGTTACACGAGCAACATTCGCGACGGCGCTTAATGGTGTTATTTGACTCCTGCATACGGGAATCAACGACGCGGGTATGTGCCTTGCCGCATTTGGGACAGCGCATGGTACCTCCTCTTAAACGATAACAAGGGTACCATGCGCAGCGCGATAATGATTACGAACGAGCAGGAACCTTAAGATGCGCACCGGCGGCGAGCGAACCATGCTCCAGATGATTGACGCTACGGATCATGTCGGAAGTCTCTTGCGTGGAAAGGCCTTCGATTGGATATTCTTCGGCAATCGACCAAAGAGAATCGCCAGGCTGAACGCGAATGGTCTCGTAGGTAATGTTGGAAACGGACTCGGCATACGCGGCGTGACGAGTGCTAAAGACCGACATAGCGAGGACAAAGAAGAGCGTAAGCGCAACGGCGACGGCGACAATCGTCGGAACCTTCAGGGCAACGCGGGCCGGCGCGACTACAGCCTGCTGATTGCGAGCAGACTTTACGGTCAAAGGCTGAAAGCCGGAGCGGCCACCCTGAACAACCGTAAAAGTGGGTTCTGCAGGCGTCTCGAGCTTAAGGGCGAGGTTTCCCTGGACCATATTCGTTACGTTCATCATGTTCTCCTCTCGCGTGTTTTGCTGAGAACAGTTTTATCAAGCCGCGCGGACAAAAATGTCTAGCGCGAGAACGAATGTTCGGTTATTATTATCTTCGAACAGTTGTTCCTGTCAAGCAAAATTCGAACATTTGTTTGACATGGGTAGAGAGGATGCCCTGATGGCTCGCAAAATTACCAAGCGTCAGCAGCAAATTTACGACTTCATCAAGGAATATCAGCAGGAGAAGGGTTATCCGCCCAGCGTGCGCGAGATGGCTTCTGCCGTGGGCCTTTCCTCCCCCAGCACCGTGCACGCCCATCTCTCTGCCCTGGAGGCGCGCGGGCTACTCAAGCGCGATGCCACCAAACCGCGCGCCCTGGAACTCTTTAACGAGGATGGTTCCTCTGTCTCAATTTCTAAATCTGACGAGCCCACCGCACCTCGCGGAACGGTCTCGCTACCGCTCGTTGGTCGCGTCGCGGCTGGGATTCCCATTCTGGCCGAGCAGAATATCGAAGACACGTTTACTATCCCGACCGAAATCGCCACTGATCAGGGTTCCTTTATCCTTGAGGTGCATGGGAGCTCAATGATCAATGTCGGCATCTTCAATGGCGATTACATCATCGTCCGTGAACAAAAGAGTGCCATGAACGGCGAAATTGTCGTGGCCATGATTGATGGTTCGGCGACCGTCAAGACGTTCTACAAGGAGCAGGGGCGTGTGCGCTTGCAGCCCGAGAACGACACCATGGAACCTATCTATGCAACGAATCCCGTTATCCTGGGCAAAGTCGTCGGCTTGATGCGCCGGTTCTCGTAATGCAAAAACGCATCACCATATTTGATACCGTCCGCGGGTTTACGATGATTTCTATGGCAGGTTTTCACGCTTGCTATGATCTCGCCTACCTGTACGGCTGGGATATGCCCTGGTTTACCCAGTCAGCCTTTCAAGACATCTGGCGCGCCAGCATCAGCTGGGTATTTTTGTTTATCGCCGGTTGGATGTGCACCCTTTCGCGCAACAATATCAAACGTGCCGCCAAATACGCCTTAGCAGCACTCGTTGTCTGGTTGGCAACAACACTTGTCTCAGTCGACGATTCGGTTAATTTTGGCATCATCTACTGCATGGCCGCATGCACCGGCATCGTGGCGTTGACCGATCCCGTCCTTAAGAAGATAACGGCGAGATGGGGCATGCCCCTATGCCTTATGTTGTTCGTAATCACCTGGAGCATCCCCAAAACGATCTACCCTGTCCCCTACCTGGCGTGGCTGGGATTTCCGAGCCCTAGGTTTATCTCAGGTGATTACTACCCCATCATCCCGTTTATCTTTATGTATCTTGCAGGATACTTCGCCGCACACATAGCGCAGGGAATCGATAAGACCGTCCCTAGCTGGGCCTACGCCAACCCCCTGCCGGCGCTCGCCAGCCTTGGACGTCACGCTCTCCTCTTTTATCTGCTGCATCAGCCCATCATTCTGGGCATTTTGGAGCTCGTCTACTCGGTGCGATAACGCTCGAGCAGCGGTGCAATACGAGCCGGCAACTTCGCCACAATGCGAACGCCGTCCTCGAGATATTCCTCATGCAGAAGGGTTCCCTGCTCATGCACCAGCGTGATGAGAGCGCCCTCACGATACGGAATATCAGCGGAGAGCAACACATCGGTGGCAGCTGCCTCGCGAGCAATCCGGTCGACGAGATCGTCGAGCCCCTCGCCCGTTTGGGCCGAGAACAGAACGGCCTCCGGATAGCGACGACGGAAACTCAATCGATCGACGCTATCGAGAAGATCGATTTTATTGAATACGGTCAGCGTTAAACGCTCTCCGGCGCCGATCTCATCAAGCACGCGGTCGACAGCCTCCAGCTGCCGCTCATAGTCCTCGTCAGACGCATCTACGACTTTGAGAATTAAATCGGCGCCCAAAACCTCGGACAGCGTCGATTTAAAGGCATCGACCAGACCATGGGGCAGCTTTTGAATAAAGCCGACGGTATCGGTAATCGTCATGCCGCGACCGCCGGGCAGACGATACGAACGCGTCGTCGGGTCGAGCGTAGCAAACAGCTTGTCCCGCGAAAGTACCGTAGAGCCGGTCAGACGATTGAGTAACGTCGATTTACCGGCATTGGTATAACCGGCTAACGCGACGCGAAACGCCGGTGACTCAATGCGACTCTTGGATTGAACATCACGACGCTGTTCAACCTGCTTGAGCTCACGACGAAGCGCAGCGATCTTATTACGAATGAGGCGACGGTCGACCTCGAGCTGACTTTCGCCCTGACCAAAACGTGAGCCGATGCCGCCGCGCGTCTGCTCCTTGGCGAGATGGCTCCACATGCCACGCAGGCGAGGCAACAAATATTGAAGCTGTGCCAGCTGTACCTGCAGGCGTCCCTCACGCGTCTGAGCATGCAGGCCAAAGATATCCAGGATCAGTGCTGTACGATCGATAATCTTTACCGGCTCGCCCACGGCTTTCTCCAAATAGGATTGCTGCGAGGGGGTCAGGTCGTCGTCAAAAATAACGACATCGGCATCCATGCGATGCACCAGGCCGCACAGCTCCTCTACCTTACCGGAACCGATAAACGATTTAGGATACGGCTTTACCAAACGCTGCGACAAGCGTGCCACGCACTGGGCACCAGCCGTGTGGGCAAGGCGTTCCAGCTCATCGAGCGATCGATCGAGTGGCCATGCATTGTCGCGCCACTCAACACCAACTAAAATGGCACGCTCGGGCTCGGGTGCCGTGGGAACAAGGGGGAAACGGGCCATTAGGCAGCCTCAATACGATGCAGGATATCCTCAACGACCCCATCGATCGTACATTCATCCATATCAAACCACACGATACGGTCATCGCGCTTAAACCACGAAAGCTGACGCTTGGCATAACGACGCGAACGCATCTTAATGAGTTCGCGAGCCTCATCCATGCTCATCACGCCATTGAAAGCATCGATGATCTCTTTATAGCCAATTGCCTGCATCGACGTCAGGGCATCTCCCAGCCCCTGGTCCATAAGACCGCGGACCTCGTCGACAAGACCCTGCTCAAACATCAGATCGACGCGCAGGTTAATGCGTTCATAGAGCACCTCGCGATTTCGCGTCAGGCCAAACCATAACGCATGATAATGCTCGCGCGGAACACTAAACTGCGACTTTTGCTGCGCATAGGAAACCCCATCATCGTGCATTTCGAGCGCGCGAATCACACGCCGCACGTTATGGGGATGAATAACAGCAGCCGATTCTGGGTCGCGCTCGGCAAGCAGAGCATGCAGTTCTTCCTCGCCAATACGCTCGGCAAGCTCCTGATAGCCCACACGGCGATCGTCCTCAAGTTCACCCGAGGGAAAGTCCATCTCATCGAGGGCGGCCTTGAGATATAGCCCCGTACCTCCGCAAAAAACCGGCAGACAACCCGAACCAATGAGACGTTCAACATGCGCGCGAGCGTCAGCCTGATAAAGCGCAGCAGAATATGCCACACCCGGCTCTACAATGTCGACGAGACGCAGCGGCACCGTACACTCATCGGGCGCCATCTTTGCGGTACCGATGTCCATGCCGCGATAGATTTGCATCGCATCGCACGACAGCACTTCGGACGAAAGACGAGCTGCCAAACGGTCGGCAACATCACTCTTACCAACCGCCGTCGGACCGACGATCGCAACGGCGGAAAGACCTGCCCTGGGAGAAACCATTAGCGCGGCTCGCCCACAACGGAGCCGGACAAATACCAGGTCTTGGCAACGTCAACGTCAACATCAACGATCTTGCCAACAAGCTGATCGATGCTGTAACCCTCGGGGATAGGCGCATGCACGGTCTGATTCTTGGGACTCTTGCCCAGCAGGACCGCGTCGTTCTTTTTACTCGTTCCCTCAATGAGCGCCGGAACCACAGTATGAAGTTCACCCTGGTTATACTCATGTGCCGTGGTCTCGATAACCTTAACCAGGCGGTTGAAACGCTCGAGAATAACCTCATGCGGCGTAGGATCGTCAATCTCTGCGGCCGGGGTACCGGCGCGCTTGGAATAGATGAAGGTATAGGCCTGAGCATAGCGGACCGTCTCGGCAAGTGAGAGCGTCTGCTCAAAGTCCTCTTCAGTCTCGCCCGGGAAGCCAACGATAATATCGGTCGAGAGCGCGATATCGGGCATGCGGTTGCGAATGCGATCGACCAGGCCCAGATAGTCCTCGCGTGTATAACGGCGATTCATCTCTTTGAGGATCCGCGTCGAACCTGACTGGACGGCCAGGTGCAGCTGCGGCATAACAGCAGGCGTCTCGGCCATGGCGTCGATGGTCTCGGGCAGCAGATCCTTGGGATGCGAAGACGTAAAGAAGATGCGCTCCACACCCGTATCGCCCACGGCACGCAGCAAATCGGCAAAACGCGGCTTGCCAAACAGATCGCGACCATATGAGTTAACGTTTTGGCCCAGCAGCGTAATCTCGCGCACGCCCTGGCGCACCAAACCGGTCACCTCGTCGACAATTTCCTCGAAGGGGCGGCTCTTTTCGCGACCGCGCACGTACGGCACGATGCAATAGGTACAGAAATTATTGCAGCCCGTCATAATGGGCACCCAGGCGTGATACTGGGTCTCGCGATGCCACGGCATGCTCATGGCATCCGTATCCTCATGCTCATTGGTGCGGATATGACGCTTGCCGTCAAGGAACGCCTCGGCAATGAGCTCTGCCACATGTGCGATGGAATGCGTGCCAAAGATGACATTGACGTTATCGACGTTGGTGAGCAGGCCCTCGCCATCGCGCTGCGCGATGCAACCACCAACGGCAACCACACGCTTGCCCGAGGGTGAGGGCGGGAGGCTCTTACAAGAGTTGCACTGACCGTACAGGCGAGTATCGGCGGCCTCGCGCACGCAGCATGTCATGAAGACAACAATATCGGCATGCTCGGGATCGAGCGCCATGAGGCAACCATACGAATCGAGCAGACCGCTCACGCGCTCGGAGTCGTGCTGATTCATCTGGCAGCCAAAGGTGCGGATAAAGTAGGTTTTACCGGCAAGAATATCGCGTACGGAACGCTGGTCCATGTGCATAAGTCCTAACGATGGAGAGGGGGGGCGAATCGAGGCAAGCAGAAGCTATGCCACAGGCTTAACATCATCCATGACGACGTTATCCATAGCAGCTCGATTGATCTGGTGAACGTAAATAGAAAGACGGATGGCCGTGCGCGACTCCCCGTTAATAAGGATGTCGGAGAACACGGGCGCGCAGGAAATATCAAAACCGGTTGGAATCAAAAAACCGCGCGCGATAGCCACAGCCTTTATGGCCTGGTTGACCGCACCGGCGCCGACACACTGAATGTTGACGGGCACACCATCCTTGACCATGCCGGCGATGGCGCCGGCAACGGACGCGGGCGATGATTTGCTTGATACCTTCAGGCAATCCATGAAGAAACTCCTGCGTTTAAAAGTACGTTTTAACTGCAATAACTGTATCGTACCGAGTGGACTCGGTAAAGGCACTATTCCTCTTTGGCAAGATCGAAGGTCACAGTGATTCGATCACGCGAAACGCGAATCTTTGGGTCGCCGCAAAGGTTGAGATAGTACCGGGCGGCAAGGTCATTAAAGTCACGCTCCACAGCACGCGAAAACTGTGCCATGTCATCCTTGGCAATACGTAGCCCGCGACGATCCTTTGCAAGATCGACAGGAGCCGGCGCATGCGAGGAAGAATCACGCTCGCGCAGCAGACGCGCGGTCACACCGCGAACGGGCTTAATCTGCCCTGCCAAAATGCGATGTGCCGTGCGCTCGGACATCTCAAGACCCAAACCCGAGCAGATACGAATAAAGTCCTCGGCATCAGAGGCAAGGCCTAAACGATCGACAACCGGAAGCTCGCTCTCGTCATCAATAAACAGGAGACGAGACGTATCGAGCCGACTTGACGCCTGAGCATAAAGGGTCGCGGCAATCTCAGACGGAGAACCAAGATAGACATCGCAACCACGCAGCTCCTCGAGCGCAAACTCACAGGCAGCGCGAATAATATTATGCGGGCCGCGAGCACAGACATAACGTCCGTCCTCATCCTTGACGGCCTGGGGCCAGCTGGACTGATCGGCACGCTCACTGAGGCGGTCGGCTGCAACGCTCACCTTAAAGGCTGAACCAAGATCGACGCCGGACGTGACCACACGGGCCTCGTCGGTGTTCTGCTTGATCGAAAACAATGCCATGCCACGACCGTGAACGCCCCAACGGTCCATCTTCATGCTCTCGAGCTTGGAGGTAACGCGGGCATCGAAGATTCGCTCTTGCATATCCTGCGGAACGCCCGAACCGTTATCCAGAAAGACAAGCGTGCGGACGCCATCTTCCTTGGTCGTGGCGAGATAGACCTTGTCGGCGCCGGCATCGCGAGCATTACGGAGCATTTCGATGACGATATCCTCGACATGCTGAATGTCGTGTTTTGCCTGGCGCCGCTCGGCCTCCGAAACGCGGAGGCGGACATACCCCTCGCCAAGGTTCTCCTCGACGCGAAGGTTGCCCTCCCCCGACATCGACGCGATAAATGAGATGAGCTCGTTCGCGTCGCTCATGTTATTTAGCGATATCGACAGCGCGGCTCTCGCGAATCACGACGACGCGCACCTGACCGGGATACTCCATCTCTTCCTCGATCTGATGGGCGATATCGTGAGCCAGGACCGTGGACTGGGCATCGGAGATCTTGTCCGGCTGAACCATGACGTGGACCTCGCGACCAGCCTGCATGGCATAGGTACGCTCGACGCCTTCATGGGAGTTGGCAATCTCCTCGAGCTTCTCAAGACGCTTGATGTAGTTCTCGGCAGACTCGCGACGGGCACCGGGGCGAGAGGCGGAGACGGCATCGGCGGCCTGTACCAGGACATCGAGCACCGTGTTGGGGTCGACGTCGGCATGGTGAGCCTCGATAGCGTGGACGATAACGGGCTTCTCGCCATAACGGCGGGCAAGCTCGGCGCCGATGACGGCATGCGGGCCCTCGACGTCATGGTCGATTGCCTTGCCCAGGTCGTGCAGCAGGCCGGCGCGCTTGGCGGTCACAACATCCAGGCCAAGCTCGGAAGCCATCACGCCGCACAGGTCAGAGACTTCGAGGGAGTGCTGAAGCACGTTCTGACCAAACGAGGTACGGTAGCGCAGGGCACCAAGGGTCTTGACGATCTCGGGGTGCAGGTCGTGGATACCGGTATCAAAGGCAGCCTGCTCGCCAGCCTCGCGCACGCGCTGCTGAACCAGGTCGGCAGCCTTGTGATACATCTCCTCAATGCGGGCGGGGTGAATGCGGCCGTCGGCGATGAGGTTCTCGAGGGCGACACGGGCGGTCTCACGACGGACCGGGTCGAAGCTCGAAAGAACGACAGTCTCGGGCGTGTCGTCGATCACGAGGTTGACACCGGAAACCTGCTCGAAGGTCCGGATGTTGCGACCCTCGCGACCGATGATACGGCCCTTGAGGTCATCAGAGGGAATGTGCACGGAGGTAACGGTGACCTCGCCGGCCTGGTCAGCGGCGCAGCGCTGGATGGCGGTCGTCACGATCTCTCGAGCCGTCTTGTCAGCCTGGG
>URRN01000066.1 GCA_900550185.1 uncultured Collinsella sp.
GATATCGGTCGCCGTCAGCACGTCTCCCCCGAAGCACAACGCACGCGTAAGCACCTGATAGCCCACCGAATCAGGGCCGACGGTGACGCTGCCGTCCTCGTGCCTGCGCACGATGGAGCCGCCGCCCAAGCCGATCGAGATGATGTCGGGCATGCGGAAATTCGTGCGCACGCCGCCGATTTCGACCGCCAGCAGGCTCTCGCGCGGGAATCCATGCGTCAGCGCGCCCAGGTCCGCCGTCGTGCCGCCCACATCGACCACGACGGCGTCTTTGAGACCCGTCAAAAACGATGCGCCGCGAATGGAGTTCGTCGGACCGCATGCGATAGTGAGGATCGGGTAGCGCATGGCATACGCCGCGCTCATCAGCGTGCCGTCGTTTTGGCACAGGTACACCTCGGCGTGCTCGATACCCTCGGCGGCCAGTGCGGACACGAAGCTTTCCGACGTGGTTTTCGCCACCGTGACCAGCGCCGCATTGAGAATGGTCGCATTCTCGCGTTCGAGCAGGCTCACGCTGCCGATCTCGCTGGAAATGGAGACGGGGAAATTCTCGCCCAGACGGGCGCGAACGATTTCTGCGGCGCGTTTCTCGTGCGATGCGTCCACCGGAGAGAACACGCTCGTGATGGCCACGCTATCGCAGGAGCCCTCGATTTCAGCGGCGATGCGCTCGAGCTCGGAGGTCTGCTTAGTGCAGAGCTCCTCAAGCTCGCGGGAGCGCTTCTCGACCTGACCGGCCTGGCTGGACAGCTGGTGCTCACGCTTGTCGAGAGCGTCGTTTCGGCGATCAAGGGACTCCTCGCGCTGCATCACGCGGTTCTCAAGCGTACGAATCTCGCTCTTACGCTGCTTGTCCTCGGCCTCGGCGGCCTGCTTGTTCTTGATGATCTCCTCTTTAGCCTCGAGCAGAGCCTCTTTTTTGAGGGTCTCGGCCTGACGCTTAGCATCACCGATCAGGGACTCAGCCTGTGCGTGTGCCGACTGGATCTTTTCGTCGGCCTCGTGAAGACTACCCTGCTTGGCGGTGCGCATGTAGGCAATGGCGGCGATGGCACCCAAAACGATGCCAACGAGCGCTGCGATGATAGGCATGCTCACTCCTTTTTATGGATTCGTTACACAACAAAGCGAACCGTCCTTACGAACGGCTCGCGACATTTGAGTAATATGGGCGCAGCTTATGCGGGTCGGATACAGATAAACATATAAACAAACTCATCACAGATGAGCACATATCACAAAGCAAATGACAGTGTTTATCGTACGTTGAACCACAACAACTGTCAAATAAATGGCCCCGGCACGGCGGCTAAAACGCGGTGAACGGCAGGGTCACAAAACGCATACGCCTAAACCGCACATTCCTCGCGTTCGGCATCGAGACGTGCCTTAACAGCATCGGCGGCGATGTGATACGAGAAGCCCTTGCCCATCAAAAACCGAACCAGTTTTTCGAATCCGCGCGTCTCTGGAACACGCCGCTTGGCGAGCAGGGCTGACGCACGCGCCAAATCGTCTTCGACGGCAAAATAATCCTCGGGATAACCGGGAATGTCATCGAGCACGACATGACGGCGCTTGAGCTCGGTCTCGATTTTGCGCTGTCCCCAACCGCGCCGCTTGCGCTCCTCGATAAAGTACGAGCAAAAGCGGTTGTCGTCTAAAAAGTGATACTCGGTGGCGCGCTCGACGGCGAAATCGATCGCGGGCTGGTGAAAGCCGTAGCGAGCCAGCTTGTCACGGACCTCACCCGTCGCATGGTCGCGGCGCGATAACATCTCGGTCACCATGGTAAGTGCACATTTACGCTCGATGAGCTGCACCGCCTCACGAAAGTTGTCCCAATCACAGGGAAGATCGGGGCGGTTTTTGACATACAGCCGCGCGACCCGCACGGGAATCCAAATGGACCGCTCAAAACCGCCCTCAAGCTCACAATCGATATGTGCGCAAGGCTTTTTGGACGCATACCCGCTCGAGAACGAGGAGGCCGCCTTCTTATCGGGAAAGACGACCGTGGCCTCGGTCACCGTATACGACATGAGCGTAACCGCTACTCGTCGTCATCATCGAGCATGGCGGAACCATCGATGGCGTAAAGCTCGTCAAACTCCTCAGGCGCAGGCTGATCGGTCAGCTCGACCTCGGACGGAGCATCGTCATCAAACTCAAGTCCACAGGCAAGGCGGACCTTATGCTCAATCTCGTCGGCACAATCGGGGTGTTCGCGCAGGAACGCCTTGGCGGCCTCGCGACCGTTGCCGAGCTTGTCCTCGCCATAGGCAAACCAGGAGCCCATCTTCTTGCAGATGCCGCACTCGACAGCCATGTCCAGAATCGAGCCCTCCTTAGAGATGCCCGTACCGTACATGATGTCGAACTCAGCAGATCGGAACGGAGCTGCCACCTTGTTCTTAACGACCTTGGCGCGCACGCGGTTACCGATAACCTCGTCCTTAAGCTTAATGCTGTCGATGCGGCGAATGTCGATACGTACTGAAGAGAAGAACTTAAGGGCGCGGCCGCCCGTCGTGGTCTCGGGGTTGCCGAACATGACGCCGATCTTCTCACGCAGCTGGTTAATGAAGATGCACGTCGTGTTGGACTTGGACAGCGAGCCGGCGAGCTTGCGGAGCGCCTGGCTCATCAGGCGAGCCTGAAGACCGACCGTAGTGTCGCCGATTTCTCCCTCGATCTCGGCACGCGGGGTCAGCGCGGCGACGGAGTCGACGACGATGGCATCGATGGCGCCGGAACGCACGAGCATGTCAACAATCTCGAGCGCCTGCTCGCCCGTATCGGGCTGGGAAATGAGCACCTCGTCGATATCCACACCGATGCGCGCGGCATACGTGGGATCGAGCGCGTGCTCGGCATCGATAAATGCCACAACGCCACCCATTGCCTGGGCCTCGGCCAGGATCTCGAGCGAAAGCGTCGTCTTACCGGAGGACTCAGGACCGTAAATCTCGACGATACGGCCGCGCGGCACGCCGCCGATACCCAGCGCGGCATCGAGGGCCAGGGCGCCCGTGGGAATGGCCTCGACCTCGAGCTCGGGGCCACCGTCGCCGTACCTCATGATGGAACCCTGGCCGAATTTCTTCTCGATCTCAGCCTTGGTGGTGGCGATCATCTCATCGCGCTCTTTACCCGTCGTGCGAGCATGAACGGTACGTACGGGACCTGAATTCTTGGCCATGAATAGCCCTCCTCTTAACAACCTGCATCGATAATAAACGAACGGCTGTTCGTGGTCAACCGTTCAGATAAATCATATGCAGCCGACCTTTCCAAAACCCAACCAAAAGCCGACCAAACACTGACCAAATGCTTGACCATAAAGGGCCAAATAAGAACAAGGCAGGCAAAAATACACCTATGAACAGCACAAACGCTAAATTCTTCTGAGGCCCCCATCTCCACAATTAAGGGGCCCGGAGGCCCCTTGAAACACGTCTATTCCATAGAATCGAGCACGCAGACAATGCGACCCAGTGCCTCCGCGACCGCATGGGCGCGAACACACGAACGATCGCCCTCATAGCGACAACGAATGGAGTCCACGACCGGCACGCCCCCATCGGCGGAACGATGCGCCCAGCCAATATAGAAAGTGCCCGCCGGATCGTCCTCAGTGCCACCGCCGGGGCCGGCATAACCCGTTGCGCTCACTGCAATATCGCTCTGGTACAGCTCCAGCGAACCCACCGCCATCTCGCGCGCGGTCTGATGCGACACCGCGGTATAGCGGTCGAGCGTCTCCTGCTCAACACCAAGAACACGATGCTTAATCTCATCGCAATAGGTCACCGCACCGCCACGCAGCACCGCCGAGGCGCCCGGGATATCGGCAATCGTCGAGGCGATCATACCCGCCGTCAGCGACTCAGCCGTCGAAACCGTCACGCCCCGAGCGCTCGCGCGCTCGACAATATCACGCGCCAGCTCCTCGTTATGTGCGGAAATCTGCTCAAAAGAGTCCGTCATACCCACCAGGACCTAGACCGAAAAGACGATCTTGCGGCAGTTCCAGAAGTACTGGGCGCCCGAGATAACGGTCAAGACAACGGCAACGGCATACAGGAAGCGCGACACCGAGTAGATGCCGAGCGTCAGCGCCACCGGGCCAAGGTGCAAGCCGGCCATAGCAAAAACGCACAGGTAACCGCAAATGGAGACCATCGTGGTTGCCGTCTTGTACTTGCCGAGCTTATCGGCCGCAACGACCACACCGGCCGCACTCGCGACCATGCGAAGGGCGCTCACCAGCAGCTCGCGGAACAGGATAATGAACACGGACCACACGGTCACCGCGCCAAAATCCAAGAACAGCAGCAGGGCCGAGAACACCAGCAGCTTGTCGGCGATGGGGTCCAAGAATTTACCGAAGTCGGTGATCTCGTTGCGCGAGCGCGCCAGATAACCGTCAACCTTATCGGTGCACGACAGGATCACATACAGAATGAAGGCAGCGGCGGCGAGCGGGCCGTCGAAGGTGCTCCAATCCGTACCGGCAACACTCGTGTGAGAAAGCGCCGACACGATCATAAACACTGGGATAAAGACGATGCGCACGCACGTCACGATGTTGGCGGGCGTCCAAACACTCGTCAGTTCCTTATTGCTCTCGTTAGCCACGACGCTCTCCTACTCCACAACATGACCGATAAGCTCATAGCAGAAGCTATCGGTAAACTCGACGGTCAGAATATCGCCCACGGACGCCTCGCTGGCGTCCAGATGCACCGCGCCATCGGAATCGGGCGCCTGGAACCAGGCATGGCCGATCAGCTCGGCGCCGTCCTCGGTCTCTTCGATACCGTCGACGATCACCTGGGCGCGCTCGCCCACATGCGCGGCAGTTGCAGCAAAACCGAGCGATTCGGCCAGGTCCATGGCCTCCTGGGCGCGCTCGAGCTTGACCTCCTCATCGACCTGACCCTCCATCTTGGCGGCCAGGCTGCCCTCCTCACGCGAGTAGGCAAAGACACTCGTGTAGTCGAAGCCGACGGTGTCCATAAAGTCGATGAGGTCGCGGAACTCGTCGTCGGTCTCGGTCGGGAAGCCGACCATGGCCGTGGAACGGATCACGATGCCGGGGATACGCTCACGCAGATCGCGGAACAGGTCCTCGAGCTCCTGGCGCGAACCAGAACGGCGCATGGCCTTGAGAATGCGCGCGTCGCAGTGCTGCACGGGGATATCGATATAGGGCAGCACCTCGGGCGTATCGCGAATCGTCTCGATGAGTTCGTCAGTCATGCCCTCGGGCTGCAGATAGAGCACGCGGACCCAGACGTTGTGCGGGCGCACGGCCTCGGCGACGGCACGCAGCAGCTGCGCCAGATTGCGCGGCGAGCCATCGGCGACGTCCTCGTCGGCAAAGTCGGTACCCCAGATGCCCGTGTCCTGGCCGATCAGCACGATCTCGCGCACACCGCCGGCAACCAGGTCGCGCACCTCGGAGATAATGCTCTCGGCATTACGCGAGTGATAGCGACCGCGGATGTAGGGAATCATGCAGAAGCTGCAGAAGCGGTTGCAGCCATCGGAAATCTTGACGTAGGCGACAGCACCCTCGACGGTACGTTTGACCTGCGGGATATAGGCTGCAATCTCGCGCTCGACACCCAGCACGCCATCGATGACCGCCACGATGCCGTCCTCCTCGTCGGCCTTCACAAAGGCAGCGACCTCGGGCAGCTCGTCAGGTAGGTCATCGCCATAGCGCGACGGCACGCAGCCGCACATGACGATGGGGCAAGAACGAACGCCGTCCTGAACCTCGTTGGCGAGTTCGAGCGTGGTCTCGATGCTCTCGGACGTTGCGGAGGCGAGAAACGAGCAAGTATTGACGATGGCAATATCGGCATCCTGCGGGTCGAATGCCTCCTCGTAGCCCGCGGCGGTCAAAAGAGAACGCATGCGGTCAGTGTCAACCTCGTTCTTAGCGCACCCGAGGGTGATGTAGAGCACGGAGCCCAACGGTGTATCCATGTTGGAGAGCGGTCCTTTCGATTGATATTAGCGGTAGTTGGTGAACTGCAGCGGCTGGCCGTAGTCCTGGTCGCGCAGGAACTGGATCACGGACTGCAACGCGTCCTTCGAAGCAGAGGAAACACGCAGTTTGTCGGCCTCGATGGTCACCTTGACCTTGAGCTTTTGGTCCTTGATGTCCTTGTTGATCTTCTTGGCGGTCGCTTGGTCGATACCCTCGACGATATGGCCGAGCACGCGCACGGTGCCGCCCGATGCCGCCTGCGGAGCATCCCACGAGACGGCCTTGAGGTCGATGCCGCGCTTGATGAGCTTGGAGCTCAGCACGTCGACAATCTGCTTGGAGACAAAGTCGGCCGGGGCGTTGATCGTAAAGAGCTTGTCGCCCTTCGAAAGCTCGATCGTGGCGCCGGAATCCTTAAGGTCATAGCGCTGGGAAATCTCGCGCGTGGTCTGTTGAAAGGCATTATCGACCTCTTGCATGTTGACCTCGGACACGACGTCGAAGCTGGAATCTTTAGCCATGATGTTTCCTTTCGCGTACGAGCGGCCTAGTAGCTATCGTACGAATTGTCGGTAGAATCGGTGGGTGTCTGACCGTCAGTTGCGGTATCGGCGCCATCCGTGGACTGGGCATCGGTACCGTCGGTGGTATCGGTACCATCGGTGGTGTCGGTAACATCAGAACTTTCACCATTCTCGGAATCAGACGTCTCCTTCTTGGGAACGGTGATCGTCACACGCGCCACGCCCGAGGTCTTGGTATCGTAACGAACCTTTTCACCGTTCTTGGTAACGGTGACATCGGAAGGCTTGGACGTGGTGATCTCGATCGAAGACTCGGGCGTGTACTCCTGCTCAAAGGGGCCAGTCGCCTGGGCGCCATAGACCGACTTGCCGTCAACCTTGACCTCAATCCACGCGGTCTTTCCCTTGGCAACGGAGACCTTGACCTTCGTAACCTCGTTCTCTTCCTTCTTGGCCGTCGTCTTGGTAGCGTCCGAATCAGTCGACTCATCCGTCGCCTCATCGGTGTCATCGTCCTCATCGACCGTTTCGGTCTTCTTAGAAGACTTCTTGGTCGTCGTCTTGGTAGCAGTGGGCGTCTCGGGCGTGGTCTCGGGCGCCGAAGATGCGCAGCCGCGCAGAAGCACCACGATGAGCACAATCAACAGCAGCGCAACGGCACCGATGCCGGCGTAGACGATACGCGGATCGAGCCCGTTGTTTTGAGGAGTACGTGATCCGCCGCGTCCACGATTGGAACTGCTGCGGCCGCCTCCCTGAGGCATACGACCACGATTGCTATCGGAACGGCCGCGATAGCCACCCTGGCCCTGAAGGCTGCGCTGACCCGAGCGGGGCGCAAGTTCACCGCGGCCTTGATAGCCACGCTGGCCCGAACGCGGAGCCGAAGAGCTCTGGCCATACGGCTGTGATTGAGAGCGAAGACGCGGCGTCACCTGCGTGGTATCGGCATCCGCATAGCCACCGCGAGAGCGTCCCGTAGAGGCACCACGGTAACCGCGATCGGAATAGCCGCCGTCGCCGTAGCCGGCACGAGGGTCACGCGCCACGCCTCGGGCAGCGGGAAGTGCACGGTCCTCGGGCATCGGCGTACTGCGGAACCGGTCACGCTGTGAGCGAATCTCCTCGCCCGAACCCGTCTCGGTAATATAACCGGCCTGCTGAGGGCGCTGGCCATAACGCGTCGAACGTCCGCCCTGAACCATCAGGAAACGGCCGTTGTCGACCGAGGAACGCGAATTGACGTAGCCGGCGGCGTCCTGAAAACGACCGCCCTGCTGCGACGTCTCGCGTTCGTATGCCATCAGATCGTCAAAGTAGGCATTGACGACCTCGCGCGGATTGAGGCCCAAAAAGCGTGCGTAGCTCGAAATCATGCCCTGGGCATAACCGCGCGGGGGCATCGATGCAAAATTACCGGTCTCGAAAAACTCGATGATCTGCGGCCTGATTTTGATGGTGTTGGCGACCTGCTGAATGGAAAGGCCCATTCGGCGACGCTGCTCGAGCAGCATGTCACCAAAGCGTGCAGCCATCAGAATCCTCCAAACTCACGATCTTCACGTGCCATCTCGGCGTCGACGGATTCCAGCGCGGCAAGGCCTTCTTCATCCAGCAGGACCTCGCGCGGCTTGGAACCGTCGGGCGGTCCGACGACACCCTTTTCTTCCAGCATGTCCATAATACGCCCGGCGCGCGCATAGCCAACCTTCAGGCGGCGCTGCAGGCCAGATGTGGAGCCCAGCTGCGATTCCACCACAATATGAGCGGCTTCCCAGATAAGCGGGTCGTCATCTTGCGGCTCGGCAACGCCCGTGCGAACAATACCGCCGCCACCAGCCATGGACATGGAAGCAGGCGCCACGGCAGACAGAATCTCCTCGTGGTAGTCGGGCTCGCTTTGCGACTTAACGAACTCGACGATCTCGTTGATCTCATCGTCCGAGACAAAGCATCCCTGGATACGGCGGGGCTTGCCCCAGTCGACCTTTGAGAACAGCATGTCACCCAAGCCGGTGAGCTTTTCGGCACCCATCTGGTCGATGATGACGCGGGAGTCGATGCCCGTTGCGACGTTAAAGGCGATACGGTTGGTAATGTTTGCCTTGATGAGACCCGTCACCACGTTGGAGCTCGGACGCTGAGTCGCCACGATAAGGTGGATACCGGCGGCACGGCCCAGCTGGGCGATACGCACAATCGAAGCCTCGACGTCCTTGCCGGCAACCATCATCAGGTCCGAAAGCTCGTCGATGATGATGACCAGGTAGGGCATCTTTTGCGGCGGGTTATCGTAATGCTCAAACTCGCCGGCGGCCTGCTTTTCGTTATACGTCGAAATCTTGCGCACGTTGAGACGCTCGAAGACCTTCAGGCGACGCTCCATCTCGGACACGGCCCACTGCAGCGCACTGGCCGCCTGCTTGGGCTCGGTCACCACGGGCACGTAGAGATGCGGCAGGCCGTTATAGCCCGCAAGCTCGACGCGCTTGGGGTCGACCATGATCAGGCGAACGTCCTCGGGAAGGGCGCGCATGAGCAGGGTTGTGATGATGGAGTTGATCATGACCGACTTACCGGAACCCGTGGTACCGGCGATCAGCAGGTGGGGCATCTTGGCGAGGTCGGCGACGACCGGCGTGCCCTCTGCATCGCGGCCGATAGCAAGCTCAAGCGGACCGCCCTTAACATAGGGCAGCACGTCGCCCAAGTTGACGTTCTGACGCTTGCGATTGGGAATCTCGATACCAACGAGCGAGGTGCCGGGAATCGGCGCAAAGATACGCACGGACTGAGCAGCAAGCGACAGCGCGATATCGTCCTCAAGGCTCGAAATCTTGCTCACGCGCTCGCCCTCACCGGGCTGCAGCTTAAAGGTTGTGACCGTGGGGCCGGCAATCCAGCCGACAACGCGGGCACTACGACCAAACTCCAGCAAGGTGGACTGAAGCGACTCGGCAGTCTGTTCCAGCTCCTTGTCAGAAGACGCGGAGGAAGCCGACTGCGGGTTGGCATGCAGAATCTCAAGTGGCGGAAGTTTGAGGCCGTCCTCTTCTTCGCCCTCGTTATCTGCGGCGCCGCCGTCCGCTCCCCCATCGCTAGCCGCAGCCGATTCGACAGCACTCAAGGCAGGCGCATCGGCAACCTTGGGATGCTTCAAGAAATCGGGGATCTGAGGTGCTGCCGAGACAGGATTCACGGCAAACGGCGGCTCGGACTCGTCGATCTTATCGGGGTCGTCTTCCATCGAAAGCTGACCGGTTACCTGGTCGCGCTTTGCATGGCGACGCGGCAGCAAAGTTGTCTTTGCGGTCTCAATCGGAGCCTCGTCGTCCTCGTCATCGCCATCGGTGAGCTCAATCTCGCTCTCGGACCAAGACGGGTCGGGCTCACTCGTATTGAGTTTGGGCGCAGCCTTGCCCTTCTTGGCATGGCGGCGCGGCAACAGCGTCGTCTTAGCGCGCTCAGCTTCCACGGCATCGGACACTTCGACAAACGGATCCTCGTCCTCGTCGTCATCGTCCAAAACCGGGTCCACATCGTTGCCCATGACCGTGGTCACGGCAGCATCGGAGCCCTTTTGACGAAGAATGCTCAGGTGAGGACGGGCAACGCCGGGCACCGACAGGGCCTCATCGTCACCCCACGGACTCGCGTTAACATCGGCACGACGGCGCTCGGCAAAATCGGCCGCACGGTCGCGAGCAGAGCGCAAAACGCCGCCCACCGAAAAGCCGATGATGACCAAGCCCACGACGACAAGGCCCAACAGGACCACCATCGCGATAGGCTTACCCAGGGCATTCTGCAGCGCACTCGCAATAAACGCACCAATGTAGCCACCCGAGGCGGACAGATTTTGCGGCGTGAACATAAGGTCGCACGAGTCGCTCGTACCTGGCACCATCAACGAAAGAATGGAGACGACGGCGATAAAGACCACGGCTCCGCCCGCAACAGAGCGCACGTTGAGC
>URRN01000067.1 GCA_900550185.1 uncultured Collinsella sp.
TGCGGCAAGATGATCCTGGGCTCCGACTCGCACACCCGCTACGGCGCCCTGGGCACCATGGCCGTGGGCGAGGGCGGCGGCGAGCTGGCAAAGCAGCTGCTGCGTGACACCTACGACGTTGCCTATCCCGGTGTCGTCGCCATTTACCTCACGGGCGCCCCGCGCCCCGGCGTCGGCCCGCACGATGTGGCGCTCGCCATCATCCGCGCCGTCTTTGCCAAGGGCTACGTCAAGAACAAGGTCATGGAGTTTGTGGGCCCGGGCATCGCGAGCATGACGACCGATTACCGCAACGGCGTCGATGTCATGACCACCGAGACCACCTGCCTGTCGAGCATCTGGGCCACCGACGAGGACACGCACACATTCCTGACCATGCACGGCCGCGGCGACGACTACCGCGAGCTCAAGCCCGCCGATGTCGCCTACTACGACGGCTGCGTCGAGGTCGACCTGTCGAGCATCAAGCCCATGATCGCGCTGCCGTTCCATCCTTCCAACGGCTTTGAGATCGACGAGCTCAATGAGAACCTCGAGGACATCCTTCACGAGGTGGAGCTCGAGGCCGCCAAGATCGGCGAGGGTAAGACGCACTTTAGCCTGCTCGACAAGATCGTCGACGGCAAACTGCACGTGCAGCAGGGCGTTATCGCCGGCTGCTCGGGCGGCAACTACGACTCCGTGGTCCAGGCTGCCCGCGTGCTCAAGGGCGCCAACACCGGCTGCGGCGAGTTCTCGCTGTCGGTCTATCCCACGAGCCAGCCCGTGGCGCTCGAACTCACGCGTCGCGGCTATATCTACGACCTTATGGAGGCCGGCGCGATCGTGCGCACGGCGTTCTGCGGCCCGTGCTTTGGCGCCGGCGACACGCCTGCCAACAACGGCCTGTCCATCCGCCACACCACGCGCAATTTCCCCAACCGCGAGGGTTCCAAGCCGGGTAATGGCCAGCTGAGTGCCGTGGCCCTGATGGACGCCCGCTCCATTGCGGCGACGGCTGCCAACGGCGGCGTCCTGACGCCGGCGACCGACCTGCCCGAGGAGACTTGGGACGAGGCCTGCGAGTACACCTTTGACGACGCTCCTTACAAGAAGCGCGTGTACTGGGGCTTTGGCAAGGCGGAGCCTGCCGACGAGCTGGTTGAGGGCCCCAACATCAAGCCGTGGCCCGCGATGGAGCCGCTCGGCGACGACATCCTGCTTAAGGTGTGCTCCAAGATCATGGACCCGGTCACCACGACCGACGAGCTCATTCCCTCGGGCGAGACGAGTTCCTTCCGCTCCAACCCGCTGGGTCTGGCCGAGTTTACGCTGAGCCGCCGCGATCCGGCCTACGTGGGTCGTTCCAAGGAGGTCGACGCCGTGGAGAAGCGTCGCGTGGCCGGCGAGGCCGCGGGTGACCTGGCGGCGCTCGATGCCGAGCTTGCCGGCGTGTTTGAGGCACTGGCTGGCGCGGGTGTCGCGGCCGATGCCAAGGCGACCGAGTACGGCTCCATGCTCTATGCCAAGAAGCCGGGCGACGGTTCTGCCCGCGAGCAGGCCGCGAGCTGCCAGCGCGTGATCGGCGGCCTGGCCAACATCGTTCACGAGTACGCCACCAAGCGCTATCGCTCCAACGTGATGAACTGGGGCATGGTGCCCTTCCAGATGGAGGCCGAGCCCAACTTTGAGGTGGGAGACTACGTCTTTGTGCCGGGTATCCGCGCCGCGCTCGATGGCGACCTAAAGGACATCGCCGCCTACGTGGTGCGCGCCGATGGTGCGGTCGAGCAGATTGTGCTCTACATTGCCGATATGACGGCAGAGGAGCGTGCCATCGTCAAGGCCGGCTGCCTGATCAACTACAACAAGTTCAAGGCCGCTGCCGAGTAGCGCACTTAATTGTCCGCCCGGGGCTTACCCTTTCCCGCCCGCTCACGCGCTTCGCGAGGGCCGCGTTCGGGAAAGGGTAAGCCCCGGGCTACATTTCTGCGTTCTCGTTGGGTCTTGAGGGACGCTAATAAATAGACTTGCTTGATGCCGCCTCTGTTATCGGGGCGGCTTCTTTTTGTTGAAAACCACCACAAAGGGGGCAGGCACCTTTGTGGTGGTGGGGACGAGCTCGATGCTGTTGTGATCGTTGAGCGGCATGTTAATGGGCGGCTCTACAGAATTTCATCTGGGCTGGCGGGTTTGGTTGTTTTGGGGGTGCCGAGTTTGGATGACGCGAAATCGTCAACATTGTCCTTAATTCCGTCTTTGGTGTAGACAGTGACCATATAGGTGCTGTGTCCGAATTCGCCCTTGTCGCGTGTTGCCCAGGCATCCCAGTAGGCGGCCCCGTTTCGCCCTTTGATTTTTCCGACACGGCGGAGTTCTGTTCGCTTTAATTTCTGGTTGCTATAGATGGTTCGACCGGCCTCCTCGGTGAGCCCGCACTGTCCAAGCATCTTGTCGAGGACTTGGTTCATGTGGCGCTCATCGGTGTTTGGTGCGTAGTCGTAGGCGAGGGTGATGGAGTTGAGTGGCTGGTCGTCGATTAGATAGTTTAGCGCCTGAGGTCCAAGGCAGAAATAGGGGGAGCATCCGTCGATCTGACCGAGCAGTGGCAACTTTGACTGCCAACTTCCGGTGGGAATTCCATCTTCGTAAAACACGCCGCGACAGATAAAGGAGAGCGAGGTGGCACGCGAGCCGGCGTCGACCATTCCGCATAAATCGAAGGGCGAGGTGATACCAAGGGAAAAGGGCGTGATGACGATAAGGAAGAGCATCACGATGGGTATGGCGAGAATGGCGATGACGTTGCGACCGGTGGAATGAGGCGGCTTCATATGCGCTCCTCGAGACAAAGATCTGTTGAGGATAGGCAGAAATGGATATGTTCAGAGAACAATTCAAGTTTAATCTCATGGCGCGAGATGGTCGACCGTTAGCGTCGAAAACCACCACAAAGGTGCCTGTCCCCTTTGTGGTGGTGAGGAGCGCGCGGCTTCTTTTGGTAATAGTGTTAGCTGGCGGTATCATTAGTGCAGGTGGCGAAGGTTTGCATTGTGGGGTGTTTTGCCGTGAGCCGTTCTGCCCGTATTGGATTGATTGTCTTGGCGCTTGCGATCGCTGTGGTTGGCGCGGGCGCTGTCGGTATGGCATTTCTACCTGCTGCGGTGACTGAGCCGGTGGTCAAGCCTGTGACTCAATCTGTCGAACTTCTGACCGGCGACGACAAGCCCGAGACCATTACCGTTGATTTTGATGAGCAGCCGGCTGTGCTGGGTATTAGCAATTATCCGCGTATTCAGCTTGGGGCCATGCGCTATACCACGGATGCAAGCCTGATCGATAGGGCGTCCGAGCTACTCAAGGGCAAAACATTTAAGCGTTGGTACGGATATGCGTCCTATCGGGCAAAAGCGAACGACATGGTTGGCGGATGCCACTCGTCCATCGAGCTGGACACTGCAAACGGCGCAAAGTTATGTGATGTCTCGTACGATCCGGGCTACGAGGGCAATGAGGGTCCGGGCATCTACATCATGGACGGCGATGTCGCCTATGTCATGGAGGGCGACCAGACCGAGCTCAACGATTTTATGGGTCAGTGTATCCAAGATGCCTATAAACAGACCTGCTTGCCTGACCCGCAGACTGCACGCGATAGTGGGTCTGCCCGTACATGGCTGTTCGAGGATGAGATGCCCTGGACCGTCGAATCGGGAAGTACGGGTTCGGCGAAGGAGTAGAGACCGCGACCACCACAAAGGTGCCTGTCCTCTTTGTGGTGGTTTTCGGTCTGTCTCGATCTGTAACATCTTGGCCGCTAAAAGTGGGCCTGGTGTTACAGATTTAGATTTTTGATCCGGGTGTTTTCTGTTCGTCTCGATCTGTAACAGTTAGACCCTAATTTGCCGAGTAGATGTTACAGATCGAGACAAACGGTTGCCGCTGGTCATTTTCTCTCGATCTGTAACATCTAGGATCAAAAATGGCTGCTAGATGTTACAGATCGAGACGGTAGCGCGCCTGGGCAGCGGCGGGCTGACATCTCAGTACCCTATCCATCAATCACTCAGAAAATCTTATATATAGAGACTTAGATTTGTGTATAAGATCGTACAAAGCTGGCAACAATACTTCTCGAACAACGTGAAGCCGCCCCGTAGGGCGGCCGCCCCAAGAGAGGTGATTCCATGAGAATCGATAAGCTAGCAATGACGTCGCGTGAGGCGCTACAGACCGCCATGAGCACGGCTGCCGACGCGCAGGCCGGCGCGGTGGAGCCGATTCACCTGCTGTCTGCCCTGCTCGGTGCCGGCGAGCGCAATATCTCCGTGATTATCGAGCGCATCGGTGCCGACCCGGCTCAGCTCGCACGCTCCACACAAGATGCCATCGACCATGCGCCCAAGGTGTCGGGCGAGGGTCAGCAGATGGGCCTGTCCAACGAGCTCGTTCGCGTGATCGAGAAGGCCGAGAAAAAGGCCACCAAGATGGGAGACAGCTTTGTGGTGACCGAGCATCTGCTGATGGCGCTTGCCGAGGACAAGGGCGAGGCCGGTCGTGTGCTGCGCGACGCCGGCGTCACCAAGGAGCGCATCGAGCAGGTCTACGAGGAACTGCGCGGCGATGACCGCGTGACGTCTGCCGAGGACAAGACCCAGTTTGAGGCGCTGGAACAGTACGGCCGCAACATCTGCGACCTTGCCCGCGCCGGCAAGCTCGACCCTGTCATCGGCCGTACGGACGAGATCCGTCGTACCATCCAGGTCCTGTCCCGTCGCACCAAGAACAACCCCGTGCTCATCGGTGAGCCGGGCGTCGGTAAAACGGCTATCGTCGAGGGCATCGCTCAGCGTATCGTGGCCGGCGACGTGCCGAGCACCCTGCGCGACCGCGACCTCATCGAGCTCGACATGAGCGCGCTGGTCGCCGGCGCCAAGTACCGCGGCGAGTTCGAGGACCGCTTGAAGGCCGTGCTCAAGGAAGTGCAAAAATCCGAAGGCAAGGTCATCCTGTTCATCGATGAGCTCCATACCATCGTGGGCGCGGGTGCCACCGAGGGCTCCATGGACGCCGGCAACATCCTCAAACCGGCGCTCGCTCGTGGCGACCTGCACGCGATCGGCGCGACCACGCTCGACGAGTACCGCAAGTACATCGAGAAGGACGCGGCGCTCGCCCGTCGTTTCCAGACCGTGATGGTCAGCGAGCCTACCGTCGAGGACACCATTTCAATCCTGCGTGGCCTGAAGGAGAAGTACGAGATCTTCCACGGCGTACACATCACCGATAGCGCGCTCGTGGCTGCCGCCGACCTCTCCGACCGCTACATCGCCGACCGCTTCCTGCCCGACAAGGCTATCGACCTGGTCGATGAGGCCGCGAGCCGCCTGCGCATGGAACTCGACAGCATGCCGGTCGAGATCGACGCCACCACGCGTCAGCTCACCCAGCTGCAGATCGAGGAACAGGCGCTCATGAAAGAGACCGACGACGCCTCTAAGGAGCGTTTGGAGGCTCTGCGCCAAGAGATTGCCGAAGTCCAGGAAAAGCTCAACGTGCAAAAGGCCGGCTGGCTCAACCAAAAGAACGCCATCGACCACGTGCAGGAGCTTAAGGGCCAGCTTGACGCGGCCAAGAGCGAAGAGGAGCGCGCGACGCGCAACGGCGATCTGGGCCGTGCGTCCGAGCTTCGCTATTCTGTGATCCCGGGTCTGCAGCAGCAGATTCAGGATTCCGAGGCTGCGCTCGAGGCGCAAAAGCAGCAGGACGGCGAGGGCCTCAACGAACAGGTGACCTCCGACGAGATCGCCGAGGTCGTGAGCGCCTGGACCGGTGTGCCCGTGTCCAAGATGATGCAGGGCGAGCTCGACAAGTTGAAGGGCTTGGAGGGCGAGCTGCATAAGCGCGTTATCGGTCAGGACGAGGCCGTCTCCGCTGTAGCCGCGGCCGTGCGTCGCAGCCGTGCGGGTCTCTCCGACCCAGACAAGCCCATCGGCAGCTTCTTCTTCCTGGGCCCCACCGGCGTAGGCAAGACCGAGCTCGCCAAGGCGCTGGCCGAGTGCCTGTTCGATGACGAGCGCGCGCTCGTGCGTATCGACATGTCCGAGTACATGGAGAAGTTCAGCGTCCAGCGTCTGATCGGTGCGCCCCCGGGATACGTGGGCTACGACGAGGGCGGCCAGCTCACCGAGGCCGTGCGCCGTCGTCCGTACTCCGTGATCTTGCTCGACGAGATGGAGAAGGCTCATCCGGATGTCTTTAACGTGCTGCTGCAGGTGCTCGACGACGGCCGTTTGACCGACGGTCAGGGTCGCCAAGTGTCCTTCAAGAACACGATTATCATCATGACGTCCAACGTGGGCTCCAAGGCTATCGCCGATCTGTCCGGCAAGGACGAGGAGGAGATGCGCCATCAGGTTGACGGGGCCATGGCTCAAACCTTCCGCCCCGAGTTCCTCAACCGTATCGACGATATCGTGGTGTTCCATCCGCTCGGCATGGCGCAGATCGAGAAGATCGTCGACATCCAGCTCGCCGACGTCCGCGCGCGTCTGGCCAAGGAGCGCATGACGCTTGCCATCACCCCGGCGGCCAAGCAGATGCTCGCCGTGGGCGGCCTGGACCCGGTCTTTGGTGCCCGTCCGCTCAAGCGTCTCGTGCAGCGCGAGGTCGTGGATGCCATTGCCGCCGCTATCATCGACGGTACGGTGCGCGAGGGCGATCAGGTGACGGTCGATGTCGACAAGGACGGCGGCTTTACCGTCGTGTGCGACAACACGCCGGCGGCCACCTACGAGGTCCCCGACGCCGAGTAGATTTTGGGCCATGCCTTAAAAACTACTAGCCGTCTCTAAACGCCAAGGGCGGCGGATCCAATTGGGTCCGCCGCCCTTTTTCGTGCGACAATCGATGGTGTTGAACACAATTGCACGGCAAGGAGATATGCAGATGAAAGACGAGAACAAGACGAACGCACCGGTGGCTGAGGCGGCACCCGCCGCACCTAAGCCTGCGCCTAAACCGGCGCCCAAGCCGCGCGACCCCTACATCCGTGCCGAGAACGAGGACGATGACGGTTACGACCCCTACAGCGACCGACGCCCCGAGCGCGAGCCAATGTTCGAAGCTGACCCGTGGCGTTAAAGTAGCTAAAAGAGCTCCGTCCCAAAAAGACTGTCCTGGGTGTCGCGGGCGACTAGCTCTGGGCATTGATGCTTGGCAGCAGAAAAACTTGATTAGCTGCTAATCAAGTTACACGCAATCTTGCTCTCTTGCTAATCAAGAGTGGATATAATCTTGATTAGCAAGAGAGCAAGATTGGAGAATCATGGCATTCAACGACTTGATCGCCCAGAAAATAAAGGACTTTGAACAGCAGGGGGTTCCGCAGGTCTTTGAGCGAGACCTTGATCTGGGAAACCCACAGGAGCCAAAGCGCGACAACATCGTAAATGTGGTTGTGGGGGCCCGCCGTTGTGGAAAGACGTATCGCCTGTATCAGGAGATGCAGCGGCTTCAGGGCCGGGGCGTCGAGCTTGACCGGATGCTTTACTTTAATTTTGAGGACGAGCGCTTGCGCCCGTATGAGCCATCGCTGCTGGCGGACGTGCTTGACACGTTCTATGCGCTGCATCCTGCTGCTCGAACCGAGGGCGCTTACATTTTCTTTGACGAGATCCAGGAAATTCCCGAATGGGGTGCGTTTCTGCGGCGTGTAGTCGATACGGAGAAAGCGACCGTCTGTGTGACGGGATCTTCTTCTAAGATGCTGTCCTCAGAACTTAAGAGCGAGTTCAGGGGTCGTTCTCTTATACGAGAGCTTTTTCCGTTGAGTTTTTCGGAATACGTTCGATATAAGACGGGGAGCGTTTTCGAGCCAGATGCGACCTTTTCCCCAAGCGATGCAGCGCTGCTTCGACATCATCTGATCGGATATCTTGAACGAGGGGGATTCATCGCGACACTTGAGCAGACGCCCGCAGACGCGATTCAGCTGCTACAGGAATATGCTTCGCGAACGGTCGCCATGGACGTCGTTGAACGTTACGACGTCAAGAACCCTCGCCTGGCATCTCTGTTCCTGACGCGGTGTATGGCATCTTCGGGACGAGAGCTGTCGGTGAACAAAGTGTACAACGAGTTCAAGAGCAGGCAGATACCCGTCAGTCGTAATTCGCTCAGTGACTTACTTGAGTATTATGAGGATGCCTACCTGCTGTTCTCCGTGCCAGAGTTCACGCGTTCACTGGCAAATAACATGCGGTCTGCGTCTAAGGTCTACGCTGTCGATCCTGCGATGTTTGGAGCATTCTCTCCCGCATCGGCATTGGACCAGGGCCAGAGGCTCGAGACCGCAGTGTTCAACGCGCTAAGAAGAAGGACTCCCGCGGTGAGGGTCGGATCGGTCTGCCGCTTGCTGATCAAAGAGAAGAGCAAAAACCATGAGGTGGACTTTGTGGCTGGGGACGCACTTCTCATGCGGGCTTATAGCCTGATTCAGGTGAGCGTGGATATGGCAAGTGAGAAAACGCGCGAGCGCGAAATTGCCGCGCTTGATGCCTCGATGGCCCAGTTCGATCTTGGCGAGTCGGCAATCGTTACCATGGATGAGCAGGCCGATATTCCATGCGAGCACGGTGTGGTACACGTTGTTCCCGCATGGAAGTGGCTCCTTGCCTAACCATCTACGGATCTGTGGGGCCAGGACCTCCTGGCCCCTTCATCACGGTTGGGGAGCACCATGATGCGCCCGGCTAGTCCTGGGCCTTGATGCTTGGCAGGAGAATCTGGGCGAGGTAGTCGGTCTCGAGTTTGGTCGCGGCGTCGGCTTTGCCGTCTTTGCCGACCAGTACGTTCTTGATCTGGCTATAGGTGTAGCGGTTGCCGGTCGTAAGCTCGACAAGCTCAATGGCCGTGTCCATGGGGTAGGTTGACACGGGGTTCTGCGTGCGCCCGTTGATGGTTTGCGGGATTACATACGGATAGACAGGACCGCTAGCGTAGACGGTATAACCGTTGCCTAGATTGGCCGCACCCAAAACCGTATCGCCCTCATCGGGCGTAAAGCTCTCTCCCTCGCGCACCGCGACAAGCGTCACGATTGGCGTATTGGTGTCATCGCCCAGATAGATGCACAGCGTGCTGCCGTTTTGCCAAGTCGCGACTTTGCCGTACCACTCAACCGGAATATCGAGCTGATACAGGTCCGTTGCTTTATGTCGAGCATCGGCGTCGCGGGCCGCCTGCGCCTTGCGGGAGCTCACGGCGTTGGTTGCGGCGTCGCGTCGCGCGGTTGCCGCCTGCTGGAGTACCTTTGCGACCGCGGCGGAATTCACCCCGCCTTCCTCGGCATACTTGGCGGCGGTATCGATCTGGTCGTCAGTTACCGTGTCGGCCGAAGGCACCTTGAGCTTAAAGGTGGCCTGGGCACTCAAATCCTGCCCATCGCTCTTAATGGTGACCTGCGCCTTGGTAGTCGGGACAGTGTAGATGGTGCCGTCTTCCGCGATGGGGGATCCAGCAATGGAGAGCGTGTAATCGCCGGGCAGTAGCTTAATGCCGCGACCATGCTCGTCAACGTAGAGCGTTTCGCTCACGGAAGAACCGTCGGAATCCTGCCCGCTCACCTGTACGGGAATCTTGGAGCCAGTTGAGCAGTCGAGACCCGCGGCATGCACGCCAATCTGCACCGACATCATCGTGTGGGCATTGGCGGCGACAGCGGCAGCCTGCTCTTGTTGATATCCGTTCCAGGCAGCATAGCCTGCACCGCCGGCGACAAGCGCGACGGCCACGACGCCGGCGACCATCAGATTGCGGCGCTTTGGCGACATCTTGCGATGGCGGACCTCGGCTTCGCGTGCCGAGGGAACGGACGGCAGGGGAATATCGCCCATGGCGATGGTCTCATCGACGACAGGAGCAGAGCCTAGGCCGGGGAGCTCGCGGGTCAGCGAATCCTCGGCCGGCAAGCTGTCGAGCAAGATGGTTTCCTCGCTCGTGTCGGATTCGGGTTGGTCGTCGGCCTCGCTATCGTCCTCTTCGGCTTCGGCTTCGTCAGGAGCGTCTTTGGCGTCGCTGTTTTCGTCCTCGGTGCCTTCGTGTGCCTCGTCCTGCGCGTCGACGGCCGAATCGCTAAACGAGAGCTCGTCTAGTGTGATCTGGTCTAGGCTCTCCAGGGCCTCGGCACACGCTTCTGCATCTTGGGCCGCATCCTCTTGGCCCATCGTCTCATCTTTCATATATCCCCCAAGCTCAATATCGGGACAACACTGTACCCAAAAATGGAGCCATATAAAGCGCATGCGAAATATAAGATCCGATTTAACCCGAGCGCATCGTTCGGCCGCATCCTCGCGGCAGCAAAAAGCCCCCGGAACGCGAACGAATCACATTCCGGGGGCTCTGCAATGCACTGAGTTGCGCGGAGCCGGCTATGCGGCTTCGTACTCAAGCGATGTTTG